>NZ_CP054140.1:2451250-2777500 GCF_016446285.1 Desulfobulbus oligotrophicus
CAGAAAAGTTTTCCGCAGGCCGTTCCAACATCGAGGTGGTTGCAAAGATGATAGAGGGCGGTATTCGCATTGTCCAGTATCGTGAAAAACGCCCGTACAAAAGTTACGGCCAGATGCTGGCCGAATGCCGGATCATTCGCAAACTGACCCGTGATGCCGGAGTACTGTTTATTGTCAACGATTATATTGATATCGCTCTCTTGACAGATGCCGATGGTGTGCACGTCGGCCAGGATGATCTTCCGGTTCCTGAGATACGCAGACTGCTCGGCCCTGACAGACTTATCGGACTCTCCACCCACGACCCTGAGCAGGCCGCTGCAGCGGTGGACGCGGGAGCCGACTACATCGGTGTCGGACCGCTGTTCAGCACGCAGACCAAAGAAGATGTCTGTGCACCGGTCGGTTTGGCATATCTTGAACATGTGGTTCGTACAAGCCCCCTTCCCTTTGTTGCTATTGGTGGTATCAAAGAGAGCAATCTGCCGGAGGTGATCGCACGAGGCGCCAAAACCGTCTGTCTGGTGACAGAAATTGTTGCAGCCTCTGACATTGTTGCCATGGTGCAACGGCTGAATGCTGCATTTCTTTGATGTTCTCTTCATATTTCTTCAGGAGACTATCCCATGACCTTCTTAACTCAGATGGCTGCAGCACGCTGCGGCACCATCACCCCTCAGGTGCGACAGGTACTCATCGATGAGAAAATCCATGAAAACGATCTGTTAACACGGATAGCCGAAGGCAGGATCGTTATTCCTGCCAACCGCAACCACACCAGTCTGCTTGCCAAGGGTATCGGCGCCGGCCTGACCACTAAGATAAACGTCAACCTCGGCGTATCAGAAGATTGCTGCAATGTTGAAGCGGAATTACAAAAAGTACGGCGTTCAATAGAACTCAAGGCCGACGCGATCATGGATCTCAGTACCTTCGGTGACACAAGGGCTTTTCGAAAACGAGCCGTTGAAATCAGTCCGGCCATGATCGGCACGGTCCCGGTTTACGATGCAGTGGCCCGTTACGGCAAGGACGTGGCTGCTATTACTGTGGACGATTTCTTTGACGTTGTCCGCATGCATGCCGAAGATGGGGTTGATTTCATGACCATCCATGCAGGTCTCACGCAAACGGCCATCCAGCGTTTGCGCATCACCCCCCGCCTTACCCATATCGTCAGTCGCGGCGGTTCCCTGCTGCTCGACTGGATGACTGCCAATGATAAGGAAAACCCCTTTTATGAACACTTTGACCGGTTACTCGAACTGTGCAGACAGTATGATGTTACCCTCAGTCTGGGGGATGGGCTGCGACCGGGCAGCCTGCGAGACGCAACAGATGCCGCCCAGATACAGGAGTTGATTTTTCTGGGTGAATTAACCAAGCGCTGCTGGCAGGCTGAGGTGCAGGTCATGATCGAAGGACCGGGACATGTACCGCTCAATGAGGTGGCAGCCAACATGCTGTTGGAAAAGAAACTCTGCCATGGTGCTCCGTTTTACGTGCTGGGTCCGATTGTGACCGATGTTGCACCCGGGTACGATCATATCACCTCAGCCATCGGCGGTGCTCTGGCAGCTGCCCATGGTGCTGATTTTCTCTGTTATGTAACCCCTGCCGAACACCTGCGTCTGCCGGATCAGGATGACATGAAAGAGGGCATAATTGCCGCACGCATTGCTGCCCATGCCGCTGATATCGCCAAAGGCATTCCCGGCGCCATTGACTGGGATAATGCCATGAGTGCGGCACGTAGAGATCTGGACTGGGATCGGATGTTTGGTCTTGCTCTTGACCCGGAAAAGGCAAAAGCCTACCGCGCCTCATCAAAGCCTGTTGATCAGGAGGTGTGCACCATGTGCGGCGATCTGTGTGCAGTCAAGCGAAGTCGAACCATTCTTCAACCCGAGACTGACGCAGCAAGTTGAGTGTAAAAGCGCAGGACGTAGCAGAGAAAATACCCTGTGGTGCAGTATTAGGTATACATGGATGGGGTATGCCGCTTTAGCAAACGACAAGTTTCCGGAAGTCCGGATAACCGGTTATTGCGAGCACGCCTCATCCTACAACAGGTACATCTGTTGTTGATTTCGAAAATTTTCAGGTCAATGAGACTGCCTGAGGTCGGTTAGACTGCATATCTTTGCCGGTGCTGTTGCTTAACATCGGTAACAATTATATTCTGAAAACATGCCGGACTCCTGCTGCACACTGACAAGAGGTGCAGAAATACCTGCCTGCCAGGTCTGGACTCTTGGAAACAGAGGCTACACCTACAGAATCTGTCGAAGAAAATCACGGGTGCGCTCTTGTTGAGGTTGCGTAAAAAACGCTTGGGTTTCGGCCTCCTCAACAAGCCGGCCGTCCACCATGAACGCCACCCGATCGCTCACCTCTTTGGCAAACCCCATCTCATGGGTCACGATCACCATGGTCATGCCCTCCTCCGCTAGCCTGCGCATCACGTCGAGCACCTCACCGATCATCTCAGGATCCAGAGCACTGGTGGCCTCATCAAACAACATCACTTTTGGATGCAAAGCCACGGCTCGGGCAATAGCCACCCGTTGCTGCTGCCCACCTGAAAGTTCATCAGGATAACTGTGAATCTTTTCTGAGAGCCCGACTTTAGCAAGCAGCACCCTGGTGGTTTCGGTTGCTTCTGATTTGCGTACACCGCGGACAAGACGCTGCGCCAGGTTGATATTTTCAAGGACAGACAGATGCGGGAAAAGATTAAATGCCTGAAAAACCATGCCGACTTCCCGGCGTATGGCAAAACGATTTGCCTCATGATTGTCAAGGGGGATACCGTCAATAACAATCCGACCGCTGTCAATGCTTTCCAGTCCGTTGAGACACCGCAGCAATGTTGATTTCCCTGATCCCGAGGGGCCAATCACCACCAGCACTTCGCCACGCTGAACCTGAATGGTAAAATCATCCAGAGCCGTTACCGGGCCGGGAAAGGTCTTCATCAGGTGCTCGGTCACGATGATTGGATCGTGATCAGCTCTGGTAATATGGTCTTTCATTCAGGCGATCCTTGGAAAGCGTCGTTCAATGGCATGGGCAAGACTGGAAAGGGCAAGGGTAAGGACAAGATAGATGGCGGCAACCACAAACCAGACTTCAAAGGAAAGAAAGGTTTCTGCAACGATCATTCGTCCCTGCATGGTTAAGTCGGAGACAGCGATGGTGCTTACCAGGGCCGAATCCTTGATAAGAGAGACTGCCTGCCCGGTCAGTGGCGGTAAAACACGACGTACTGCCTGCGGCAGAATGACATGCTGAAAACTCTGCGACCGACTCAGTCCGAGACTGTAACAGGCTTCCCACTGTCCTCTGCCAATGGAAGTGATCCCGGCCCGAAAAATTTCTGAAGCATAGGCGCCTTCAAAAAGACTCAGTGCCAGGATAGCCGTGGTGGTCCTCTCAAAGTCGAACAAAGGGGCAATAACAAAATAAAGAAAAAAGATCTGCACCAACAGCGGAGTGTTACGGACTGTTTCAAGATAAAACCGGGCTGCCCCCCGACCGACAAAAGAATTCGAAAGCCTGAGCATCGCAGTGCACAGACCGATTATCGTGGCACCCAGTATGCTGACCGCCGTTATTTCCAATGTGACCAGCAGTCCCTGCATAAGTGGACCAAAGGAACAGGTACCATCGGAGCAGGTCCACAGGTAGCGCGGGATCTGTCGCCAATGCCAGCTGTAACCGAGTCGTTCAGCGCCACGCAGCACCAGCCAGATTAAGGCCAGACAGCTAACCGCAAAGGCAAACCAGTGAAGAAGTTGAGCAGACGCCCGGCGAGGAAGAGACACAGTATAAAAAACCTAACAGCAGATTTGAACAGTCGTATGAACAGTGATAACCAAAGAATCAGCAAAGCGTGTATTCCATGAACACAACCGATGCTGTTGTCCACAACAGATGTACACCATCTGCGCCTTGTTTTTCAAGACAGGAATCGATTTACCGATCTTTGCCGACCGCCGCACAGACGATTATCTCCTGTTGCTCTTACACTGACCCTCGGGTAAAATTCGGCGATGTTCTCTCCTGATCAACACGGCAACCCGCCGCCGCTTCTGACCATCGATAATTTTTCCCTCACCTTCCATGATGTTGAGGGTAACCGTTTCCCGGTTCTGCATGATATCTGCCTGCAGATCGCTGCCGGTGAATGCCATGCCCTGGTTGGTGAATCCGGCTCCGGAAAATCGGTGACTGCTCTGTCCATTCTCCGTTTGCTCGAAGAGACCAGCAGGATCGAACAGACCGGATCCATTCGTTTTGACGGCCAGGAAATAACCACGTTGCCCAAACAGAAGATCCGTGCCATCCGCGGCAACCGGATTGCCATGATCTTTCAGGAACCGATGACATCACTCAACCCGGTGTATACCATCGGCACCCAGCTGATGGAACCGCTGCTGCTTCACCAGTCCGTCTCCAAAGAGGCAGCCCACCGGATGGCCCTGCAGTTGCTTGAACGCACAGGTATCGATAACCCTGATGAACGTATCCGTTCCTATCCTCACCAGTTATCCGGTGGACAACGTCAGCGTGTCATCATAGCCATGGCCCTGGCCTGCCGGCCGCAGCTCCTGATTGCCGATGAACCGACCACAGCCCTTGATGTGACCATCCAAAATCAGATTCTTGATCTCATCATCGACATTCAGCAGGAGTATGGGATGGCTGTCCTTCTCATCACCCATGACCTGCCGATGGTGAAGAAGATTGCAGACACAGTTTCAATTATGCACTGCGGCCGAATCGTTGAACAGGGGGCTGTTGAAACCATCTTTTCCGCGCCCAGTAAAAAGTATACCAGGCACCTGCTAGCCGCTGTTCCCACCGGTATTCAGCAGACCCGCACCGGCGGACATAAGCTCATCGAAATCAACACGCTCAGCTGTAGCTTTACCATTAAAAGCCCCTGGACCAGTCTTTGGTCGCGGTCCGGACAGGTGCGCAAGGCCGTGGATGAGGTCAGTTTGACGCTTCATGCCGGCACCACCCTTGGTCTGGTCGGTGAATCCGGTTCAGGGAAAACCACTCTGGCAATGTGTCTTTTGGGCCTTCTTCCCTACAGAGGTTCAGTCACCTATATTCCGGAACCAGGTATCACCTACAGCCTCTCCAAGCTGTCAGGCCGGCGGTTCCGACCGTTGCGCAAAGAACTGCAGATCGTCTTCCAGGACCCCTTTTCATCGCTGTCACCACGGATGACCATTGCACAGATCATTGCTGAAGGGCTGGAGGTGCATGGCCTTGGCGGCACAAAAAGTGAGCGGCAGTCTCTGGTTGAACAGGCACTCAACGATGTCGAACTTGACCCTGCCCTGGCAGGACGTTTCCCCCACGAATTTTCCGGTGGACAACGCCAGCGCATCGCCATTGCCCGTGCTGTTATTCTCAGGCCGAAACTGCTGATTCTCGATGAGCCGACCAGTGCCCTGGACATGACTATTCAAAAACAGATTCTGAGCTTATTGCGTCAGCTGCAAGACCGTTTTCAATTAACCTATATTTTCATTACCCATGACCTGCGCACAGTCCGATCCGTTGCCGATCAGCTGGCGGTCATGCGTCAGGGCCGGATTGTTGAAAGCGGGCCGGCCGCAGCTTTGTTTGTCAACCCGCAGCAGGCCTATACAAAACGACTTTTTGATGCCGCCTTTCATCGTACCCCCACTCAAGGAGGATATCCGCTATGATCTATCGGGCAGTCTTTCATGTTGACCTTGATGAGGTCAAACCCTTTGCCATTGCTCTGTCCAATATCAGTAACCTGCTACGCGCCATCCCGGAAAAACACTACGACCTGGTTCTGCTCTGCAATGGTCCGGCCGTCGTCCTGTTACAAAGTGATGCCTGTGCACCGCACCGGGAGGAGATCTGGCAGCTACAACAGGCCAGGGTGTCGTTTAAAGTCTGCCGTAATGCTTTAAATCGGTTTAATATTGATCCGGACAACCTGATTGAAGGCTGTGAGATCGTTCCCGCCGGAATTGTCACCTTAATTGAACTGCAGCAGGATGGATACGCCTACATCAAACCCTGACGCATTGCCCAAAGAGTCTTCTTCTCCGTTGAGTACGGACTTTCTGGCAACAGTCAGTCACGGACCAGGCGTGTATCAGATGCTCGGTAAAAAAGAGGTCCTCTATGTGGGCAAGGCACGCGATCTTCGCAAACGCCTCAGTCAGTACGTCCATTATACCGGGCCTCCCCATTCAAAGACTGCCGCCATGCTCTCCCGTGTGGCACGGGTGGAAACCTTCCTCACCACCACGGAAAAAGAGGCACTGATTCTTGAAGCCTCTCTGATCAAACAACACCGCCCCCGCTACAACGTCATCCTGCGTGACGATAAAAACTATCCGCTGATCAAGGTGACAACCAGTGAACCATGGCCCAGGGTCATCGTTACCCGTAAGCGGTTCCGGGACGGCAACCGTTATTTTGGCCCCTATGCGTCCTCTACGGCCATGCGTGCCACCATACAGTTACTCTCCCGTCTGTTTCCGTTACGCCGATGTGCAACCATGCGTGAACGTTCCCGTCCCTGCCTCAACTTTCAGATGAACCGCTGCCTGGCACCCTGTGCGGGCAAAGTCGACTCTGCAGAATATCAGCGCATGGTGGAAAGTATCATCATGATCCTGGAGGGAAAGGCTGACAAGGTTATTGCAAAGCTCACCGCCAAAATGACAAACGCGGCCGCAGAACAGGCCTTTGAACAGGCGGCATTCTATCGGGATCAGATACAGTACCTCGAAAAGACCATAGAACATCAGGCTGTTGTTGCGACGCATGATCTGGATCAGGATGTCATCGGGTTTCATCGACAGGATGCAGCTGTCGGCATTGCTGTGCTGTTTGTTCGAGGCGGTATGCTGACCGGCAGCCAGACTTTTTTCTTATCCGAACCTCTGGGTGATGACAGTACGGTGTTAACGCAGAGTATCCTGCAGTACTACAGCAACGATCGCCAGCCTCCGCGTGAACTTTTACTCCCCTTCTCCCTCGAAGATCAGGGACCGATCACTGAACGATTGGCAGAACTGCGCGAAGGGGCGGTTACTCTGCACACCCCTCAGCGCGGCAAACGGATGCAGCTGATGCGGATGGCCGGGACCAATGCTGCACAGATTTTTTCAGAACAGGCAAAAAAACAACAGTCCTGGAACAGTCTGGCCACTGCCCTGCAGACGAAGCTTCACCTGAAGAATCGTCCGGAAACCATTGAATGCCTGGATATATCCAACTTGCAGGGAAGGCAGGCTGTGGGCTCTTTAGTGTGCTTTATTCAGGGCGAGAAGGCTGCCGGCCGGTATCGTCACTACCGTATTCGCTCTCAAGACACGCCGGATGACTACGCCATGATGCGGGAGGTTCTGGAACGGCGAATGCACAAGGCGGTTCATGAAAACGATCCTCTGCCGGATCTGCTCCTGCTTGATGGCGGCAAAGGTCAGTTGGGAGTCGCGGTTGATGTACTGAACCGTTTCGACCTGCTGAATCGTATTGATCTGGTGGCCATTGCCGAAGAAAAAGAAGAAGAAGGTGAAAAACTGTTCCGGCCGGGACGAAAAAACCCGATTCTCCTGCAACCGCACTCACCAGTCCTGCTCTATCTCATGCGGATACGTGACGAAGCGCACCGATTCGGTATCACTCACCATCGTCGACTACGCTCTAAAGATCAACTGCACTCCCGGCTGGACAACTTGCAGGGAGTGGGGCCACAGCGCAAGAAGTTATTGTTGCGCAGTCTGGGGAGTGTGCAGCGGGTCCTTGCCGCAGACCGCCAAACTCTGGCAGAAATTCCCGGTATCGGATCCAGATTGTCTGAAAAAATTTATCAACAGCTTCACCCGAACAACGGCAGCAGCTCGGATGAGAAGGTTTAAATCCGGGTAGAAGAACGAACTGAGCCGGTTGTCAGGAGAGCATCATACCAGTCGTCCCACCAGCTGCTTGGCAGCATCCAATACAGACATGTCTGCCTTTAACAGCATGAACATCGATTGGCTACAGTTACGGTACAAAGTGAACCAGACTGACCTCATAGGCCAGCCGTTCATACAACCGCTTCTTCTTTTTTTCATCAAGATCAAGAAATTGTACTGCAAACTGCTGATCAGTAACGCGGACGACACGTCCTTTTACACGAAAATCAATAATCAGCTCATCATGATCGGCAAAAATAATGTCCAGATCGATGATGCTGTCTGCAGTAAAAGTAACAGGAGATAACGGTTCAACGGCACACCCGCTAGCCGAAATGTTTACAATGGTTCCCTGTCCGGGTGTATCGTTGAATGCATACTGTACCGACAAATTTTTAAGTTGAAACCTGACGGCATCTCGCTTCATTCCCTGCTCAAGTTTTATCTCCGCATCAGCGACACTCTCCGCAAGAACCGGCTTAATGGTTTGGATCTTATTGTAAAAATTGATAATCTGTTTGGAGCTGATATTGTTGTTCCTGACAATCCGAACTGTTTCCCCAGCGTTGTTGGCAATTAAATAGTCGATTATTTTTTTGTACACTGAAAAACTGTTGATATACAGCAGGTTACATGCAGATATATCGCTGATCACCTCAAACCCTGCCCTGAGATCAGCTACACAACACTGGACGTAAGAGAATAACTTCTCCAATGATTCCGCATCTATATTGCCGGAAATAGTAATATACAACCGATTTTTCTTAATATTGGCACCGGCTTTCACCATGGGTTTTGTCTTGGTCATAAGTGCACGGAATCTGTTGTGAACGTTTTGTTGGCTAGAAGAGAAAAATGGGGAGGAAGCAGCTTGAAAACGAGGACGTACTACTTGCGTATATCAGCCGGATAACCGTGTTGTTTTGTCTTTGGAAATTTCTTTACGCGCCATGGCTCTGTCCATGGATTAGTGTCATGAAAAATACATCCTCATATTACTTTAAAGTATATGTGCATTGTCTACACGTTGTCAAAGCATATGCACCTGTATTTAACCCGTACACACTTCAGCAAAACTTCAGCATATCGGTGCCATTACAGTACATTTTAGCTGATATCCCCTGCCAGGATACATTGTGTTGTTTTTAATGCCGAACCGGACGTATTTCTCAGTGCGAACACCTGACACCTCTTGCATGCCCTGCAAACCTTTTTGAATAATATTATCGGAAAGACAGTCGTTTACTTGCCACAGTTTATGTATAACTAAAACAAGAACCAAGAGATGAGGGAAAAATTCAGCCATTCAGTAACCATGGGAGTTCGGCCCTCTTGAAGGCCGACAACGTCCAGCGCCACCGGAGGAAAGGGCCGTCCTGAGGCTGTGACGGCATGAAACATAGCCAAAAATGATGTGATTTCATTGATAGGATGAAGAGACAGACTGAAACAGTCAGATCGTGGTCCGGGAGCAGATTAGTCTTCAGGTTCTGACAGTATCCGATAGCCACTGCACTGTTGCTTTAAAGAGCATTGAGCCTGTTCGCTAAGCGATCAAACCCCACAACAGTGCATATATGCGGCGTAGCTGAAGAGCCCGGAAACAGTACCATTACCGAAATCCAGGGCATCCATTACTGTGGCAGCTGAATCTTCAGCAAGATGATGGCTTCAGTTCCTTTTCAGCCGGTAGCACGCAGCTCGTCCTTCATCCCCTGCAGCTTCTTCCTGATCAGGATCTTGCCACTGAACACGCACATTGTTCTTTAATGGACACTGTCAAAAAAAGCAGCCATGCAACGGTTTAAAATCAAACCTGCTCCATGAAGGGATAATCAACATACCCCACCGGCCCTGCCTTGTAAAAGGTCGAAGGATTCGGTGTGTTGAGTGATGCTCCGGCCCGAATACGCTCCGGCAGATCAGGATTGGCAATATAGGCTGTTCCAAAGGCGATGGCATCAAATTGACCGGCACCGATGGCCTCCTCAGCCTCAGCTGCAGAATACCGTAAATTGGCTATCAGTACGCCCTGGTAATGTTCACGAAACGGTGTCAGAATATCGCCCTTTAATTCGCCCATAACATCGCCACGGACCAGATGTATGTAACCAAGGTTGTACGCATTGAGTCGATCAGCAAGCCAGCAGGCCAGTCCAACGGGGTCACTGTCACCCATACTGTTGAAACTCGACAACAGAGACAGGCGAACCCCTACTCGATCACTGCTCCAGACTGTGCAAACCGCCTCTATCACCTCAAGCAACAGTCTTGCGCGGTTTTCAATAC
Organism: Desulfobulbus oligotrophicus; assembly: GCF_016446285.1. Lineage (NCBI taxonomy): Bacteria > Pseudomonadati > Thermodesulfobacteriota > Desulfobulbia > Desulfobulbales > Desulfobulbaceae > Desulfobulbus > Desulfobulbus oligotrophicus. The sequence goes on from NZ_CP054140.1 coordinate 2,461,507, forward strand.
TGCCGCCATAAGGCCCGGTGCGCTTGTTACAGCCGTCTCGCAGAAATTGATCAAGTAAATACCCATTGGCGCCATGGAGTTCTATACCATCAAAACCGGCCTTCTGTGCATTCAGTGCAGCCTGCCTGAACAGATCGATGATACCGGGCAGCTCGTTATCGAGTAACATCCGCGGTACCACATAATTTGCCTTGCCCCTGGGCGTATGCGTGTAATCATTGGTAATGGCTTCCGCACTGGCAGATACCGGTTCTATGCCCTCATTTATAAACGGATGACAGGCACGTCCACCGTGCCAAAGCTGCAGAAAGATTCTGCCTCCCTTCTCATGAACAGCCCTGGTGACCTGTTGCCAGCCCTCAACTTGCTTCTGATTATAGATTCCAGGTTCGGTCTGAAACGCCGAGTGTCCTTCCTGTATCATGGTCGCCTCGGCAATGATCAGACCGGCGCTAGCACGTTGGCCGTAGTATTCAGCCATCAGTGGAGTTGGAATATGGGTGTGATCTGACCGGCAACGAGTTAATGGCGCCATACAGATTCGGTTTGGCAGTGTCAGCGTTCCAAGTTGCAGAGGCTGAAAAAGGTAGTGCATATCTATTCTCCAAAAAGACGTTTATCAGAAAATACAGCTGAGCAGGGATTGGCAGGCGTACCTGTCAAACCACCAGTCTGGTACGAGAACGTGCTTTCTGCTTTCCCTTTCTGGTCAGACCTATGGCCTGTGTGGCCTGTACAGCGATCTCCTCAATGGAACGGCCCTCCACATTAAGGATCTTTATACTATGCCGCATATACAGTTGTTTAGCCTGCTGCAGTTCTTTAGTACAGTTGGCTAAGCTGGCATAGGTGGAACCAGTGTATCGTTTTTCACGAATTGTATGCAGGTACCGTGGCGAACAGACCAGGCCAACCACCTTCTTCCGGTTGCGCACGATTTCCTTGGGCAGCTCATCTTTGTCAAGGTGATCTGAGGTGAGTGGAAAATTCGCTGCTTTGAGTTCCATGTGGGTGGCCAGATAGATGCTGACCGGAGTTTTTCCTGATCGCGATACACCTATGAGGATGATTTCCGCCTCATCATAGTCGTCAGGTTTGGTACCGTCATCATGTTCCAGGGAAAAATGAATGGCATCAACCCGTTTATCCATACGGGAAATGGTGAAGTGCCGGGAATATCCGGGTTCTCGTCTTGCCGGAATCTCAAGTGACTGCTCAAGCAACTCCAGGGTGCTAAGGAAAATATCAAAGAACCTAATCTCCGGGCAATTGAAGATGTTCCTGGTTTCCTGATCCATAAGGGTGCAAAACACCAACGGCTGCATACCTTCAGACTGTTTGAGGATATGGGCCAGGGCGCGCTGAGCATCACTCGGGGTATGAACAAAGGGAATTTTTTCCTCACGGAAACGAATCCCGGGAAACTGTGCCAACAGAGCCCGACCCATATCCTCAGCAAGGATGGCCGTAGATCCAGAGACATAGTAGACATCGTACATTTGAACTGCTGGTGCTGTCTCGTTCATTTTCGCTTGTGACAAAAGAGGCATCGATATTTGGGGGGATGGGTTTCCGGCAATTGATTTTTCTTCCCTGGTCCGTGACAGCTGTCACAGGCCTGTTCCGCCTCCTTTTTCCTCATGGTCATGAAACGTTCATGATCCTGATCCCGAGGAAGAGGTCGTGTGGTCTCAGGAGGCGCATTCAGTAAGAAGTAAAGAAGCAGGCAACTTCCCGTAAGAAACAGGATGTTTGCAAGAATCCTTTTGTATTTACTCATCATAGGGTTGTCAAGGTAATGGGAACTGCTCGGCAGTTTCAAGCTAATCTGCCATTTCCAGATGCCGAAATGCAATCATTTTCGATCGCAAAAGCATAATCATCACCTCCATCATCAGCGAACCAATACGCGGTCTGGCCATGACGGAAGCAAGAAGTCGCCTGTGCAAACCATGTTTTCGGACCAGCATCTGCAGCCGTTTAGGCGTATAATCTGCAGCCAGAATCATTCTGGCCACCTCTTGGCCTGACAGAAAAGCCGAATAGATCCCCTCCCCTGTCAAACCAGAGGCCAGGCCGGCCGCATCGCCGACCAGCCAGACAGAACCAAAACGAACTCCGCGGTAGTCATAGTTAACCAGACCGGCACGCAGAGTGCTTGCATCAGGTTGCACACGGCGCTGCTGCAGCCATCCCAGCAACTGCTGACGAAGATTTCGGGCCGGTATCCATCGGCTGTCAGCATACACACCCACAGAGTACTGACGCTGGTGCGGGAAATACCATCCATAACCAGGACCAAACATATCGGGGTCCAGATGCCATTCCATCTGCGGATACCAACCAGAAACCTCACAATGGATGCCAACCCCCATCGCATCCACCGGCAGGCCGATGAACCGGCGCACCAGACTGTTGGTGCCATCAGCACCGACCAACTGCTCAAACTGCAGCCGGTGCCGTTGGCCATTGAGGTGTTCAAGACCGGCGTGATGCTCCTCAAGACTCAAGAGACGGGTACCGGTCAACAGGGTGACCCCTGCACGCTGAGCCTGATCTGCCATCCACTGTCCCAACCGGTGCCGATTCACAGTGGCAACCATCGGGCCCTTAACGGTTATCACCGCAGACTGCCGGAGAGTGGATACGTGCTGTTGGGAAAAAGTCCGTTCGATTAACTCGACAGGAATATGAGGCAGAAGCCCATTGCAGGTAATACCGCCGGCACAGACTTTAGGTCCAATGACCGATTTCCGCTCAACAAGGACCACCCTGACCCCATGCTGAGCAAGCAGCGTTGCACAGGCCAGACCACCCGGTCCTCCGCCGACGATTAATACCTCTGTTGTATCCATGTTCTTTATATGCACACCATGCTGACCCATTTTGTGACTACACACAGGTACAGCCAATAATCACCGAAAAAGGTGTGTCCGCCGCCTAACTGTTGCCTTTGCCGACTGTTTACGATAGGTTAACTGCTGTTACTCGGACAGGTCTCTACGTTGTCCTCATCTCGTTTCTTAACACTGTACTGTGCAGAGACTTCTTTACGAACACCTGTCTGATCATTATCGTTTGCCTGGCGCTACCATACCATACAAAAAGCAGGACGAAACCTCTGAACCACAGAAGAATCTGAAGCATCTCTGCTCTTGAACAGCCACTCTGCGGTGAGCAGTAGGATCTTTACTGCTCAGCAGGCTGCAAAGCTGCATGCCGGTCACTGGTCAGTCTTGCTCTGGCTGCTGTCCATTCCATTTGGAGAACAACTCTCTTCTTTTACCCGAGGTGTCTTCGTGATCGCACAAAAAAAAGAAACATTTCTCAAAGATTATCAACCACCGGCTTATCTGGTCGATCGTGTTGATCTCCGGATTGAACTTGATGCTCAGAGCACCCTGGTTCAATCCAGACTGCTATGTCGCCCCAATCAACAGACAAAAAAACCGCTGGTTCTTAACGGTAAACGTCTTGAAGTAGTGCAGGTTGCACTCAATGGGAGTGTTTTAACCAGAAACCGGTTCACGTTCACAGACGGACTGCTGACCATTGCCCATGTACCAGCAGAGCCCTTTGAAGTGGCGGTCACAACCCGCATCAACCCTGCTGAAAACACCGCCCTTGAGGGTCTGTACCTTTCTTCAGGGAACTACTGCACCCAATGTGAACCCGAGGGGTTCCGAACCATCACCTGTTTTCCCGACCGACCCGATGTGATGAGCGTTTTCACCACCACAGTGATCGGTGATAAGACAAGCTGTCCGGTTCTGCTGGCAAACGGCAATTTAATGGCCAGCGGTGATCTTGACGATGGTCGTCACTATGCAACCTGGCACGATCCATTTCCCAAACCATCCTATCTGTTTGCCCTGGTTGCAGGCGATCTGGTGCGCATCAGCGACACCTTTACCACTCGATCAGGCCGTACTGTAGCCCTTCATATCTATGTTGAGGCAAGAAACAGGGACAAGTGCGGTCATGCCATGCGCTCACTCAAAAAAGCTATGCGCTGGGATGAAGAACACTTTGGCCGTGAATACGACCTGGACCTCTATATGATTGTTGCTGTTGACGATTTTAATATGGGTGCCATGGAAAATAAAGGCCTCAACGTTTTCAACTCCAAGTACGTCCTTGCCCTGCCGGAGACTGCAACTGACGCCGATTATGAAGGCATTGAGGCAGTTATTGCCCACGAATATTTTCATAACTGGACCGGTAACCGCATCACCTGCCGGGATTGGTTTCAACTGAGCCTGAAGGAAGGATTAACCGTTTTCCGCGACCAGGAATTTACCGCTGATATGAGTTCACGACCGGTGAAACGTATTGAGGATGTCAACATCATCCGTTCGCTCCAATTTCGTGAAGACAGTGGCCCCATGGCCCACCCTGTACGTCCTCCTTCGTTTGTTGAAATCAACAACTTCTATACATTGACCGTCTACAACAAGGGGGCAGAGGTTATCCGTATGCTCTTCACCCTGCTCGGGGCTGAAACGTTCCGCCAGGGCATGGATATCTATTTTGACCGCCATGACGGCCAGGCGGTGACCTGCGACGATTTCGTCGCTGCCATGGAGACAGCCTGGGGAAAAGACCTGTCCCAGTTCAAACGCTGGTACAGTCAGGCCGGCACCCCGGAATTAACGGTCACCGGCCACTACAGTGCAGCTGACCAACAGTTTATCCTCGAAATAGAACAGTCTTGCCCTCCCACCCGTGAATCGGTTGTTAAAGAACCTTTTTTCATGCCGATAGCCATCGGTCTTCTTGACGAGAACGGTAACGCTCTCCCCGTCAATACAGATGCAGGCACAGGTACAGACACTGACACAAAAATGCTCATCCTCTCTGAACAGCGGCAGCAGTATTTTTTCCCGAATATCACGTCCAAACCAACGGTCTCGTTCCTCCGTAATTTTTCAGCACCGGTTAAAGTACACCATGCACAGTCCGAGGAAGAACTCCATCGTCTAATGACCCATGATACTGACCCGTTCAATCGATGGGAGGCAGGACAAACACTGAGTTTACGGCACATCCTTGAACAGATAGCGAACTTTCAGCACCAGCAGCCGATAAGTATCCGTCATCGGCTTGTGCGCGGTCTCCGTGACTTTTTACTGGACACGGATCTTGATCCTGCATTTACAGCTATGGCAGTAACCCTGCCCACAGAAAACTGGATCGGTCAGCAGATGACGATCATTGACCCTGTTGCCATCTTTTCCGTGCGACAACAGTTTCGTGCGCAAATCGGTCTGCAACTTCGTGATGAACTACTCCAGCGCTACCATGATCTGACTGGTGACATTCCCTATCAGTACAATGCCGTTGAAGCGGCAAGGCGCACACTGCGCAACACCTGCCTGGCCTATTTACTCGCCCCGGAAATCGGTGGCCGACTCACTCCGGAACTTCTACAACTGGGCACAGAACAGTATCAGCGCAGTGACAACATGACTGATTCCATTGCAGCCCTTGGTTGTGTCGTCAATGCAGATGCAGCCGCCGGTGCAGCCCTTCTGGCAGACTTCTACACAAAATGGCAGCACGATCCACTGGTTGTCGACAAATGGCTTGCCCTGCAGGCAGGTTGCAGCCTTCCCGGCACTTTGGAACATGTGAAAAACCTGACCGGCCATGCAAGTTTTTCCATTAAAAATCCAAATAAAGTACGGGCCTTAATCGCCACTTTCTGTGCAACTAACCACAACCAATTCCATGCTGCCGATGGGCATGGATACTGCTTCCTCGGTGATCAGGTTATCCGGCTCGATCCGTTGAATCCACAGATTGCAGCCCGGATGCTGACACCACTGACACAATGGCGGCGCTATGATCCGACCAGGCAACAGATGATGTGCGAACAGTTGGAACGAATTCGTCGACAACCACTCGTCTCTGATGATGTTCAGGAAGTGGTGGATCGCTCACTGCAGAAATAGTGTCTGCCTACAGGCACGATGGCCTTGAACACCCAGGCACTGCTGCAGACCACGCACGCGGATGAAGACAATTTTACTCGCTTTCCACTTGACACGTTTTTTTTTAGCTGGTATTTGACTTGCGATTTTACATGAGATATTTTATGATGGTTTGTTTCAAAAGATAAAATCCATAGGCGCGTAGCTCAGTGGGAGAGCGCTACCTTGACGTGGTAGATGTCGTCGGTTCGACCCCGTCCGCGCCTACCAATTTCCCTAAAGGCTAGGATGCAGAAGCTATCTTCTGCTCATTAGCCTTTCTTTTTACAGGCATGATGGCAACGATAGAGGTTTCTTTACAAGGCGGCAAAACCAAATCATTTCCCAGCGGAACGACTGTTGCGGCAATGTTGACTGATTTAGCGTCCGGCAAACAGCGTAAGCAGACTGTTGCCGTGAAAGCCAATGGTACACTGCTGGACCTCTCCACACCTGTGCATTCAGACCTGACCCTGGAGCCCATTTCAATTCATACGGCAGAAGGTCTGGATATTCTTCGTCATTCTACAGCCCACATCATGGCCCTGGCGGTTAAAGAACTCTTTGGCAATCAAGTCAAAGTGGCAATCGGCCCTGCTATTGAAGATGGCTTTTATTACGATTTTGATCGGGAAAAACCATTTTCGCCGGATGAGTTTGAGTTGATCGAAAACAAGATGACCGAACTGGCCGAAGCCCGTTTACCGTTTGTACGGCAGGAGATGCCAAAGGCTGGGGCCCTTGATTTCTTCAAACAGCTCGATGAGCCCTATAAAATAGAAATGCTCAACGAGATGGACGCGGAGACTGTCAGTCTCTATACGCATGGACAGTTTGTCGATCTCTGCAGAGGGCCGCACGTGCCGGACTCTTCCTGGATCAAAACTTTCAAGCTGTTGCGAGTGGCAGGTTCGTATTGGCGTGGTGATGAAAAACGCCAGATGCTGACCCGGATCTATGGAACAGCCTTCTCCGATAAAAAAGAGCTCCAGCAGTATCTGACCCGACTGGAAGAAGCCCGGAAACGAGATCACCGTCGTCTTGGTAAGCAGTTGGGTTTATTCACCATCCAGGATCAGATCGGTCCCGGACTGATCCTTTGGCAGCCTCGAGGAGCCCTGCTCCGCAAGCTCATTGAAGATTACTGGAAAGACGAACATTATCGCAACGGTTACCAGCTGCTCTACACGCCGCATATAGCTCGGCAGGATCTGTGGAAGACCTCCGGCCACCTCGACTTCTACAGTGAAAATATGTACGCTGCCATGGAGATCGACGAGGTGATGTATCAGCTCAAGCCGATGAACTGCCCTTTTCATATCGGCGTGTACAAGGCAGAGCCGCACAGCTATCGTGAATTTCCCATTCGCTGGTGCGAACTGGGCACAGTCTACCGTTATGAACGCACCGGTGCCTTACACGGCTTAATGCGGGTTCGCGGCTTTACACAAGATGATGCCCATATCTTTTGTCGTCCTGATCAACTTGAAGAAGAAATCTTCAACATCATTGATCTCAACCTGCACATACTCAAAACCTTCGGGTTTGAGGACTATGACATATATCTGTCGACCCGGCCGGAAAAATACGTCGGCTCAGAGGCACACTGGGACCTGTCAACACAGGCCCTGAAACAGGCTTTAGAAAAAAAAGACCTCAACTATGAGCTTGATCCGGGAGAAGGCGTATTTTACGGGCCCAAGATTGACATTAAAATCAAAGATCAGCTCGGTCGATCCTGGCAGTGTTCAACCATCCAGGTTGACTTCAATTTACCGGAACGCTTTCAGATGACCTATACAGGTCAGGATGGAAACGATCATCAGCCGATCATGATTCACCGTGCTTTAATGGGTTCTCTGGAGCGGTTCATTGGCGTCCTCATCGAACACTACGCCGGTGCCTTTCCCCTTTGGATGGCACCGGAACAGGCACGGATACTGAATATCACCGATGAGCAAAGTGCATACTGTGAACAGGTATTTGCACAACTGCGTTCCAGAGGCATTCGCATTGACAAGGACCTCCGCAACGAAAAACTGAACTATAAGATCCGCGAGGCTCAGTTGATGAAGGTCCCCTACATGCTCATTGTTGGTGAGCGTGAGAAAAATGAGGGGACGATAACAGTACGTCACCGATCCGGACAGAATCTGCCGGCAATGACTCCTGAAGATTTTATCGATCTCGTTGCAGAAGAGTGCAAGTTCAACAAGAACACCAACTAAATTCACTGGAGGAACGAACATCAAAAAACGAGGCAATAGAAAATTTTCTCCGCAGCAGGACCTCAAAATAAAGGTCAACCATGATATTGATTATCGTGAGGTTCGGCTCATTGATGCCGATGGGACTCAACGCGGTATAGTCCGTGCAGAGGAAGCTCTGGCAATAGCACAGGAACAGGGACTTGATCTGGTTGAAGTTTCTGACAAGGCTGATCCGCCGGTATGCCGGATTATGAATTACGATAAATTCCGGTACGAATTAAAGAAGAAGCAACAGGAAGCCAAGAAGAAACAAACTGTTATTGAGACCCGGGAAATCAAGTTCCGTCCCAAAACCGAAGAACACGATCTCTCCTTTAAAATACGGAAGATCAAAGAGTTCTTGGCCCAGAAAAATAAAGTTAAAATAACGATGCGGTTTCGTGGCCGTGAGATTATCTATGCCCAGACCATAGGCCTTGAGGCCCTGACAAAAATAGCCGACACGCTTCGAGAAGACGGTGTTATTCTGCAGGAGCCGAAGATGGAAGGTCGACAGTTGGTCATGTTCGTTGGTCCGAAATCTTAGCAGTGACTTACGCTTGTAATTATTATTATTTTTTTGTTAATTGAATGGTTCAGTTCACAATGTCGGGAGTACAACCATGCCAAAAATGAAAACCAACAGAGGTGCCGCTAAACGATTCAGAACGACCGGCGGTGGTCGTATTCGTCGCAGCAAGGCATATTCCTCGCACATACTTACTAAAAAATCCACCAAACGAAAACGAAACCTGCGAAAGACGACCCTGGTCGCTGAAGTCGATCAACGCGCTGTTCGCCGGATGTGTCCATACCTCTGAGATTTCCAGGTACTGTCGGAATCTCGGATTTTTTTACCTCAAGTATACTTAACGGAGATAACAATGCCTCGTGTAACCCGCGGCTTTAAAGCTCGCCGCAGAAGAAATAAAATACTGAAACTTGCTAAAGGTTTTCGTGGTGGGCGGCATCGATTGTTTCGAACAGCAACGGAAGCTGTCGATCGTGCACTGTGCTACGCCTACCGTGACCGTCGCGTCAAAAAACGTGAATTTCGTCAACTGTGGATCACTCGTATCAATGCTGCCGCCCAACAAAACGGGACCAGTTACAGCCGATTGATCGGGGCGATGACCAAAAATTCAATCGAATTAGACCGTAAAGTTTTGTCTAATCTTGCCATTGTCGACCCCAATGCTTTCACGGCTGTTGTCCGAACCGCTGGTCAACTCCATTAATTCGACCAGTTGATGCACATGGAACAAGAGCTGAACCGGCTTCGCCTGGAGGCGGAGCAAGCCCTGACACAGGTTACCGATCGCGAGCAGCTTGAAAATTTTCGTGTTACCTATCTCGGTCGTAAAGGTGGTGCGATAACCCTGCTCTTGCGGCAGCTTGGTGCAGTGGCACCGGAAGATCGACCGCGCCTCGGACAGCTGGCCAATGAGGTCAAGTTGCAGATCGAGGCTAAATTTCACGACAAAAAGCAAGAGCTGCACAGTGAACGTGTCGAGGATCTCACCGGCACAATCGATCATAGTCTGCCCGGTCGATATCTCCCTTTTGGTAAACTGCATCCCGTTACCCAGGTAATGGATGAAATCTGTTCGATTTTTGAAGGGCTTGGTTTTGCCGTGGCTGAAGGGCCGGATGTTGAAACCGATCACTATAATTTTGAGGCCCTCAACATCCCCAAACATCATCCGGCCCGAGACATGCACGATACTTTCTATGTCGCGGACTCCATCCTGCTGCGCACCCATACCTCCCCCATGCAGGCACGGATCATGGAACAACAGGACCCTCCTCTGCGGTATATTGCCCCGGGGAAGGTGTATCGTCGGGACTCCGATATCACCCACACACCGATGTTCCATCAGGTTGAGGGATTTCTCGTTGATCAAAACGTCTCCTTTGCAGATCTGAAGGGAGTGTTGACCAGTTTTACCCATAAGATGTTTGAACAGGAACTGGCACTGCGTTTTCGACCGAGTTTTTTTCCGTTCACCGAACCCAGTGCCGAAGTCGATATTGCCTGTGTCATGTGCGGTGGGGCAGGATGCCGGGTCTGTAAACGAACAGGATGGCTGGAGATCCTGGGATCAGGACTTATCGACCCTGAAGTCCTTCAGATGGTCGGCTATGATCCTGATATCTACTCAGGCTTTGCCTTTGGTCTTGGAGTAGAACGTATTGCCATGCTCAAATACGGTATAGACGATATTCGACTGTACTACGAAAACGACCTCCGTTTTCTCCAGCAATTTTAGCCAAAAAGTACAGCGTTACCCTTGATTTCGGTGGACTGCTGTACCGAAAAACATGGAACCATAAATTCTGTTGAACGGTTTCTCTCCCCTGAGTGACCGTTTTTCTTTTTGAATAATTTGAAGCCACGAGTCTGTAAGCGTGACGGTTGCGGACGAACATCAGGTCGCCAAAACCTTTCACCCACACTCCACCGGCACCAAGTTACAAGGATACCATCATGAAATTCACCCTGAGCTGGCTCAACGAATACATATCTACCAAGGGGATGAGTGCTACTGAAATTGCCGACAACCTGACAATGCGCGGCCTGGAGGTGGACAGCGTTGAAGTACTGTTTACCGAGCTGGAGAGCATCACCACTGCACGTATTACCCAGGTTGTTAAGCATCCTGATGCGGATAAGCTCACCGTCTGCACAGTTGATACCGGTAATGAAACTGTCCAGGTTGTGTGTGGTGCACCAAATGTGAGACCAGACATGCTCACAGCCATTGCCAAACCCGGAGTCAGATTGCCGGATGGTACCAAGATCAAAAAATCCAAGGTACGAGGCGTTGTTTCTGCAGGTATGCTCTGTTCTGCCCGTGAATTAGGTCTCAGTGATGATCATCGAGGTCTGATTGAATTTCAAGAAGATATCCCCATCGGTCTGCCGATAGTGGATGCCCTTAACCTGCGTGATACGGTCATTGAAGTTGACCTGACACCCAACCGGCCGGACTGTGCCTGCGTTCGTGGAATCGCACGTGAAGTGAGCAGCTTTTGTGATGGTCCGCTTAAACCGCTTGTTCCGGCAGTTACTCCGTTAACCGGAACAGGTTTGGACTTTGCTATCCGTATTCAGGAGCCGACCTTATGTCCCAGATATAGTGCACGTAAACTGACAGATGTCGTGGTTGGCCCATCCCCAAAATGGCTTCAGCAACGGTTGACAGCCGTTGGTATGCGGCCGATCAACAATATTGTCGATGTCACCAACTACGTCATGCTTGAATGCGGGCAACCAATGCACGCCTTTGACTTTACCACCTTAAAAGGCCGGAAAATCATTGTCCGCCGTCCTGCTGCCGAAGAGACCCGCTTCACTACTCTGGATGGCAGCCAACGAGACATCACCTCGGACATGCTGATCATCTGTGACAGTGAACGACCGGTGGCTGTAGCCGGGGTCATGGGAGGTCTGGACACAGAAATTACTGCAACCACCACCACCATTCTCCTTGAATCAGCATGTTTTGACCCGGTTTCCATCCGCCAGACAGCCCGCAAAATCGGCATTCACTCTGAGTCATCCTACAGGTTTGAGCGAGGTGTTGATCCGGATCTTGCGGACAGAGCACTCGAACGAGCAGTCAATCTTATTGTTGAGCTCACCGGTGCCACTGCCGATTCCACGGGGATTGATGTCTATCCCGGTAAAAAAGAACCCCTTACCCTGCAACTGCGAACAGAACGGGTGTGCCGTTTACTTGGTATGCAACTTCATCAGGATACAATTGCCGATCACCTGCGCAGTATCGAATTTACTGTAACCGAACTGGATGCCTCCACCCTGCAGGTCAGTGTTCCAAGTTTCCGTGTGGATATTGAGCGTGAGATCGATCTTGTTGAAGAGGTTGCCCGCCTGGTCGGCTATAACGAAATTCCGACATCGCTGCCCCTGATACGCATGGATTATCCAAAACGGGACGAACTGCGCTCCCTCCGGCAAAAGATAGCACAGTTCATGACAGCGCAGGGCTACCATGAGGCAATCAACTACAGTTTTGTCAGTGAAGAGCACCTGAACGACTGCCGTCTTCAGGAGAGCGACCCCAGACGGCACGTGACCAGACTGCTCAATCCGCTCAGTGAAGAGCAGAGCATCATGCGTTCTTTACTTCTGCCGGGGTTGCTGGAAAACATTCGCCGTAACATCAACTTTCAACAGACAGACATTCGCCTGTTTGAGATCGGAAAGATTTTTCTCCAGGAAGAGTCAGGATCTCTTCCTCAAGAACGATTCTTCCTCTGTGCGGTTATCAGCGGTCAACGATATCCGGAAGCGGAACCTCTCTACTTCGCCAACCAGACAACTGATTTCTATGACATCAAAGGTGCTGCGACCAACCTGCTGCACGCCCTACGGGTGCACCCAATGATCAGTGATGCGATGGCCTCTGCTCTTCCTCAACAGGTACAGCCTTACTGCGATCCAGCTCATGCCGGTATTATTCACGATGACGGCCGAAGCATCGGTTCACTGGGAGCAGTCCATCCGCAAACGCTCAAGGCATTTGGTATAAAACAACCGGTTCTTTTCCTTGAAATTGATCTGCACCATCTGCTGTGCCTGACACAGATCCCAAAACAATTCACTCCCCTTCCCAAGTACCCGTCAATAAAACGTGATGTCAGTCTTGTTGTCCCAGACTCAGTGGCAGCCGGTGCTCTTCTTACGGCAATCGAAAACAAACGACAGAAATATCTTGAATCTATACAGATTTTTGATGTATACCAAGGGAAACCAATTCAGACCGGTTTTAAAAGTGTGGCACTGTCCCTGACATACCGATCCGCGACCGCAACCCTTGATGATCAATCGGTCGATAAACTGCACGACAAAATCATAGCTTTTCTGATGTCTGAATTTAATGCTGCCTACCGGGAAGGAATGTAAAGATATGAAGAGAAAAAATGTAACCAGAAAAGAACTTGCTATTGCCATTAATAGCAAGGTAGGCATTTCCCAGCGTAATGCTGCTGAGATAGTGGACACTGTCTTCTCGACCATGAAAAAAACGCTGACAGCAGGGGAATCCATCAAACTGGTTCAATTCGGAACGTTGACAGTGCGTGACAAAAGTCCACGGCGTGGTCGTAATCCGCGTACCGGTGAATCAATGACTATAACCAAACGTCAGATGGTCTCTTTCCGTCCCAGTAAACGATTGCGGGAACGCTTAAATAAATAGTTTTTATCGAAGACCGATTAACGCTTCCTGACTATTGAACGGGGTGGTTCACCAAGAGCAGTACCTCACAGACAGCAAACAGGAGTGTCAGGTTAATGTGAAACACGAAACTCAGAGTTTCCCGAATATTCCGGATAAAATTTATTTCCGGATCGGTGAAGTTAGTCAGCTGGTGGGTGTGGATACTCATGTGCTGAGATACTGGGAATCTGAATTTTCGCTGATCAAACCCTTCCGAGGCCCATCAAAACAACGGTTATACAGACGTCGGGATGTCAAAAATTTACTCCGGATCAAATACTTACTTCACGAAGAAGGCTATACGATCTCTGGAGCTCGAAAGTACATCAAACGCTTGACTGATAGGGGGTACGACCTGGCAAAGATGAGCTGGGGCGATCCTGACTCTACCCCGGATACCCTTCTATTTGAAATCAAGCAGGAGTTGCAGGTTATTCTTGAAAAACTGGAGAGAGGAAAAAAAACTGACTCATAACTTAAGGTTGACAGTTCTCTAGCATCAGTGATACATACACTCTCGACAATACATCGGAACGTAGCGCAGTCTGGTAGCGCACCTGAATGGGGTTCAGGGGGCCGGAGGTTCAAATCCTCTCGTTCCGACCAATAAAAACAAGGGGTTAGGCGACATAAAGCGCCTCACCCCCTTTTCTTTTTGGCGTAAACAGAGAAACTGGGCTTTTTGTGTCAACTTATTGTTTTTTGGTTGTTAGTCGTAATTTCAACTCGTTGTCGCTCGTTGCTCCACATTTAATTTTACGCCAAATTTTACGCCAAATTTTACGCCATGGCCACGATCAGAAAACGGTCAGGACGACACGGCACCGCTTACCGGGCAGAGGTCTGTGTCAAGGGTAGGCGGGAGTCGGCCACTTTCGATACGCTCTCTCTGGCGGCAGCGTGGGCGGAAGAGACAGAGGCTCTACTTCGTGCAGGGGGAGCGCTACCTGGCGAAGCACCTCCCGGCGACATGGAGTTTGCCGCGGCAGTCGAAAAATATATATTTGCCGTAGCGCCCAGAAAAAAACAGAACACCCGTCGCCTAAAGATCGACAAAAATGGCGAACGCCTGCTCGTGAGCGACAACCCAGCCTACGACCCCGTCAAACCCAACGGTGAATATAGAATTATCGGCGTGGCTATAAACTGGGTGCGACTGGGAAAGCTCTGAAACGACGGAAAATTATCGAAAGGTTAAGCCATGATACCGTTTCATCAAGCATGCCTGTTTGTTTTCGCAATTGTATGTTCGGCTTCGGTCGCACTCCTTCATGGCAGCGCAAATTGTTCCTCATACACTGACATATCCATCGAAACACAACGAGCCGCTGAAGGGATTTTATTAAGGCATCCTGAACTAGCCACCAACGATGCGCTGATGGAAAAAATGCTATCAATCATTCAACACTACGAGAGGCTGGGTAACACCAGGAACCAAGCTATCTCCCGCGCAGAAAACGATATGATCAGAAACGGCCTCTTGTTGAGCGAAAAAGAGCGTCAGCGCCGAGCTGCAATGAACGGTAAAGAGCAAGAACGGGCTGTTTCTGGCGTTATAGAAAGCAGGATTGATGGCGATTTCAACGGCTGGGAAGGTGAAACTATCGTACGTTTAAGCAACGGACAGATATGGGAACAAGATCAATATTATTACGAATACCGTTATGCCTATATGCCGAAAGTCATTGTTTTTATCAGCGATGGAAGGTGGAAGATGCTGGTTGACGGAACATCTCGGGCGGTTCCGGTGGCCAGGTTGAAGTAGAAGAACATATCAAACCTTACTTAATCTAGGCAGAGGCGCATGGAATACAATTTCGACCCCTCGGTAGATTATTACGCAAGGCTGGGACTATCCCCTCAAGCTGAGGAGAACGTCATTAAGGCCGCATACAGGGCCTTGTCCCAGAAATACCATCCCGACAAAAATGGCGGGGACAACAGTCGAATGCAGGAGCTCAACGAAGCATACGCCATTTTGTCAACGCATGAATCTAAGGCGGCCTACGATGAAGCCAGGAAATCATTCAACAATACCTATAGAGGGAATGGTTTTTCAACTGAGAACCATAGTAACGGAAACCATGGGACAGGCAAACCTGATGCAAAGGCCACAGTAACAGCGCCTCGCTGGTCTCGTTTTTTTGCTAGAATTTTTGACTTATGGCTTGAAGTCCTGGTCGTATCCTTGGTGGTAGGGCTTGTTGCTGGCTACATCTTTCCATCGTTCTGGGCGTGGCTGGAAAAGCCAGGAGCGGACGCGGTTTTGGGAATTATTACAATGCCGGTTGCCCTCGTGCTGGATGCCGTCATTTTTTCCATATTCGGAAATACCCCAGGAAAAGCTATCCTTGGCTTGAGAATATTAACAAAAGACGGACAGGTCCTCAGTTTCGCTCAATACCTACAAAGAAACTTGTCAGTGTGGGTCTATGGGCTTGGGCTTGGAATTCCCATTGTGAACCTGTTCACAATGGCTGCGCAAGGTAATCGTCTCAAAAAAGGAATGCCAACCAAATATGATGAGCAATCAGGGTATACAGTTCAAACGGGAGATACCACTTGGATTCGAAGGTCTGTTTTTGGCGTTTCTGTTATATCATTGTTATTTCTTATCTCTATTTTCAACACCATAAAAAAGGGAAACAAAGAATACAGACATGACGAATCTTTAGAAACAACAACTCAAAGCAAAAATATTGATAGAATGATTGACGATATTTTTGATACAGACAATAAACAAAAAACAAAACAAAATCATTTAGATCAATCTAAAATACAAAATAACAGTGGAGATTACAGCGATCCAGAAAAAAGATCGGAAAGAATAATAAATTTATACAACGCAGGGGACTATACTGAAGTAGTAAAAGAAGCAGAATCAGGAGATTTCCTTAAAAACGTTTCAAATATAATAGGTATATCCATGTACAATACAGGTCAATTCAAAAGATCCTTGTACATGTTTCTGGATGCAGAAGAATTGTATCCAGATGATTTTGCAATAAAGTGCAATCTTGGCGACTCGTACCTGAAAAATGGAAACTTATCTATGGCTCTGTGCAAGTATATCGAGGCGCAAAACATCAATCCTGATAATGAATATATTAATAACAAAATAAGATACATAGAAAGTAATGTTGACTTTTCATCTTTTGGATACAAAATGAGGCCCATAGACATTGAATTAAAAAAGGTTGAGGCGCAAAGTGTATTTAATTTTCTTGAGCAAATTAATTATCATGAAAGAATAACTGAAATCAAAATAATTTATAAGGGAAATTCTTCAAAACTAGCAGGCTGTTGAAAAACAGGAAAATACGAGACAAGGGTTGTTTATTTGCCCTTCGATAGCTCTTTGACAGTGAGCCCTTGGCCGTTTGTTTGTCATGATGTGTTGCCGGTTTTCATCTTCCGAGGCGCTTCAAGCCGCTCTGATGAGGATTTCCCCTCTTATCCAGAGGTAACTACCCCCAGATTACGCATTCGGACCATGTTGTAGGCTGCCGCAGAGAGCGTGAACAGCCAGTCTATCTTTTCCACGCCTTTGTATCTGGCTTTGCGTAACCAGGCGACGGTCTTCATCCAGCCAAATATCTCTTCCACCCGTTTGCGTTTTTTCCGGCTCACAGCATAACCTGCATGACGGGTGGTCCGGCCATCGATGGCGGAGCCTTTGACTTTCTGCGCTACATGTGGAGTAACGGTCAGGATGCGCAGGTCATCGACGAACTCCTTGCAGTCATACCCTTTGTCCGCGCCGATGGTGACTCGATGTGTGCCCGGAATATCCGAAGCCATGGAAAGGGCGGCCTCGCGCTCCGCCGTCCCGGTTGCCTGGGTCAGGCGGGTATCGACGACCAAACCGTTCCGATTTTCCATCAGCACATGCCCCATGAAGCAGAGCCTGGCCTCCTTGCCTTTTCCTTTTCTGAACAGCCGGGATTCTGGATCGGTGACCGATGCGTGCGTGTCATTGCGACGCTTTTTCCCGTGGAAATCCACTGCCGGATTGCGGTTGCCGCCGGTAGAGACCGGAGGCTCCTCATCTTTGGGCCGAAAGCTCTTCAGCGATGCCCACGTTTCGATCAGTGTGCCGTCAACGGTGAAATGGTCGTCAGACAAGAGTCCGGCTGCCTCGGCTTGGGAACAGATGGATCGCAAGAACATCACCGCAAGATCACTGTGCAGAATGCGCTCCCTGTTTTTGGAATAGACGGAGTGATCCCAAATTGCTTCATCCATGGACAGGCCGACAAACCAGCGAAAAAGAAGATTGTAATCAAGCTGTTCCACCAACATCCGCTCGCTCCGGATCGAATAAAGGATTTGCAGCAGCAGGGAGCGAAGCAGTTGCTCGGGCGGAATCGATGGTCGTCCTGTTCGTGAGTAGAGTTCCCGAAACACGGGAGAGAGTTCCTTCAGCGCTTTATCAGCCATGATTCGGATAGGGCGCAGGGGATGCGTTTGGGGAACCCGGGATTCGGGGGAGAGATAGCTGAACAATTTCTGTTGCTGAATGTCAGGACCGCGCATATTTCCACCTGTTTGTCAGTTATTCCAAATGGTTGGATAATACACGGTATTGTTTTACATGTCCCGTTGTTTATGAGTTTTTCAACAGCCTGCTAGTAACGTTAAGTCTTAACAATATTCCATACGACCTTGTATTTGCTGTCGTTTTGCATCTCGGCAACCTTGAGTCTGTAAACTACGGAGAAGAAATATACGTGTACAACAAAAGGCAGACAAAACAATAAAACATAAACAAAATTCCTGTGGCTGGTAAGTAAAGGTCAATGAGCAAACTTACTGGAAAATAATTCAGCAGACCGACGAGGATATAATGCCTCCTAATCGCCCTTTATTTAAAAAATCAATAGTTGAACTGGAAGAAGAATACAAACGTGCAGATGCATCTAGAGACACAGACGCAATAAAAGCCCTTTCTCACGAGCTTTCATACAGGAAAACGGATCGGGCAGGAAAACTGACTAGTGTCCCGTGCGGTTAATAGAGTCTTTTAATATTTCTTGTGTTATAGTGCCGTATGGCACGCAAACACGAGAAATTTACGATAACAGACGAACAACGCCAAGACCTTGAGGCGTTGTTGCGCTCACCGAAAACAGCCCAAGATCTGGCATCTCGGGCCAAGATTATCCTCTTAACGGCATCAGGTAAAACTGCCGAGGATTTGATTGTCGAATTAGGGACAACTTTTCGCACAATCTATCGATGGAGGAAACGATTTAAAGAGTATGGCATCCACGGGCTTGTCGATCGTCCTCGTAGCGGCCAGCCAAAAAAACTGACCGATGCAACGGTCAAAGAAGTTTTGCGGATGACAGTTGAGTGCATTCCTCATGAGGCAACCCATTGGAGTGTTCGCCTTATGGCCAAAGCCGCCAAGGTCACCACGTGGCAGGTGCGACAGATATGGAATGCAGCCGATTTAAAACCGCATCGGCTTAAAAATTTCAAAATCAGCAATGATCCGAATTTTGCTGAGAAAGTAATCGATATTGTTGGCCTGTACATGAATCCACCTGAAAATGCGGCTGTGTTTTCCGTTGATGAGAAAACGCAGATTCAAGCGTTGGATCGTACCCAGCCAATGTTGCCCATGCGGCCCGGCCAGATTGAGCGTCGCACGCATGATTACAAACGAAATGGCACCACCAATTTATACGCTGCCTTCGACATTTTAACCGGACAAGTGCTTGGCCGAACAACCAAAAGGCATCGAGCCAAGGAGTTTCTCGACTTCTTGCGGCAGTTGAATAGGGCCGTTCCAGCCGAGGTTGCCCTCCATGTCATACTGGACAACAGCAGTACCCATAAAACGGCAGATGTGATGCAATGGCTCAAGGCCCACCCTCGGTTTACGTTCCATTTCACACCAACCAGTGCATCATGGCTGAATGCGGTTGAAAGCTGGTTCGGCCAACTGGAGCGCAGAGCCATCCACCGAGGGGTGTTTACAAGTGTCAAAGATCTCAGAGATGAAATCCACCGCTTCATCAAGCAGCACAATAACAGATCGGCCAAGCCATTCACATGGACAAAGACTGCAGCGGTGATACTTGAAAAGGTCTCAAAATTAAAAGACGACACTAACCAAACAGGACACTAGCAGGCTGTTGAAAAACTCATAAACAACGGGACATGTAAAACAATACCGTGTATTATCCAACCAATTGGAATAACTGACAAACAGGTGGAAATATGCGCGGTCCTGACATTCAGCAACAAAAATTGTTCAGCTATCTCTCCCCCGAATCCCGGGTTCCCCAAACGCATCCCCTGCGCCCTATCCGAATCATGGCTGATAAAGCGCTGAAGGAACTCTCTCCCGTGTTTCGGGAACTCTACTCACGAACAGGACGACCATCGATTCCGCCCGAGCAACTGCTTCGCTCCCTGCTGCTGCAAATCCTTTATTCGATCCGGAGCGAGCGGATGTTGGTGGAACAGCTTGATTACAATCTTCTTTTTCGCTGGTTTGTCGGCCTGTCCATGGATGAAGCAATTTGGGATCACTCCGTCTATTCCAAAAACAGGGAGCGCATTCTGCACAGTGATCTTGCGGTGATGTTCTTGCGATCCATCTGTTCCCAAGCCGAGGCAGCCGGACTCTTGTCTGACGACCATTTCACCGTTGACGGCACACTGATCGAAACGTGGGCATCGCTGAAGAGCTTTCGGCCCAAAGATGAGGAGCCTCCGGTCTCTACCGGCGGCAACCGCAATCCGGCAGTGGATTTCCACGGGAAAAAGCGTCGCAATGACACGCACGCATCGGTCACCGATCCAGAATCCCGGCTGTTCAGAAAAGGAAAAGGCAAGGAGGCCAGGCTCTGCTTCATGGGGCATGTGCTGATGGAAAATCGGAACGGTTTGGTCGTCGATACCCGCCTGACCCAGGCAACCGGGACGGCGGAGCGCGAGGCCGCCCTTTCCATGGCTTCGGATATTCCGGGCACACATCGAGTCACCATCGGCGCGGACAAAGGGTATGACTGCAAGGAGTTCGTCGATGACCTGCGCAGCCTGACCGTTACTCCACATGTAGCACAGAAAGTCAAAGGCTCCGCCATCGATGGCCGGACCACCCGTCATGCAGGTTATGCCGTGAGTCGGAAGAAACGCAAACGGGTGGAAGAGATATTTGGCTGGATGAAGACCGTCGCCTGGTTGCGCAAAGCCAGGTACAAGGGTGAGGAAAAGATTGACTGGCTCTTCACGCTCTCAGCGGCAGCCTACAACATGGTCCGAATGCGTAATCTGGGGGTAGTTGCCTCCGGGTAGGAGGGGAAATCCTCATCAGAGCGGCTTGAAGCGCCTCAGAAAACAAAAAATGGCAACACACCATGACGAAAAACGGTCAAGTGCTCACTGTCAAAGAGCTATCGAAGGGCAAACAAACAACTCTTGTCTCATGTTTTCCTGTTTTTCAACAGCCTGCTAGGTAACAGGCGCGCTCGACCTGATGAAGAGAAGCATCCCTGGGATACTGCGGAAGCGACCAAGGCCAATGTATTGCCCAGCCCAATACCAAGGAGACGGCCAGTGCATTGCGAACTGCCGGCAACAGCACGGAAGATGCATATCCAGATGCAGGCGAGCGGACATTACGCCAAATTTTACGCCAATCTTTTGCAACATCCTGAGACTATCAACATTCCTCAAGAATGGGGTTCAGGGGGCCGGAGGTTCAAATCCTCTCGTTCCGACCAAGATGTCCAAGGGTTACGGTCAAACCGTAACCCTTGTTTTATGGCTCATCCTCCTTGGGCACACAGATAACCCGACTCATCCGGAGAGGCTTCAAATGCATCCTGTCATTCCCATCGGTACCATATATTCACCGCACACATCGATTGAAAATATGCCTATCCAGCCGAAGGGTGCAGCAGAGTTTCAAGGGATGGTTGTGGTGGATGAACAGTACATCGATGGACTGCAGGATCTTGCCGGCTTCAGCCATATATACCTCTTGTACAGTTTTCATAAGGCAACTCGAACAGAACTGCTGGTTACCCCATTTCTTGATCAGCAGACAAGAGGTGTTTTTGCCACCCGCTCCCCATTGCGACCCAACCATATCGGACTGTCCATTGTTCAGCTGAAACGTATTGATGGCAACACACTCTATGTACAGGGCATAGACGTGCTTGATGGAACCCCCTTATTGGATATCAAGCCTTATGCTGAAAAATTTGATGCCGTAAAAAATAGCCGCTCCGGATGGATGCAAGCCAGTGAAAAGGAGATTCGAGAAAAACGATCTGACAGCAGATTCAGCTGATGGAAACAGAGCTTGCGACTCTACAAAATGTTCGGAAGAAAAGAGAACAGTCTATCTATTGCATCTGTTCGTACTGGAACAATCACTGCCCCTTACATGTCAAGATTTTCAAAAGCACAAAACAGCAGGGCCTGCCTCTTCAAACCTGAGACCCTGCCGGGTGTTTAAAACATCCTCAAGCATCAATAGATGCATGTCGAACTGTGCAATCCGATACCGGTCAGCAGCTCTTCTCGCCGCAGGTGTAACTATTGAGGTTCAATAAACAATCCATAGACACGGCTGCACGCATTTATTTATCATCTCCCGTGTTCTCTACTCACCGATGATTTTAACCAGGACCCGTTTTCTACGGCGGCCATCAAATTCACCGTAAAAGATCTGCTCCCAGGTGCCGAAATGCAACTTACCGCCGGTAACCGCCACCACCACCTCCCGCCCCATGACCTGCCTTTTGAGGTGAGCATCAGCATTATCTTCATAACTGTTATGACGATACTGGCTCACCGGCTCGTGCGGGGCCAACTTTTCCAGCCAGACCTCATAGTCGTGGTGCAATCCGGATTCATCATCATTAATAAAGACCGAAGCCGTGATATGCATGGCATTGCACAGCAATAACCCCTCCTGAATCCCACTTTCACGAAGGCACTCCTCAACCTGTGGGGTGATGTTGATAAACGCACGTCTTGCAGGGACATCAAACCAGAGTTCTTTGTGATAACTTTTCATAGTTTACCTGATGGAAAAAGAATGCATACCGCACCATTAATCAGCATTATTGGCAGCAATCCGGCGGAAATCCGGTTCAACCACCACAAAGGCATCAAGTATGATCGGATCAAAGTGACTCCCCTTGCCTTCCAGCATGATAGTCAGAGCCTGTTCGTGGTGCATAGAGGTCTTGTAAACACGTCTGGAGATCAATGCATCATAAACGTCTGCCACGGCCATAATCCGACCGGCAAGGGGGATAGCATCCCCGACCAGGCCCCGGGGGTACCCGCTCCCATCATATTTTTCGTGATGAGTGCCGGCAATATCTTTGGCGCAGTTGAGAAAAGATGTCGGTTGCCCGGCCATCTGTTCTAAATTGGCAATGACCTCTTCACCGAACAACGTGTGCTTCTTCATGGCCTCGAACTCTTCGTCGGTCAATTTCCCGGGCTTGAGAAGAATGGAGTCTCGAATGGCCACCTTGCCGATATCATGCAATGGTGCCGATTTCCAGAGCAAGGTGATGTAATCAGTGGTGAGTACATCAAGAAAATGTCCCTGTTCGACCAGGGTTTTGGCCAGCAGCTGAACATAGGCCCGGGTGCGTTGAATGTGGTTGCCTGTCTCCGGATCACGGTACTCTGCCAATTCACCCATGGCCTCAATGATCACATCCTTTAACAGTTCTGCTTCATGGGTTCGTTCTTCCACCAACCGTTCAAGGTTCGTTCGATACGAGTGGAGTTCAAGGTGCGTACGAACTCGTGATTGCAACTCCACCCCTTTGAACGGCTTGGTGACATAATCAACGCCACCGATGTTAAATCCTTTGGCCACGGCCACTGATTCTGTACGGGCAGTAAGAAAAATTATCGGGATAGAGTTGGTCGCAGCGTCTTTTCTGAGCTCCTCAGTCACCTGAAATCCGCTCATTCCCGGCATCATCACATCCATGAGGATAAGTTCCGGCTGTGTGGAGGCAATTCGCTCCAATGCCTGTTCACCGGAGGTCGCATAGGCAAAATCACAGTCAAGTTCATGGAGATGGGTGATGGCAAGCTGTATATTTTCCGGCACATCGTCAACGATGAAGATCAACGGCTTTGCTGATTTCATGACGCATTACGTGGGGCCGGCAAAGCAAGTAAAGTGAGGAGCCGTTCTATGCCTTGAATATTAAGTTCCTGCACATGCAACAGCAACTCCTCTCCCATATCGTTCAAAAAAGGTGGGGATACACTCCTGCCGTGCTGGATCATTGCTGTTGCCAATGCAGTGACATCGGCAAGACGCCCTGAGCACACAGCCTGCCGGTGTTGTTTTTCAAGGGCGTCAGTCCAGACAGAGGCAATCTGTGTCAGTTGCGCCTCGTGACCATGGTCAACGACATCGCCCTGCTCTGCGGCTACGTTCTCATTGGCGGGTGTGGGGTCGATAAAGGACTCAACCATTGTCTTCAGGGTATGCAGATGAAAAGGTTTCTGCAAAAAACCAGCAAACAGGGGCCGGCAGTCAGTTTCTTCGAGTATCTCGCCGGTCATGGCAATCACAGGGATTGATGCAGTCACTGGATTTTGTCGTAATTGTCGGGTTATGTCGCGACCATCCGGTCCTCCGTCTAAATTGAGATCCATGAAAACAAGATCAGGTCGGTTGGTTTGCACACTGCGCAAAGCCTCTTCACCTGTACTTGCGGTGTGAATGCTGTACGGTGCATCGTGAAAAAATTCAACAAACAGGTTCTTTATAATCGCAACATCATCAACAACCAAAATTCGTTTCTTCCCTCTGTGGTACATGTCTTGTCTTTTCTTCTTCTCACTGCCTTCACCTGCCGGCTCAACAGCTGCAACAGGAAGGTGGAGATGAATGGTGAACCGTGCGCCTTGGCGTCCAACACTGTGCAGTTCAAGCCTGCCGCCCATTAAAGATACCAAACGACTGCACAGCGTTAAACCAGGACGAACATCTTTATACTGTCTGCCAACTTCCGCCTCTTCCCGGGCAAACAACGCACATGTCTTCTGCTGGTCAGGTTCCTGGATACCTTCTCCTGTGTCCTGAACAATAAAACAGAGGTCATAGTGGCCTGATTGCGTTACAGAGGGAGCACCTTCAATCAGCAGTTCCACAGATCCCCGGCCGGTACATTTAATCGCATTACCCACCATATCCTGCAGCACCTGGAGCAATCTGCCGTCATCGCAGACAAAGGCATCAGGAAGCCCTTCAGCTATGCTGACGACCAGCTGCAGACCCTTTTCCTGCGCCTGATCCTGCAACAGATCTTCAATTGTGTCGGCCAGAGCAGACAGTTGCACAGTACCGGTCGAAACCTGAAAATCTCCGGATTCTATTGTCGACAGTTCCATGATATCGTTAAAAAGAGAGACAAGCGCCATGCTGCTTTTGTGAATATGGGCAACAAAACGTTGCTCCCGGGCTGCAAGCGGAGCTTGGGCCAGCATCTCAGTATAGCCGATGATGGCATTCATCGGTGTCCGCACCGCATGATTGATCTTGGCGAGACATTCACTTGTCATCTGCTGCGCAGATACCTCGTCATACCAACAGGTCTTTGTCTCGGCTGGACTCATGGCCTCTTTGATTGCCGCTATCCCGTACCAGATCCCCTGGTTATGCTTTTCATTGCGGATAATGAGCAGCTTCCCTTCATCAACGATCTGTTGCTCAACAGGCAGGTTGGTACAGGCAACGGTCGCCCGCATCAGGGGCATCTCACTTTGTCTGGCGGTTTTTGTTTGAGCTGCCAGGATATCTAAACTTTTTCCCGGATGAGGGTTGAGGGTATGGAGTTGCATTCCAAGCAACGAGAAATCCGGGTGAGCCTGTCGGGCTGCATGGTTGGCTGTTGTAACAACTTGTCTATGATCAAATTGAACGATGGGAAATGGAGCATGCTCAACAATCTCTTCAGCCAGCTGTACACGACTCTGCAAGCTCCGGTACTGCTGCTGTAAACGCCGGTAACGCAGTCCCAGCCAACCACCTGCAACAAGCAGCACCGGTACGATCAGCAGAACTGTCGTCGTTCCCGGGAACGACGGGTCAAATCTCTGGGCAGCGGCAGTAATGGCGGGTATTGAGATACAACAGAGGCAGACAATCAGTTTTTTTACAAACATGATGATACGAGCTGAAAGATAACAGACAGATATTGCTCTGAATAGGGAGACTGTATTGCATTATAGGGGAGCGGAAACTTCTTGTCAAAATCTTGCAAGTAAAACCCGTGGCCCTGGGATCGTTCTCAACCGAAAGCCGGTATTCTGTCGGGTTTTTTGTCTACTCTTCCCGGCTACTGTTGTCTGGATGACTGTGCATAAGCATGAGCGGCCTTTATAAAACCAGTGATCCATTCAGGTGTTCCAGAGGCCATAACATGGGTATACAGAGCAAGGGTGTTTTTTTTGACCAGCCCGTCGCGTTGACCTGAAAAGCCTGTCCCCCGTTCCATGTTGAGGATCAGCTCGTCTGTCTCTCCTTCCCATTGGTGCACAGTGGAATATCGGAACTCATGCCCTTTGATACGGGTTCCGACAGGATAAAAACTGTTCGGCTGTTCAACAACAAAGGTTGAGTAGCCATGGGCCTGCGGTTTGTTGCTCAAGGCAAAGGTAACCGGAAAGACATCGGCCAGAGGATATTCCTGACCGTCCAGGACAATTGAGCGACCAAGAAAAATCAAACCGCCGCACTCCGCATAAACAGGCAGGCCGGCCTCAATTCGTTCCCGGACAGAGCGGCGAAAACCAACATTATCCGCCAGTTGACGAGCACTGGTTTCAGGGAAACCACCGCCGATATAGAGGCCGTCAAGTTCTTTTGGCAGCTCTGGTGCGTGAAGCGCATCAATCAGCACTAAATCTGCGCCGGCAGCGGATAAGGCATCCAGATTTTCCTGATAATAAAACTGAAAGGCTGCGTCCCGAAGGATTCCGATGGTGAGCCTTGGTGATGTTTGTTCATGGGAAAAAGAGCGAAGAGGGGGCATTTCCCGCATTCGTTCACTGATGCCATCAAGATCAAAATGATTTGCAGCAAGAGTGCCGAGTTTGGCAACAGCCTCGGCAGCAGCATCATACTCTTCACATGGAGTCAGCCCAAGATGACGCATCGGAAAAACATCCCGCTGCAGTCTGGGCATAACCCCGAGAACAGGTAGATCGGTATAATGCTCGATCGACTGCCGAACAATGGACTCATGCCGGCTGGTGGCGATCTGATTGAGGATAACACCTGCCAGGCTGAGCTGTGGATCAAAAACCTGACATCCCAGCACTAGGGCAGCTATTGTTCTGGTGGTTTTTGCGCAGTTGACCACCAGCAAAACCGGTACGTCAAGCATTCGGGCCAGTTCAGCGGTAGAGTACTCACCTTTGGCGTTCACCCCGTCAAAAAGTCCCCTGTTCCCTTCAATCACCGCAACGTCACTGGCGTAAATACAACGCTGAAAGGTGCTGATAATGGTTGCCGGTGACATCAGATACGGATCAAGATTGTAACAGGGGCGCCCGGCTGCCTTGCTCATCCAGCCGGCATCAATGTAATCGGGTCCTTTTTTAAAAGGCGCCACAATCATACCACGATTTTTAAGGGCCGCTATCAGGGCCACCGATACCACCGATTTCCCGGCCCCTCCGCTGAGCCCGGCAAGGACCACGCTTTTTACCCGTTTCACACAGCTACTTCCCTTTCTTACGATGCTTAGTTATCCAAGTATGAACAAAACCGGATCATACTTTCCCCTGCCCGTTTCTTTCACGCACCTCATCATGCGGGCCCCGACCCACCTCGTGCCAGACCGCATTATACAGACGATTAAGCTCGTCTTCCAGTTCCCGACGATAAATTTCCACCTGCGCTTTAGTGATATCCGGCGGGATCCACAGAGGTTCGCCAACCCGCAGCACTACTGTGGCAAAGGGTAACGGTACCACGGTCCGATCCCAGCTTTTAAAAATCAAGGTCCGGTCAGCAGCCCAGACAAAAGGTACAATGGGTTTACCGCTTCGGCTGGCCATGAGAATGCATCCTGGCTGCGCCTTACGAGCAGGGCCCTGGGAGCCGTCGGCAACAACCGCACAGTTGTTGCCTCGACGCAACTGGCTGATCATGTCCCGCAAGGCCTTTGCTCCGGCACGATTAGAAGAGCCACGTACCGGCACATAGCCCATCAACTGTGCTAATCGGGCAATATACTCACCGTCTTTGCTGGCACTGACCATAACCGCAGCCCGGTACTCACGAAAATAATGGAATAAAAAGAAAAAGGAGTAATGCCAGAAAGCGGCAATAGCCGTGTCACCGGTTTGCAGAAATGCCCGCGAGGACACCTCTTCCCGCACCTTGACTGTGCAGGTGGCAAACCAGAGACGACTGAGGCCGTACACAAGGCGTGGTACAGTTGCCACGGCACATCGATACCAGAAATCAGCCAACCGCCAGCTCCATCATCTTTAATTCTCTGATACGGTCCCGGTATCCGGCTGCCTCCTCAAAGGCCAACCGCTGGGCAGCTTCCTGCATCTTTTTCTCTAACTCGCCGATCTCGTTTCTTATCTCAGAAACATCATGGTAAAGGATGTTCGCTTCAGCGGTCACGGGCATGAACTGATCAGCCTCAACTTCATTGTCCACCCAGCCGGATGCCTTGAGGTGTTGCGCCATGGCATCTTTTATCTCCGAGATCACGGTTTGCGGTGTGATGTTATGGGTATGGTTATAGGCCTCCTGAATGGCTCGGCGTCGATTGGTCTCATCAATGGTGTACTGCATTGAGGACGTTATCTTGTCGGCATACAGGATGACCATGCCCTCCGCATTACGGGCAGCCCGTCCACAGGTCTGCACCAGGGAGCGTTCGGAACGGAGAAAGCCCTCCTTATCGGCGTCAAGCACAGCCACCAGAGAGACCTCTGGAATATCAAGACCTTCTCGCAACAAGTTAATGCCGATTAGAACATCATAGTATCGCTGTCGCAGATCACGGATCAGTTCAACCCGCTCCAGGGTTTTAATATCGGAATGAAGATACCGTACCCTCACCCCCAACTCTTCATAGTACTGTGTCAGATCCTCAGCCATGCGTTTTGTAAGGGTCGTCACCAGGACTGCCTCGTTACGGGCGGCCCGCTTCCGAATCTCTTCAAGCAGATCGTCGACCTGATCAGAGGCCGGCCGCACCTCAATGTGAGGATCAAGCAGTCCTGTCGGCCGGATGAGTTGTTCAACAATATACTCATCAGCATGTTTGAGTTCATACGGTCCGGGGGTGGCTGAGACGTAGACCACCTGGTGGACGCGCTCTTCAAACTCGTCAAAACGAAGCGGTCGATTGTCCAGTGCTGAAGGAAGCCGGAATCCGTAATTGACCAGGGTCTGTTTCCGTGATCGATCGCCGTTGAACATACCACCGATCTGCGGTACGGCAATATGTGACTCATCAATAAACAGCAGATAATCGTCGGGAAAATAGTCAAGCAGGTTCGGCGGCGGCACGCCAGGAGGTTTGCCGGTCAGATGGCGGCTGTAGTTTTCAATGCCGTTACAGTAGCCCAACTCTGCAATCATCTCCAGATCAAACAAGGTGCGTTGTTCCAGTCGCTGCGCCTCAAGCAACCGGTTTGCAGCCTGCAGTTCAGTCAAACGCAGTTGCAACTCATCCTGAATGGAACGCATGGCTGATCGAAGGTTATCCTGGCTCGTAACAAAATGGCTGCCGGGAAAGATCGTTATCTCAGCCACATCATCCAGAACGACCCCACGCAGCGGATCGATAATGGCAATGTTGTCAACAGTATCACCAAAAAACTCAACCCGGACCGCCCGCTCTTCCTCGTGGGCGGGAAAGATATCAAGCACATCACCCCGTACCCTGAAGGTTCCGCGATGAAAGGAGTAGTCATTGCGCTCGTAGAGCATGAACACCAGCCGGCGAAGGACCTCTTCCATGGGCTGATCTTCACCGGTGCGCAAAAACAGGTGCATGTTCTGATACTCTTCAGGAGACCCTAAACCGTAGATACAGGAAACCGACGCCACAATCAGCACATCACGCCGGGTCAGCAGCGACCGGGTTGCCGAATGCCGTAACTTGTCAATGGCATCGTTGATCGAGGAATCCTTTTCTATGTACGTATCAGAGGCCGGAATGTATGCTTCGGGTTGATAATAATCGTAGTAGGAAACGAAATATTCCACAGCGTTGCGGGGAAACAACTGACGAAACTCAGCAAATAACTGGGCTGCCAGAGTTTTGTTTGGCGCCATCACCAGGGTTGGTCGTTGCACTCTGGCGACGACCTGGGCCATGGTAAACGTTTTGCCCGATCCTGTCACGCCGAGCAGGATCTGCTCTCTGACGCCATCTTCAATATTTTTGGTCAGATGGGTAATGGCAGCCGGCTGATCACCGGATGGAACAAAGTCAGAAACAAGTTCAAAGGGCTGGTCGGAATACGATAGAGACAGTTGCACAACTATTTAAAAGAGCAGTAAAAATGATTGTTTTGTCAGAAAAATACAGCGTACGCATACTCAACGCGGACAGCATCGTCATGTGCAGTTCATGCGATTTGAAACAGCTACGGGGAAGCAGCCGACAGATTCAGAACCACCACACCACCGACAATGGCCAGGATCCCGCAGATCTTCAGCATGGTGACCGGTTCCCGGAACCAGATGATCCCCACAGCCGCGATCAGTGCCGTGCCTATACCGCTCCAGATTGCATAAGCAACGCTTACATCGATTTTTTTGAGGCTCAGCGTTAAAAAACCAAAGCACACAGTATACAGAAAAACCATTAAGACGGTGGGAACCAACCGTGTAAAGCCGGTCGACAGCTTCATGCAGACCGTACCGGCGACTTCAAACATAATTGCCAAAACCAAGAACATCCAGTGCATATGTTTTTTTACCCGACATAAGAGAAAAGTGCTACCGTTGTTGATCAACAGATGAGGGCATAGCTGTCTGTTGAGCAAGGACCGAGTAAACAATCGTAAGCAGGGAAAATAAAATCAATGCGGTATAAATCAAGCCTTCACTTGAACCCGCCGCAGCAAATCTCAGACAAAAACACCCTGAAACCTTTTTATGCCCCTACAGTATCTCCGGCTTGCAACGAAACACAGTTGCTTTTCAGCAGCTATACTCGTATCACTGCACAATGTACACCCTGTTATACTGGCAGTCTGTTTGTCGGACTTAAACGTGCCTGCTCAATCAGCAAGCACACTCCATGCATCTTCTCTCTCAGGAACGAAAAAACTTGTATGACGGAACCATTACACCACCAGGCCTGTACCGATTTCACCCGACTGTTATCAATAGTGGCGACGCTGCGCAGTGACCACGGTTGCCCCTGGGACAGGAAGCAGACACCTCTTTCCTTAAAGAAATATCTCCTTGAAGAGTGTCAGGAGCTGATTGAAGCCATTGATGGCGGGAATGCACAGGCAATCTGTGAAGAGACCGGGGATCTACTCTTTATCCTGACGATGTTGACCCGGATTTTTTCAGAAAATGAAGCATTTACCATGCGTGATGTATTATCCGCTGTCAATGAAAAGATGATTCGACGACATCCGCATGTTTTTGGTGATGTGCGGATAACGAATGAGCAGGAATTACGCCGGCAATGGCAACGGATAAAAGAGCAGGAAAAACAATCTCCCCCCTGAACGCTCCATAACCCAGCTTTCCCTTGACATTTTCTCTTCTATTTTGCTAATAGTTCAGCTTTATCATTTTACCCTTCTCGCTCTCATCGTCCGGATTGAAGCGAGGGCCACTACGACCATGAGGAGGAGTCATGCGGCATTACGAAACCACCTACATCCTGCGCCCTAACCTGGGAGAGGAAAAATTCACAGAAATTATTGATCGGACCAACGCCATTATTTTAAATGACGGCGGGAGTTTGATCGGTCTTGATCGTTGGGGCGTCAAGCGACTGGCCTACGAAATCGACAAGGAAATTCAAGG
Organism: Desulfobulbus oligotrophicus; assembly: GCF_016446285.1. Taxonomy (NCBI): domain Bacteria; kingdom Pseudomonadati; phylum Thermodesulfobacteriota; class Desulfobulbia; order Desulfobulbales; family Desulfobulbaceae; genus Desulfobulbus; species Desulfobulbus oligotrophicus. The sequence continues at coordinate 2,493,014 of NZ_CP054140.1, forward strand.
TTACTATGTCTATCTAAACTATGCGGCACCGGCAAAGACGGTCGATGAGATCGAACGTATTTTCAGAATCGATGACCGGGTGATGCGTTATCTGACCGTCAAGTTGCATGACGCTATCAACGCAGCAGACATAGAGGTCGAAAAACAGCGTTTGGAAGAGGAAGTTGCGGCTCGTTCCAGAGTACAGTCTGAAGAGTCGGAAACAGATGAAGACAAAGAGTTTGACGATGAGTCACTGGAAGACGAAGAGAACGACGAGTAATCAACTTTCAGTGTTCACCCAACTTTTACAGGAGTAGAAAAATGTCACAGCAGCGAAGAGTCTTTTCCCGGCGTCGTGTCTGCCGATTCTGTACGGATAAGGAAATTATTATTGATTATAAAGATGCAAAAACGTTAAGGAATTTTGTCACTGAACGGGGCAAGATCATTCCACGACGGATCTATGGCACCTGCGCCAAACATCAACGGCAGCTGACCGAGGCGGTTAAGCGGGCTCGACAGCTGGCGCTCTTGCCGTACATGGGCAACACCCAGTTTTAACTCGCTTAAAACATGACAGGGTCCGGTACCGAACGGAAGAAAGGGGTTCTTCCATTCAACCAAATTCTGCTCTTCAGCATTATTTTTTTCCTGCCGGTTGTCCTCCCTTCATATTTTGGCTGGACAACCGGGATGCTCGCTGTTCCTGTTTTCTGTGCCCTGTCATTCAACGGCGCTTCCACCGGCAAAAGCGTTATTGTCGTCAGTTTAGTACTCGTCGGTGTGGTTGCCCTGGTGCTCCAGCAAACCAGTGCCTTCTTGTTCTCGATCAATGCTGTACCCCTTGGTTTCGTGCTGTTTCACAGCACTCGAACCGGCAAAACAGCCGCACGCAGCGGCTTTGAGGGACTCGGAACTCTTCTGGCCGTATGGCTGTTGTTCTGGGGTATTTTCGATGCAGTGACCGGCGTCAATCTCTATCAGCAAATTCTGGCCACGATGCACAGCGCTTTGGAGCAGACGAGAGAGGTTTCCAGCTCCCAGGAGGCAGGGTTCACTCCTGAGATGGTTTTGGGAATCACACAGGCTGTCGCTGCGATGCAGGAGACCATACCTAAGATGCTTCCAGGCTTGCTGCTTTCGCTCCTGTCTGTCACGGTCTGGCTGAATATGGTCATCATCAACAGCCTGATGGCACGAATAACAGGGAAGGCTCCATGGGGTGTCTATTCAACCTGGAAACTGCCTGAACAGTTGGTCTGGCTGCCGGTGGGAGCCATAGCAGCAATGCTTTTAACGCAAGGTACGGTCCAGAAGATCGGTATCTGGCTGGCGATGGTTGCGGGGCTTCTGTATTTTTTTCAAGGTCTGGCTGTCTTTATGACCCTGTTAACGCGATGGAGAATCCCACCGTTTATAAAAACAATCCTTTATCTTGCGTGCTTTCTCCATACCTACGGCCTCTTACTGCTGACCTCATTAGGACTTCTTGATGTCTGGTTCAATCTCAGAAAAAAACAAAAAAACGGTGCCTGACTTACGAAAGCACCGCTGTTCACCTCGTTTACTGTCTGCATGCTTTTTCAGATAAAAGTTACCGATAGAGGATCATATCAATGGAAATTATTTTAAAAGAAACAATCGAAACACTTGGCCGGGAAGGTGATGTTGTCAATGTTAAGCCCGGCTATGCCCGTAACTTTCTCATCCCTCAACAGAAGGCAGTCCTGGTTACCAAGGCATCACTGGCACAACTTGAAAATGAAAAACAGGCGATTGCCGCACGATTGGCCGAGCAACAGAAAGAGGCCGAGGGACTGGCCGCTCAGCTTGAAGGGAAGGTTGTTGTTCTGGACAAACGGGTTGGCAGCGAAAACCGCCTGTTCGGCTCTGTGACCACCAACGATATCGCCGTTGCTCTGCAGGAAACCGGTATCACCGTTGACAGAAGGGCTGTCGTTCTCCCTGAACCGATCAAAACCATCGGTGAATTCAAGGTCACTGTGAAAACAGGGTACCAGACGTTTGCCACGGTTCTGGTCCAGGTGGTTCCTGAAAACATAGAGGGTGTGCAGTAACACCTCCCTGTTATCGATCGGCACTGAAACGTCATCCCGAACGGTATACTGAAACTCGGCTCATCAAGAGACTGATTAAACGATTTTCCAACAATCATGTCCCTGTTAATGCCTTTTCTGCTCACGGAAAAGGCATTTTCATTTTCATCGTGCCATTCGCCAACAGGGAATGTATAGTGCCGAAAAAACAGCATCCGTTCCACTGGTCCTCCTTCCGCAATACAGTAACGCCCTATCTCTGTCATCATGAACATGCCATACACCAGCAAGATGATCCCGCCGCAAAATATCGAGGCAGAACAGGCTGTACTTGGAGCTGTCCTTCTTCAGGATAAAGCACTGTTAAAGATTGTTGAACTGTTAACCCCGAATGATTTTTATCGCGACGCGCACAAAACCATCTTTGCTGCAATGCTGGCGCTCTTTGAAAAACGTGAGCCCCATGATCTGATCACAGTGACGGGACTGCTCAGTGATCAACGCAAGCTCGAAGAAATCGGCGGGGCCTCTTACCTGGCATCCTTAACGGATATTGTCCCATTAAGCGGCTCGCTGGTTCACCATGCCCATATTATCCGCAGAAAATCGATTTTACGGCGCCTGATCCAGACCACATCCGAGGTTGCTGCCCGTTGTTATGATGCCCAGGACGATATTGAAACCCTGGTTGATGAGGCGGAAAAAACAATCTTCGAAATAGCCCACTCCAACAAGGGGCAGGGGTTTCAATCTATGTCAACGGTGGTACCGCGGGCATTTGAACGCATCACCAGACTCTTTGATCAAGAGGGGAACATCACCGGTATCGCCACCGGCTATGAAGAAATCGACCGTATGACCGCCGGGCTTCAACCTGCAGAACTGATTGTCCTGGCCGCCCGACCCTCCATGGGAAAAACCGCTTTGGCTATGAATATCGTCCAGCATGTCGCTGTGATCAACAAAGTAGCGGTGGCGGTCTTCAGCCTGGAGATGTCAAACGAAGCGCTGGTTTTACGTATGCTCTGCTCTCTGGGTCATATCGACTCCCAGCGGATACGTACCGGCAAACTCCATACCAATGACTGGCCGAAACTGACCAGAGCCACCGGCATGCTGTCGGATGCACCGATTTTTATCGATGACACCGCCGGCCTCACGGTCCTTGAAATGCGGGCCAAAGCCCGTCGCCTTAAGGCTGAGCACAACTTGGGCCTTGTTGTTGTCGACTATCTGCAACTGATGCAAGGCAAGAACAGTGCGGAGAATCGTGCCCAGGAGATTGCGGATATCTCCCGCTCACTTAAAGCCATGGCCAAGGAGCTCGATGTACCGGTACTGGCCTTGTCACAGCTGAACCGCAGCCTGGAAAATCGGACCGACAAACGCCCGCAACTTGCGGATTTGCGGGAATCAGGCGCCATTGAACAGGACGCCGATGTCATCATGTTCATTTACCGTGATGAGGTGTACAATCGTGCCGACGACAACCCCAACCGCGGCATTGCGGAAATCATTGTCGGTAAACAGCGTAATGGCCCCACCGGAGTTGTCAAACTTACATTTCTCGGTGAATACACCTCCTTTGAAAATTACAGCAACCGTTTTCCCGGGGCTCCTTATCAACCCGAGCACACCTTAACAGATGCCGATCTCAACTAAACAACACAAACACCATGTCATCGACTACTCAACTCAACGATAAATACGACTTTAAAACCATTGAAAACCGTTGGCAGCAGCGATGGGAAACTGAAAAAACATACAAGGTTGACCACCGCTCCGACGCTCCGAAATACTATGTCCTTGAGATGTTTCCCTACCCTTCCGGCCGGATTCACATGGGGCATGTCCGCAACTACTCTATTGGTGATGTTATTGCCCGTTACAAACGTATGCAGGGGTTTAATGTGCTCCATCCCATGGGCTGGGATGCCTTCGGACTGCCTGCTGAAAATGCCGCCATGAAAGTCGGGGTTCATCCGGCCGCATGGACCTACGACAACATCGAGTATATGCGCAATCAGCTCAAGGCCATGGGCCTGAGCTATGACTGGGACCGGGAACTGGCAACCTGCCGGCCCGAGTATTACCGCTGGGAACAGCAACTTTTTCTCAAGATGCTGGAACACGGTCTTATTTACCGCAAAGAGACGAGTGTCAACTGGTGCGATGACTGTCAGACCGTACTCGCCCGTGAACAGGTCATTGATGGAACATGCTGGCGCTGTGATCAGGCGGTTGTCCCTAAACTCATGCATGGCTGGTTCTTTAAAATTACAGACTATGCTGAAGAGCTGCTCAATGATCTGGATACGCTTACCGGATGGCCTGAAAAGGTGGTCACCATGCAACGGAACTGGATCGGTAAGAGTGTCGGTCTTCTCTGTGATTTTCCAATAGAAGACAGCGACCGGACGCTCAGTATCTTCACCACCAGACCTGACACGATCTTTGGTGTCACCTTTATGTCGCTGGCTCCCGAACATCCCCTGATTACCGGCCTTATGCAGGGTAAGCCGCAGGAACAGGCAGTCACCGCCTTTATACAGGAAACCATACTGACAAAACAGCGTGCAACTCCTGATCAGGAGCTTGAGAAACAGGGCGTATTTACCGGAAGTTACTGTATCAACCCGTTTACCGGGGAACGAATTCCCATCTATGTGGCAAACTTTGTTCTCATGGAATACGGAACCGGTGCGGTTATGGCGGTGCCGGCACATGATCAACGGGATTTTGAATTTGCTCAAAAATACGGTCTGCCGATTAAAGTGGTTATCCAACCAGAGGGAGAGCTGCTTGAGCCCTCGACGATGACTGCGGCGATAGAAGAACCGGGGATCCTGGTTTCTTCAGGAGAATTCAGTGGTCTTGATTCACAGACTGCCCAGAAAGCCATCATAGCTGCAGCTCAACAACAGGGATGTGGTCGTCCCCATGTGACCTATCGTCTCCGTGACTGGGGGATCTCCCGTCAACGCTACTGGGGAACACCGATACCAGTGGTGCACTGTGACCGATGCGGTATCGTACCTTTACCAGAGTCTGCGCTACCGATTCTTCTCCCCGGTGCAGACACAGCCACCGGTGACCATGCCCCTCTGCATCAGCAGCCGGAGTTTATTGCCACTGTCTGCCCGCAGTGTAATCAAAGCGCCCGAAGAGAAACCGACACCCTGGACACCTTTGTTGAATCGTCCTGGTATTTTGTTCGCTACACCAACCCTGCCCTCAGTACCGCACCCATTGATACAGAGGCCGCTGCCTACTGGCTGCCGGTCGACCAGTATATCGGTGGTGTTGAACATGCCATCCTTCACCTGCTTTATGCCCGTTTTTTCACCAAAATGCTGCGGGACCTCGGGTATCTCACCATTGATGAACCCTTCAGTCATCTGTTAACCCAGGGAATGGTCATTAAAGACGGGGCCAAGATGTCCAAGTCCAAGGGTAACGTCGTTGACCCGAACGAACTCATTGAACAGTACGGAGCAGATACGGTGCGTCTTTTTTCACTGTTTGCCGCACCGCCTGAACGGGATCTTGAGTGGAACGACCAGGGTGTTGAAGGTGCATCTCGTTTTTTAAACCGGGTGTATCGTCTGGTGACCGGCAATGTTGACTGTTTTACACATCCAGCAGCAATCAACCTGGCAGCCCTGAATACAGCCTCCCGTACTCTCCACCGCAAAACCCACCAGACAATCCGTCGGGTAACGGAAAGTATTGAGAGCGACTTCCACTTCAACACTGCCATCTCCAGAATCATGGAGCTGGTCAACCAGGCTGCGGCAACCACCGAGGAACCCATTGATCAGGCCGTACTGCGTGAGGCCCTGGAAACGGTTCTCACTTTGCTCTTTCCCATGGCCCCGCACATCTGTGAGGAACTCTGGCAACTTGCCGGACACGCGGATCTGCTCGAAAACATGGTCTGGCCCGCCTTTGACAGCGAAGCGGCAAAAGAAGATGAAATAACGGTTGTTGTACAGATAAACGGCAAGATACGTTCAAAACTTCAGGTCCCTGCAGACACTGACAACCAGACGCTGGAACGGCTTGCCATGGACGATGAAAAAATCGCTCAGCTGACCGGTCAGAATAAACCGAAAAAGATTATCGTTGTCCCCAAAAAACTGGTCAACATTGTTCTTTGACAACGCTTTTCTTCATGCGTGTTGACAGGCAAAGACTATAATCAGAATAAGAGCCCGGAAATATCATGCCTAAACTGATGCGATGCACATGGATGACAGTCGTCCTTACACTCCTCCTCTTGTATGGATGCGGATATTATTTTCCCTATGCCTCTGAAGGAGAACAACGGGTTATCTATATGCCGGCCTGGTCAAACCGAACCAACAAACTCGGGCTTGACATGAAAATTTACCAGTCACTGACCCGTTGGTTTCAAAAGTCTGCCTCCATTTCCCTCACACGGGAAAAAAGCCGTGCAGATTTTGTCCTGAGCGGTGAAATCCTTGTCGTTGAACTGCCCAGTGTCTCCTGGGACAATATCTCTGAAGTAACCGGCAGCAAGATCAACCTGTTTGTACGCTGGGCACTGAAAGATCAGAAATCAGGCACGATTCTCTGGGAAGTGCCCAGAAAACTCTACACTGAAGACTATAAGGTGGCGACATCGATCATGGCCACTGAAGACGAAGCCCTGGAAAAGATAATTGATGATATGTCCGAAGATATCTATTTAGGCGCCCTGAAAAGAATTCGAAAACAATCTCATCCGTAAATAGACATCTTCTGCTCCTTGCAGCTCATCTGATGGAAAGATGTTCCGTCAAATGAGCTGCAACAGCTTTACCGCCACCTATGACACCCTCTCCTGCCAGACTTCCATCCCTGACGATTGGTTCTGTTCAGCTTTCTCCCGGATTACTTCTGGCACCGCTGGCCGGATACACTGATCTTCCCTTTCGTCTACTCTGTAAAGAAAACGGGGCAAGCTGCTGTGTCTCTGAAATGGTCAGCAGTCATGGCCTGACGTTCGCACAGCAAAATACCCGCGATCTTCTTCAAACCATTGTCACCGAGCGCCCCTTTGCCGTCCAGCTGTTCGGCAACAACGCTGAGCTGATGGGTCGTGCAGCCGCCATTGTCTCCGAATGCCCCGTTGATCTGATCGATATCAATATGGGGTGTCCGGTACGAAAGGTTGTCAAAAAAGGATGCGGAGCAGCACTCATGAAGGATCTGCATCTGGCTGAAAGCATCATCCAGAGCGTTTGTGCCCAGACATCCCTGCCGGTAACAGTGAAGTTCCGCAGCGGGTGGACAGAGTCAACCATCAATGCGCCGGAGTTTGCCGCCATGACTGAAGCCGCTGGTGCGGCTGCCGTCATTGTCCATGGCCGGACCTGGGCACAGGGCTTTGGGGGATATGCTGATTGGGAGATTATTAAAAAAGTGAAGGAGGCTGTCACTATTCCCGTCATCGGTAACGGCGATGTGCACTCTTGTACAGACGGCCTTGCCATGATACAGACAACCGGATGTGATGGCGTCATGGTCGGTCGAGCCGCCCTTGGCAACCCCTGGCTGTTCTCCGGATCAGAAAAACCGGCCACACTGGCCGCCCGCCTCCCTCTGATCAAACGTTATCTGCAGTTGGCACAACAGTTCCTTCCTGTGAACAGAGTCCTGTTCAGGGTGAAGCTGCAGGTTGTCAAATTTCTTACCGGATTACCCGGAGCTACCCGTATGCGCCTTGCAGTGATTGATTGTACAAATATTGAAGAGCTGACCGGGTTTCTCGATCAATTGGCAGAGCAGTAACAGATGCGATCTTTACTTCTCTGGTGTCGGGGCTATACTTCCGGGTTCGGCAACATGTTCCACCCGGCGATACAGTTCAAGGGAAAGGGCCTGGGCCCGGTTGAGTTCCTCCCAGGACATCTCCATCATAAGATTGTTTCGATTTATTGAGGCAGTGGTATTTCCCCGGCTGGCTGCCAGTGAATACCAGGCATATCCCTTAGCCCTGTCCCTCTCAGCGCCGACGCCGGTGGCATACATCAGACCGGTGTTCGCCTGGGCCACAACATCTCCCTGATAGGCTGCCCGTTCATACAGTTGCAAAGCCTTTTGATAGTCAGGCACACCGCCCAGGCCGTGATAGTACAGATAGGCCAGATCATTTTGTGCTGTCACATTGCCGTTCTGGGCAGCCTTGCTCAGCCATTTTTCGGCCTCAAAGTAGTTCTGTGGAACCGCGTTACCGCGCAGGTACATGGCCCCGATAATACCCAATGACTCAGGCGACACCTTGCCCTGCTCCGCCGCCTTCAACAACCATTTAAAGCCATTGTGTCTATCCGGTTTCTCTTTGCCCTGCCCCTGATACAACATACCGCCAAAAATAAACTGCGCCTCGGCATCACCTCGCTCCGCAGCCTGCTGATACAACAGCAGGGCCCGCTCATAACTGACCGGCTCCCCTTTCCCGTAATACGCACGGTACGCCTGGGCTTTAAGCTTCTTGGCAATATCGTCGCCATACCCTTCCGCAGCTGTGAACAGACCTGCCGTCATCAGCAACAGAACAAGTATCTTGAGCAACCGTCGTTGTTCAGACATAAAAAACGAATCTGTCATTTTCGGTTATACAGCAAATTCTGCCAAGGGCTCCACCACCATCTCCTGGATAACACGATCCTCTCACTGTCGATCATGGTATCAGCTGGTAAGGGTCCGATAGATCTCCGACATCCGGGAAGGCAGCTGATTGATCTTGTCGATGAAGATGTAGTTCACCTCACCATACATATGGGCCATGTACTCATGGGCCTGGCGATCAATGGTGATACAAAAGGGATGGATCCCCATGGCTTTCGCCTCCAGCAGCGCGTGGCGGGTATCTTCAATGGCATACTCACCCTTATAGTCATCATAGTCCTCGGGCTTGCCATCGGAAAGGACTATCAGCAGTCGTACCTTGGCCTCAACCTTGGCAAACAATGAACTGACATGACGGATAGCCGGTGCCATGCGGGTGTACTCACGCGGACCGATGGCACTGATTCGCTGTCGGACTGTCTGGGAATAGCGTTCTTCCAGTCGTTTTATCGGAAAAATCTCACAGCGTAATCGTCGCATCCCGGAGAAACCGTAAATAGCGTACCGATCGTTCAAGACCTCCATAGCCTCACAGATAAGAACCAGGGCCTCCTTAATCGATTGCCCGACCCAGCCGGCTGTGGAGTTGGACATATCCACCAGAAAAGAGGCGGCAATATCACGCTGATCACGGGCCAGCCGGATAAACAGACGGTCTGACGGCGGATGGCCGGCGCGGACATCGGCCAGCGATTCCACCAGGGCATCAAAGTCAATATCATCACCGTCGCGCTGTCTTCGTATAAACCGTTCGCTGGTTTGCAGCAGTTCAAACTGATACCGCAGTCGACGGATCTGTCCCCGATACTTTTTCAGGGTCTGCTCGATAAACGTATTGTGGACGGGCGCCAGTTCCTTCTCCGTGACAACGCACCAGTTTTTCCGAAAACCTTTCCGCCGGTAATCCCATTCATCATACACAGCCGGTTCAACAGTCTTCTCCTCTGTTTTTGCATCAGCAGGACCACGGGACAGACGAGAGAAGAGCTGTCCTGATTTTCCAACCCCCGAGGCACTGCTCGCCTGCTCAACCACCCCGCTTTTGCCGGAAGATTCCTGATCAGCTGCCTGTTCAGACGGCTGTGACTCGCTGTTATCAATCCGCTGCGCCAGGGAATGCAGGAAAGGCGGTAACTGTTCCCATGCACTGTCCGTGTCAATGACCAGGGCCGTATCCGCAGCCTCCTGTCCGGCGGTATTCCCGGGTTCGAGATGCGGTTGGGTCGTCTTGTTCACCTTTGGCGGGAGCTGGGCTTTCATGGTCATCATGAGGCGCAACTCCTTATCAGTCTGCTCTTTTGCGCCCAGGTTACGCATCTCCTGCAAGCGCATAATCCCTTGAAAGAGAAGAGGGCTGGTGCCGGTAAACACTTCAGTTGCCGGAACAAGAGGCATCAGCTCACGTACCGCTTCCAAGCTGACCAGGTTATCCACCTCCTCTTCTTGATATCGCTGCATCAGGGCAACAGCCCGAGCAAGCAGCGGTGAAGAAGACGATACCGGCCACTGGCCCCGCAACAGGCCTCGCTGCAGCCAATCAAGCAGATTCAGCTGTGACGAATCATCACCGGTCAGTGGCAGCAACGGCAGAATAACCCCGGCTTCCCGCATCAGCCCCGGTAGCTCGTGACGCAAAAAGTTGAGTACTCGTGCTGTTTCAAAAATATGGTAGAGGCTGCGAGCTTTTTCCGGTTCTGAGAATCCAGAAAAGAAGCGATCCAATGGATGAGCGCTCTTCCGGGTTACCTCCAGCCACTGTGGTGCGGTGTACATCCCGCTGCTGAGAGAAGCCCACTGAAAAGAGACAATCAGTTTATAAAGAAAAAAATTGTGCTCATGGGTCTGCAACACTCCAATCGTATTGGGCAGAAAGATGGATTCCGAGTCAGTCCCGACCTCGTCAGCGGCAACCAGGGGCATCTCTTTGCCGGCAAGACCATTGACATAAGGCTGCAGTCGAGAACGAACATCGAGCAGCCGCACGCCGCCCTCCCCGCGAAGCCGGCATGCATACTGCTGTTCCACATCCGCCATGAACAGTCGTGCCTCACGCAACCCCCCGGTCTCATAGCGATCCAAAAGGCTGTGCACCCAAAGGGAGAGTTCTTCAACAGCAAGGCAACTAAGAGCAGGACCGGCGGCATTGAGATAAGCAAAGCAAAGCGAATGGGAGACCGGCCAGATCGCCGGCACCTGGGAAAAGATGCCGTCCAGATACTCGGCTTCATAGTCCAGTAACGGTTCCAGAGCAGCCTCAACATCCCATTCATTGGGCAGACTGGGGGCCACAAGCTGATAAAATTTTGTTTTCAGACTTTCCAGGTCCATTGGCATCAGAACAGAGAGCTGACCATCTCATCAAGTGCTGCAAGTAATTCCCGATCATCTGTGAGAGCTTCACTGATCGCGGCACGACAGGCGGTTTTGACCTCTATGCCCCGACCGATGAGCTGACCGGCCAGGATCAGCAATCGCGTCGACGCACCTTCAACAAGTCCCGAATCCTTCAGACCTCTGGTCATGACCGCCAACTTAACCAGAGACTTCGCCATCTCAGGTGCTAATCCTCCCTCCCTGCAGACAATCTCCACCTCTTTGTCAGGTTCGGGATAGTCGAAACTCAGGGCAACAAAGCGCTGTCGGGTGGAAGTTTTCAGATCTTTGAGCACACTCTGATACCCGGGATTGTAGGAGATGGCGAGCATGAACTCAGGAGGGGCTGTTAACAGTTCTCCCCGTTTTTCAATGGGCAGCTGCCGACGATCATCAGCTAGAGGATGGATAACAACGGTGGTGTCTTTCCGGGCCTCAACGATCTCGTCCAGGTAGCAGATAGCTCCGGCTCGAACAGCCATGGTCAGAGGACCATCTGTCCACACCGCCTCACCTGAGCGGATCAGGTAACGGCCGACCAGATCAGAGGTGGAAAGATCGTCATGGCACGATACCGTCACCAGCGGACGTTGCAAACGCCAGGCCAGATACTGCATAAACCGGGTTTTTCCGCATCCTGTCGGCCCTTTCAGTAACAGTGGTGTACCGTCATGGTAGGCTGCCTCAGCTATAGCGATTTCTTGCCCGGTGGATAAATAAAACGGTTCGGTGTCTATCTGATAGGCATCAAGATTCATACGAGGTGTTGGCATGATCACTCCTTATTGAGCAAGGGTTTCTGGCAATAATAAGAACAGCGCCGGCAAATGACAAGTCACTCCTTTGCAGTGATTCTATTTGGTTATTGCGCAATAACCAGTCCCTGAGTACAGTGTGTGGAGAAATCGAAACAACTGTCCACACACGACATCCCTTCCCAGGTGCAGTTCAAAACCCCAGTATGTGCGTCGATCTTCATATCCATTCCATTTATTCAGACGGAAGCCACACTCCGGAAGAACTGATAACCTTAGCTGTGCGCAACAGGTTGCAGGGACTGGCTCTGACAGATCATGACACCGTTGAAGGAGTGGAAGAGATCACTCGATTAGGATCTGAGGCCGGCATCATCACTGTTACAGGGGTGGAAATCAGTACCAACATGTATCAACGGGCAGTCCATATTCTCGGCTATGGTATTGATATCACTGATCCCAGGCTGAAAAGCTGGCTACAGCCCCTGCAGGAGGGACGAAAGCAACGCAACACCATTATCCTTCAAAAACTGCGTGATCTCGGTATTGTGATTCACGATGAAGAAGTACAGCGTGTTTCCGGCGGCGGTCTGGTCGGTCGCCCCCATATTGCTCGTCTTCTTATCGAAAAGAAGGTTGTGGACAGCTTTGATGCAGCCTTCAAAAGATATCTGGGTCGCAACCGGCCGGCCTGGGAGGACCGCTTCAGCTACTCCCCTGCCGCCAGCATTGATATGATTCACCAGATGGGCGGTATCGCGGTGCTGGCACATCCCGGTCACCTGGACCCGGAAATGCGATTACAGTCATCACTTATCAGAGAGTTGGTGCAGTACGGTCTTGACGGTGTTGAGTTCTATTATCCGACGCACACCAAAAAGATGAGGAAAAAGCTCAAGACCATTGCCGCTGACCATGGACTGCTGCTTACCGGGGGAAGTGACTTTCATGGCTCCACAAGGCCGACGCATCCCCTTGCCGGTGGCAGGGAGGGGTTTTGCCCTCCCCTGACCATGTTCGAAACACTGCTGGCCCATCTGCATCAAAGCCCTCAGCCATCTCTTTCCTGTTAAAGTACTATGCACACCATTTTAATTGTCGACGACGAACCCAACTATCTGATTGTCCTTGCTGAACTCCTTAAAGACGAAGGCTATGAGGTTTTTTCAGCAGAAAGCGGTTTAACTGCTCTCCCCATTGTGTACAGCACTGATCTGGACCTGGTACTCTCTGATATGAAGATGCCCGGGATGGACGGCATTGAGTTGCTGGCGAAGATCAAAGAGTACAATAGAGAGTTGCCCGTTATTCTCATCACGGCCTATGCTGAGGTTGAAAAGGCGGTGGAGGCCATGAGCCTGGGCGCCTTTACCTATTTAGCCAAACCATTTTCCAACCAGCAACTGTTGGCCAGTGTTACCAAGGCCATTGAACATTACGGCCTGATCCGGGAAATCAGAAGACTTCGGGCAGAGGCCGTTCCGCGTTCAGGATTCGGCGGCATGGTCGGCAAGAGCCCTTCCATGCGAATGGTGTATCAGTTAATTGAAAAGGTCGCACCAACCCCCTCTTCTGTTCTGATCACCGGTGAGTCGGGAACAGGTAAAGAACTGGTTGCCCGCGCAATCCATAATCTGAGCCCCCGTTGTGAGGCTCCTTTCATCTCTGTCAACTGTGCAGCCCTGTCGGAACATCTTCTGGAAAGCGAGCTGTTCGGTCATGAAAAGGGCGCGTTCACCGATGCTGTGGTCATGCGCAAGGGACGCTTTGAACTCGCCGACACCGGCACTCTTTTTCTTGATGAGATCGGTGAGATGTCTTCACAGTTGCAGGCCAAACTCTTACGGGTTCTTCAGGAAAAAAGTTTCGAACGGGTGGGTGGCTCAACCACGCAGAATGTTGATATCCGCATCCTTGCCGCCACCAACAAAGACCTTAAAGACGAGGTGGATAAGGGAAATTTTCGTGAAGATCTCTACTATCGTCTCAATGTTATCCACATTCATCTGACCCCCCTGCGGGAACGGGTGGACGATATTCCCGCTCTGGTGACCCATTTTCTCGAAAAAAACAGCCGCAACTTGGACAAAGAACTCGATATCTCTCCAGAGGCACTGCGCCTGCTTGTCAGTCTGCCGTGGGAAGGTAATGTGCGTGAACTCGAAAACACCATTGAACGCGCCGCCATCCTGTGCAGCAGCAATCGAATTGAACCTGAGGATGTACAGCCCGACTCAACCGAACTGTCCCCTTCCCATGACTGGAGTAAGGGTCTGGAACTCAGTCAGTTCATTCCGGAGCATCTCAGCTTGTCGGAAGTGTTAAACGGGATAGAGGAAAAACTGGTGCGTACAGCACTGGAAGATAACTTCTATGTGCAGGCCCGGGCAGCGGAACAGCTGGGTATCACCAAAAGCCTCCTGCAGTACAAGATGAAGAAATACAGTCTGCAGCGACGTAAACGGTGAGGCAAAGACCCCTTCTCTTTTGCCACAATCTGGTAGTGCACATCTTCAGCAGTGTTTACACGCCTTTTCCGGCAGGGGAATATCAACACTTGCCCCGCCCCAGTTGAGTTTATTTCGCAGGATATTGAAGTAACTTTTCCAGGGCGAACTGACAATGAGCAGTGGCAGCGACGCCTTCCGCACCTGCAGGTAATCGTTTTCAGTGATGGTCCACTGCAGTCCACCGTCAATAATAACCTTCACCTCTCCGGCGGGTGCGAGCAGCTGAGCCGTGATATTATGATCCGAACCCAGCAGTATCGGCCGGGATTCCAACATGAAAGGGCAGATCGGGGTCACAACAACGGCATCAAGTTCAGCGTGCACCACCGGCCCACCGGCAGAAAGATTGTATGCAGTGGACCCGGTGGGCGTGGCAATGATCAACCCGTCAGCCCGATAGGTGGTCACATATTCGCGGTCGGCCCAGCAGCGCAGGCGAATCATGGCCTCTGTGCTTTTCTTGACAATCACGACCTCATTCAAGGCGTGCACAGAAGCACTCTTTTCCCCGGTGGTTCCATTCACATAGGCAGCAGAAAGCATGATTCGTGTTTCTAAGCGCACGTCATCTTCAACCAGCAGCAGCTCCAGTGCCTCATATCGTTCGTCAGCAGCGATTTCGGTCAGAAAACCAAGGTTACCGAGGTTGATGCCCAACACCGGCAACTGATACTCAGCCGCCTTATCCGCCACATGAAGCAGTGTCCCATCACCACCTAACACGATGAGAATATCCATGTGCCGATCAATCCGGTTGAAATCAGCCCGGATGGATCGACATTTAAACCAGTCGACCATCTCCCGACCGATGGCATCAACCTCCGGACTGTCCGGCCGTGTGATCACCCCTGCGTACTGAATATTCATGCCCCCAGCTCCCTGGAACGATCTGCTGCCGTTTTAATGGCTGCCATGACCATCCCACGCAACCCACCCTGTTCCAGTACCTGCACACCACTGATGGTCGTTCCGCCCGGTGAGGTTACCTGAGCTTTCAGTACTGCCGGATGTTCACCGGTCGTCAAAGCCAGCCTGGCCGACCCATAGACCGTCTGCAAAGCTAACTGTTCAGCAACAGAGCGCGGTAATCCGGCCAGAACACCGCCGTCAATCATGGCCTCAATAAAGGTCAGCACATACCCGGGCCCGGAGCCGCTTAAACCGGTCACAGCGTCAAGCAGATGTTCCTCCACCTCAGTACATGTGCCCACAGACGAGAGAATGGCAGCGGCACTCTGTCGATCTTCATCCGTGGCTTCGACGTTGGCACAGTATGCCGAGGCTCCGGCTAAAACCAGTACAGCGATATTGGGCATCACCCGGATCAGCCGTACCGGTCCGGACAAAGCAGCAGTCAGGGAGGCTAAGGATATGCCGGCCATAATCGAGATGACCAGGTGCTGCTGCTGTATACAAGGTTGGTACTGCTCCAGAACAGGTATGCCCACCTGCGGTTTGACAGCCACCAGCAACAGTTCGCTGTTTGAACAGAGCAGTCCCGGATCCTGCGTACATTGCACCCCGTACGTTTTCGTCAGATAATCACATCGACTGCTGTCCGGTTCAGCAACAGTTATTTGGGCAGGGGTCAGCAACTGTGCAGTCAACAGGCCGCGGATAAAAGCTTCAGCCATTTGACCACCGCCGATACAACCGAGGGGAGGAATAGAATGCGACATATCTTCTGGAAAGTTTTGAGAGAAGGTAAGGTATACTCCGCTGTCGACGCCGCTACTATACGGCGGATCAGCAAAGCCGACAAGAGCGGGACTGTGATCAATCTGCCGGCATATAAAAAAACCGCCGGTACATCTTCCGGCGGTTATCCTGGAACATATCGTTTTTCAGATCTTTTATACGGCAGTCAAGCTTATATCAGACAAACAGGTTGAGGGGAGATGTTTGAACCAAGGGGCCTGAAAAGAGGAGCGAACCGGTTTCCGGAGTCCTGCGTTGTCTTCACAACCTGGCGAAGCAGCGAATTGCCATTCTTTTTGAACGTCACATACTCCCAGGCAAGTGGATTGCCGATGATTGCCTGCATGAAGGCATGATGCAAACCATGACCGGAACAATCAGCAGTTACATGCCCCATGAGCGGTGAACCAAGCAAGGCCATGTCGCCGATGATGTCCAGTACCTTATGACGGATAAACTCGTCATCAAAACGCAATCCGTCCTCATTGAGAATAGAACGACGATCCCAATGAATGGCAATGACATTGTCGAGTGTACTTCCCAGCGCCAGACCATTCTGCCAGAGATGTTCGACCTGTTCGACAAATCCGAAGGTCCGCGCCTTGGCAATTTCTTTAATAAATCGCTCCGGGGTGACCTCAATGGAATACTGCTGTTCGTTGATCAGGGCATCGTCAAACTGAATCCGGGCCGTAACTTTATACCCGTTATACGGGTCAATGCGGATTGACTTGCTGCCCTCTGTATAGACGATCGGCCGGGTGATGCGCATGACCTTCCGCAACGCCCGCTGGCGGAGCAGACCTGCTGTTTTCAACAGCCGGATAAACGGCCCGGCGCTGCCGTCCATAATGGGCACTTCGTGTGAATCAAGCTCAACAACAGCGTTATCAACCCCGCATCCGCGCAGAGCAGCCAGCAGGTGTTCTGTTGTGGATATGGCATGGGCCCCTTTTCCGATGGTGGTAGCCAGTGTTGTCTGCGACACCTGTTCAACCCGGGCCGGAATAACAGGCCGATCCGGCAGGTCGGAACGAAGGAACTGGATACCGGTATGGGCCGGAGCCGGATTTATGGTGAGGTTGACTGTTCTGCCGGTATGCAATCCAACACCACAACAGCTGACACCCCGTTGAATGGTATGTTGATGTGGCTCTATCTGATATGACATGATGACTCCCAATGAAGGAGGAAATGTAGAGAAGACAATAACACTTTATTTTCTTTAAGCAATTTTCAAACCAATATCAGAAAACCACAACAATACCATTAGAGAATTCAAAAATTTTAACTAAATCAAAATAATAGAACTTTTATGTCTTCAATCGGCACCTTTATGCACAACACGACTGTGTCAAAAACAACACAGCAATTCGCCTGGGTTGTGTTGTTCACGCAACACAAAAATATTAAAGGGATCAGGAAGATGGACGCCGGGAGCGAAGAGCGCGAAGAACTGTTGCCGTAAATTCTTCATCAACCAGCACCTGCATACGAATACCGTAGAGCGGTACAGGCAGCTGGTGCGCATAGCCGGAAAATTTAACCAGGTCCTTTTCCGTGGTCAGCAGAAAATCAGCACCTGTTTTCCGAGCAGTGCTAATCAGCCGTTCCACCAGCGAATCGGAGTATTGCCGATGATCAGCAAAACCGGTAAACCCGGTGAGGTCCACTCCGATCCCCTGGACTGTTTCCCGAAACGATTCTGGATGGGCAATGCCGCAGAAACCATATCCTTTCAGGCTGGCAACCGTTGCCGCAGCAACGGGCACTGTCTCACCGGACGGCATCAGACGAACCAGCGTCTCCACCTCATAACCGGTGAGGAACGTTGGAATTCCAGGAAATTTTGTTGCAAGCAGGTCACGGAACCGTTGAGCCCGATCACGGTTCGCCTCATACACACCTGTCAGTACAAAACCAGTGGCCCGATGCAGTGCTGCAACAGGTTCGCGAAGATCTCCACCGGGAAAGACCCGTGAATTGCCTGCCAAACGGTCTGTATTAAACAGGACCAGATTGACATCACGTTGGATGGGCAGGTGCTGAAAACCGTCATCAAGCAACAGGACATCAGCACCAAGGTCAACAGCCCGCTGTGCCGGTAAGCGACGGACAATACCTGTTAAGACAGGAACACCCGGCAGTGTTTCGGCAAGCATTCGGGGTTCGTCGCCCGCTGCTTTCGCATCAAGCAGAAGAGAACAGCCGTCTGAGACGATGTTCACAGGGCCCTGGGCCGTTCCACCGTAACCGCGACTGATGATCGCCGGCTTAAAACTGTTCTGCTGCAGCAATCGGGCAAGATAGTGCACCATGGGGGTCTTACCGGTGCCACCCATGGTTAAGTTACCGACACTGACAACCGGTACCGGAAAGTGATACGACCGGAAAACACCACGCCTGTACCCTGCCTCCCGGGCGCGCATTGCCCAGCTGTACAGGGGAGAAAAAGGTCGTCCCAGAAAAAAAAGAAGCGGCGATGTTTTCATAAGTCCTCGTTAGCAGACAACAAACCAAAATCACTGAACACTATCGACAGCGGGTAGAAAGACAGGGTATCCACAGATACAAAAGGCCGCCCGGGCAACTCTTCCCCCTCTGAGGTTCGACGATTCCATCGTACTGTCTCATAAACACGTCACTTTAAAAGCGTACACAATAATGACCGATACTCGCTGCCAACCATCTTCTGTCGAGCATCTCCTCTTCTCAGGAGAAGAACACCTGTCATCAACGGGTCATTTTTAGTGCAAAAAACAACGAATGCAGTATGAAAAAGCAGATCAAAAAGATAAAGTATATGTTTTTGTTTTACAAATCAAACCCTAAGAAAGGTGGAACATTCGATGCGAACGACCTTGTTTTCTTTTACCCTTGTCTTTTTCATCCTGCACCTCCTGCAGTCTCCACTTCATGCCGCAGACACCATCAAAATCGGTGTTACCGGAGCCCATCAGGGTGATCTGGCCTCCTACGGTTTACCCTCGTTAAAAGCAACCCAACTGGTCGTCAAGGATGTCAACGCTCAGGGAGGCATTAACGGCGTTCCCATTGAGCTGCTGGTTGAAGACGATGGCTGCAAACCGGAAGTAGCCACCAATGTGGCCACCAAACTGGTGGCAGCCGGAGTACGGGCAGTGATCGGCCCCGTCTGTTCCGGTCCGACCAAAGCTACACTGCCGATCTATCGGGACGCCAATGTGGTGGTTATCTCGCCTGCAGCCACCACCCCCAACCTCAGTCAAGACGGTGCATATCCGAATTTTTTCCGCACCATAGCTGCAGATGACACCCAGGCGCGTCTGCAAACTGATTTTACTTTGCAGACCCTCAAGGCTAAAAAGATCGCCATCCTTCATGACAAGGGGGACTATGGCAAGGGGCTTGCCGAATATGCGAAAACCTTCATCGAACAGTCTGATAACGCCAAAGTGGTACTTTTTGAAGGTGTCACCCCGGGCGCTGTCGATTACTCTGCCGTGATTCAGAAAATCAAGCGCTCCAATGCAGATGCCGTTCTCTTTGGCGGCTATCATCCCGAGGCCTCCAAAATTGTTGGCCAGATGCGCCAGAAACGCTTAACCATCCCTTTTATTTCCGATGATGGCGTCAAAGATGCTACTTTTATCAAGGTAGCCGGCAAAGATGCGGAAGGTGTGTATGCCACCGGACCGGCAGATGTGTCCAACAACCCGATTGCCATTATGTATCGTGAAAAATTCAAGGCAGCCGAGGGGACGGAGCCGGGTTCTTTCTTTAACAACGCCGTTGCCGCAGCACTTGCTCTGACCCAGGCCATGACCAAGGCCGGGTCAGCGGACGCAGATGCGGTGAAAGAGGCTCTGCGCGCGCACGCGGTTGCCACTCCTTTTGGCGATATAACCTTTGACGACAGGGGAGAGCCGGTGGGCATAGGATTCTTTATTTACCAGGTACAGAACGGACAGTTTGTTCTGGTCCAATAACCACTGATCGGAT
Organism: Desulfobulbus oligotrophicus; assembly: GCF_016446285.1. Taxonomy (NCBI): domain Bacteria; kingdom Pseudomonadati; phylum Thermodesulfobacteriota; class Desulfobulbia; order Desulfobulbales; family Desulfobulbaceae; genus Desulfobulbus; species Desulfobulbus oligotrophicus. Next base: position 2,513,006 of record NZ_CP054140.1, read on the forward strand.
TCTTCCCATTCGAACGCTGAGATTGCATGGATTATTTCATTGAACTGCTCTTTAGTGGACTCACACGAGGATCCATTTATGCCCTGATCGCTCTCGGGTACACCATGGTGTACGGGATCATCGGATTAATTAACTTTGCCCATGGTGAAATGTACATGATCGGTGCCTTCACCGGTCTCATCGTTGCGGAGATTTTACTGATCTACCAGTTCCCCCTCCCGGCTGTTTTTGTTCTGACAGCGCTTGCCGCTGTTGTCTGGTCTTCTGCCTATGGGTATACGGTTGAACGCATTGCCTACAGACCACTGCGCAAAGCCCCTCGTCTGGCCCCGCTCATCTCGGCAATCGGCATGTCCATCTTTCTCCAGAACTATGTCCAGCTTGTGCAGACAGCGGACTTTCTGCCTTTTCCATCCCTGATTCCCGAGTTTGCCTTTCTGGAACCCTATGCAGGTGTCATCGGCTCCACAGATGCCGCAATCCTTGTGGTTTCCCTGCTGGCCATGTTACTGTTGTCAGCCATGGTCAAATGGACACGGATCGGTAAGGCCATGCGAGCTACTGCTCAAGATCAGAAGATGGCGCTGCTCGTCGGCGTCAATGTTGATCGCATCATATCGTTCACCTTTGTCCTTGGTTCCGGTCTGGCAGCCATCGGTGGTGTCCTGATCGCCTCTCATGTCGGCCAGATCAATGTCTTCATCGGATTCATTGCCGGCATCAAGGCATTTACCGCTGCTGTCCTTGGAGGTATCGGTTCTATTCCTGGTGCGGTTCTGGGCAGCTATGTCCTTGGGCTGACCGAATCTTTGACCACCGGCTATGTGTCCAGCGATTATGAAGATGTCTTTGCCTTTGCCCTGCTGGTCCTGATACTGATCTTTCGTCCCAACGGGCTTTTGGGCAAGGCCTCTGTTGACAAGGTCTAATTTCTCCTTACGGATACAAGCAGTCTCATGATCACCAGACACGATCTCCGCCACGCCTGCCTTACCGGGCTTTGGTTTATGTTTCTCACCTTTCCCCTTGTGGTGATCAAGGTCAATCCCATCGAACACATTGTTCTGTGGCGCTGGTCCAACATGTTGTGGATAGGAGTAATCAGCTTTCTTGCCTCACTGATCATCCGCCTTGTTCAGGCCCGCCGCCTCCTCACCCGCCGGGAAGAGAAAGATCCTATCCGGCCGCAGACACCTGCCCAACCGTTTGATGTTCTGCGCCGACCAGCGTTTCTTACCGCTGCCCTCATCGCTTCAGCCCTGCTTCTGACCTGTTTTCCCCTGTTTTTTTCCTCCTACCAGGTGAACATCATGACCACTGCGCTGATGTATGTGGTGCTCGGCCTGGGACTGAACATCGTTGTCGGTATGGTCGGCCTGCTGGATCTGGGGTATGTCGCCTTTTATGCGGTGGGAGCCTACACCTATGCCCTCCTCCACCTCCACTTCAACCTGGGTTTCTGGATGGCACTCCCCATTGGCGGCCTGCTGGGTGCCCTGTTCGGACTGCTGCTCGGTTTCCCGGTCTTGCGACTCCGCGGTGATTATCTGGCCATCGTTACCCTGGCCTTTGGTCAGATCGTTCGCCTTGTCCTTGAAAACTGGAGCGAATTTTCTAAAGGACCGAGCGGTATCGCCAACATTGCCAGACCGAGCCTGTTCGGACTGTCGCTGTCGCCTGAGGCCACCATCAACTACCTGTACTATCTGATGATCGGCCTGGTCGTTCTTACGGTCTTTGTTGTCTATCGGCTGCAGAACTCCCGTATCGGTCGAGCCTGGCAGGCACTGCGGGAAGACGAAATAGCGTGTCAGGCAATGGGTATTGACAAAACAAAAATCAAGCTGTCCGCCTTTGCCTTAGGCGCCACCTGGGCAGGCATGGCCGGTGTGTTTTTTGCCGCCAAAACAACCTTTGTCAATCCGGCCAGTTTCACCTTTATGGAATCTGCAATCATCCTCTGCATCGTTGTTCTTGGCGGCATGGGGTCGATTGTCGGCGTTATTGCCGGTGCACTGATCCTTATTCTGCTCCCCGAATACCTGCGTATCATTGCCGATTACCGGATGCTGGCCTTTGGCGCCATCCTGGTGGTCATGATGATTGTCCGCCCCCAGGGGCTGATTGCACCAAAACGCCGAACGTACACCCTCCCATCAACACATGACCAGACCAATTCTCCCCATGCCGCCACTCCTGACCGTTAACAAGCTGAGTATGGATTTCGGTGGCATACGTGCCATTGACAAATGCAGCCTGCGCATCAAGCAGGGTGAAATAGTCGCCCTGATCGGCCCCAACGGTGCCGGCAAAACCACATTTTTCAACTGCCTCACCGGCATCTATCAGCCAACAGCCGGTGAACTCCTGTGGACACCGCCAAACAGTCCGAGCCGCACCTTAAACGGACTCAAACCCCATCATATTACCGAACAGGGGCTGGCTCGCACCTTTCAGAACATCCGCGTGTTCCGCAGCATGACGGTTCTTGAAAATGTGATGATCGGCCGGCACTGCCGGACAACCGCCACAATTTTAGGTGCGATTCTCCGCCCGCCATCGGTCGCCAGAGAAGAACAAAAGACCATTGCTACCAGCTTTGCCCTGCTTGAACGGGTCGGGCTGGCTGATGTTGCGCATGAACGGGCCGACAACCTGCCCTATGGAGCGCAACGACGGCTGGAAATAGCCCGGGCTCTGGCCACAGACCCGCTTCTTCTCCTTCTGGACGAACCAGCCGCCGGAATGAACCCGCAGGAGGGACAGGAGCTGGAAACACTCATCCGGTCCATCAACAACGACCGGACAGCTGTGCTGTTAATTGAGCATGACATGCAACTGGTAATGCGCCTGGCTGATCACATCTTTGTTCTTGAGTATGGCCGTCTCATTGCCGAAGGGCCGCCGGAAGCGATACGAAACGATCCGGCAGTGATCCGGGCCTATCTCGGTGAAGAGGAAGATCATTATGCTTGAACTACAGAACATCAGTGTGTTTTACGGTAATATTCAAGCACTGTATGACATCTCCATCACGATCCAACAGGGAGAGATCGTCACCTTAATCGGCGCCAATGGTGCGGGTAAATCCACCACGCTCATGACCATAAGCGGTATTCTGTCGCCTCGACACGGTCGCCTGACCTTTCTCGACCGGCAGATCTCCGGCCTTATGCCGGATCGTATTGTTCAACTCGGGATCAGTCAGGTACCGGAAGGCCGTCATATCTTTCCCGCCCTCAGTGTTTCCGAAAATCTTGACCTGGGTGCCTTTCTCCGCCGCGACCATGCCGCCATCGCCGCAGACAAGGCCTGGTTGTACGGCCTGTTTCCCATTCTGGAGAAGAGACGGCAGCAACCCGGCGGCACGCTTTCCGGCGGTGAACAGCAGATGCTGGCCATTGCCCGCGCCCTGATGGCCCGGCCCAAACTCCTGCTCCTTGACGAACCGTCCATGGGCCTGGCCCCTTTAATCATAAAACAAATTTTTGAAATACTGATCAGACTTAACAATGAACACCAGACAACCATCTTTCTGGTTGAGCAAAATGCAAACTTAGCGCTGCGCATTGCACACCGCGGCTATGTTCTTGAAAACGGCAGGGTCGTTCTTCATGGGGATGCAGCGGGACTGCGGAACAATCCCGTTGTTCAGAAAGCTTATCTTGGTATGTGACAACACAATAACAGTATGGATACAATTATAAAAGTCGGTGTGATAGGTGTCGGATATCTCGGTCGGTTCCATGCGCAGAAATATGCGGCAATGGAAGGAGTGGAACTCATCGGTGTTGCCGACACCGATGGCGGCAGGGCTGCACTGGTGGCTGATGAGTGCGGTACGCGGCCCTTTACCGACTATCGTGCCTTACTTCCCCTGGTGGATGCGGTCTCCATTGTTGTGCCCACCACCCTCCACCATCAGGTCGGCAAGGTCTGTCTGCAGGCCGGCATTGATGTGATGATGGAAAAGCCCATCACCACCACAGTGGCTGAAGCGGACGACCTGATCCGCATCGCCCGGGCCGGGGAGCGAATCCTCCAGGTCGGCCATCTGGAACGGTTCAACCCCGCGGTTATGGCCATGCAACCGCTCCTCACCCATCCGCTCTTTATCGAGGCTCACCGGATTGCCGTGTTCAAAGAAAGGGGAACTGACGTTGATGTGGTGCTGGATCTGATGATTCACGATATCGACATCGTGCTCTCCATTGTCCAGGCCCCGATTGTTTCCATTTTAACGGCCGGGGCACCCGTGGTCACCCGGTTCACGGACATTGCCAATGCCCGCCTGATCTTTGCCAACGGCTGTACGGCAAATATTACGGTCAGCCGTATTTCCCTGGACAACATGCGTCGTATGCGAATCTTTCAGCCGGGTCAGTATCTCTCTGTTGATTTCGGCAAGAAAGAGATCATGACCGTGCGCCTGAAGCCGGGAACAAAAGGCAGCCCCCCTGCCCCAGAGATCAGCAAAGTGAACTTCGCAGAACAGGATGCCCTGGAGATGGAGCTGCACAGCTTTGTTCAGCACGTCCGTGACCGCACCCAACCGACTGTCAGCGGTGAAGCCGGTCGGCGTGCTCTTGATATCGCACTGCAGGTAGTCAGCCAGATACGCATGAACCGGGAACAGGTCGAACAGATACTCATGGAAGAAGGTCGAGGCGATCTGTTGAACTTTCTTCAGCCGTCCCATTAACAGAGATGGTGCCAGTGACGGATTCTGATCCGGCCACCACCCCCCGGGAGGTGATGATTGTAGCTGGAGAGGCCTCAGGGGATCTGCACGGTGCCAACCTGGTCCGTGCCATGCGGGAACAGTCTCCTGAGCTGCGATTTTACGGCATGGGCGGGATCGAGCTGGAGCGGGCAGGTGTGGAGTTACTCTACGATGCCGCCAAACTGGCGGTGGTCGGGGCAGTGGAAGTGTTCAGTCACCTCCCTGACATTCTCCGTGCCCGCCGGATTCTGATTGCCCGTCTCCGGCATCAACGCCCTGCTCTCCTCATCCTGATCGACTATCCGGATTTCAATCTGATGCTGGCAAAGGTCGCCAAACAACTGGGTATTCCTGTTTTTTATTACATCAGTCCGCAGGTATGGGCCTGGCGCAGCGGACGGGTGCAGACCATTAAAAAACGAACGGATCGGATGGCGGTCATTCTGCCCTTTGAACAGGCCTTCTACGCCGAACACGGTATGCAGGTCGATTTTGTCGGCCACCCCCTGCTGGACAACATCCAACCCACATGCACCCCGGCACAGTTTAAAGCACAACACCACATCGATCCCCTACGCCCGGTTATCGGGCTGATACCGGGAAGCAGACGAAAGGAGGTGGCGGTCCTGCTGCCCGAATTCCTCGCTGCAGCCGGTCTGCTGTCTGCTGCCCATCCGCAACCAATTTTTCTGCTTGCCCAGGCACCAACCATTGACACGGCTCTACTGAGAGAACATGGTCTGGACCGATGGCAACAACAGCTTGATCTCCGTGTAATCACCGAAGATCGATATGCCATGATGGCAGCCTGTGATGTGGCTGTGGCGGCATCCGGCACGGTTACCCTTGAGCTGGCGATCCTGGATACACCCACTGTGGCTGCTTATCGGATCAGCCCGCACACCTACTGGCTGGGCAGACTGCTGATCCGTGGACTTCCCTTTTTCACCCTTGTCAACCTGATTGCCGATCAGGCCATCCTGCCGGAACTTCTCCAGAGTGCGGTGACCCCACAGCGGATCGCTCAGGAGGTGTCGACTTTGCTCAACAATGCCCAGGCCCGGTCAAACATGCTGACAGGTCTCAAAGAGGTTCGGCAGCGGCTGGGCGGACCGGGTGCCTCAAAACGAGCGGCAGCCATAGCCTTTTCTCTCCTTAACACGCGGAGACAGCAGAATGGATACCAATCCTGATGACCTTGAGCCGATTGAACTGCCGATTGACGGTACGCTGGACCTCCACACCTTTCGCCCGCAGGATCTCGGTACCCTGATCCCCGACTATCTCCAGGAGTGCAGGGACCGGGGCATAACTGAAGTACGCATTGTTCACGGCAAGGGGACCGGTGCCCTGCGCCGCTCTGTCCATGCCATCCTGGCCCGGCTCGACTGTATCCAACACTACCGTTTAGCCGATGAAACAGCTGGTTCCTGGGGTGCTACACTGGTGGTTCTTCGGAAGAAGCAGTAGCCTGCTGCATCGGCTCAACAAGACCGTGCTGTACCGCAAGTGTGCGGACCTGCAGCATGAATGTCGACGGCAGGGGCAGAGGCCGACTCTCCTGCAGAATTCCGAGAGCCCTGGCCATGAGCAATGAGGGGATGGAGTGAATACCTTCCTGGTTGTCACAGATGATCTTCATACGGAGGGTATCGGTAATCAACGGCAACAGAGGAGCGATCCTGGCTGCAAGTTCCCGCAGTTCCAGCTCGACAAGCTCGCGGTTGGCTGCCGCAAATGCAGCCACCTCCCGGTCTGCCGGTTGCGTGCCGAACAGATTGTTGATCACTGCGCCGGCTAACCGGGTGTGATGGGGTTCCGGGACATCTGCATACCGGTTGTGGATATCCTGGCGCAGCTCCTTAAAGAGGAGCATCTGCACTGTTGTGATCGCCTCGCGCATCACCGGGATGAGCTTATTTTCAATCAGTGGTTTGTCCATATCCTTATCCGCCCTGTTCATAACACCATCCGTATAGCCGGATCAGCAGCAAACCGGTTGTACAGGTCAAGGCGATTCTCTTCACTTGTCACCATTACCTCCACACTGATACTTATGTAACGACCACCCGAACTTACGTTGCCGTCACTCACAGTGCAGGTCTCAAGATTGACCACTGTCTGTATCGCCTGCAGAATGGTTGTGCGTTCTTCTCCAATCAGACGATACTGCCAGTGGCAGGGATATTCGATATCCGGTTTACAGCGAGCACATCTGTCCATATCACTCTCCTCCCAGAAAACCCCGTATCTAACCGATGTTCAGACAACCGGAAGATTGTCTTCTTCTTTTTTTAAGCACAATGCTGCACTGGTAGAGTCAGGATCTTTCTTTCAGTTTTTTTTAAAGACCTGTTCCGCGTCATTCATTCCTGCCTGTCAAGCAACAGATGCTACTGTGCAGGTGATGACGAAAACTGGTACACTGTGCATCGCTCCGAGTGCACAGGTTCTGTTGCTGCTACCTGGCAGCCCCTGTCAGACAACGGGCAGCAGCAGAACTCCGGACAGTCCCGAACGCTCCTCCGGCCCGCACCTTCATCATCCTGCACCCTGGAAACTGCCATGCTTATTCTCTCACCTTCCAAAGGACAACAGCAATCAACAGCACCCCCCGGGGTGATCACCACCGTTCCGGAATTCCTGCCCCAGGCAAAACAGTTGCTCGCCTCTCTACGCACCCTCTCACCTGATGAGCTAACCGCCCTGATGCGGCTGGGGCCGTCGCTGGCTGAGCGAACCTACGCGCAGCTGCACACCATGGAGCTGGACAGTCTTCTGACAGCCGGCAGTCCGGCTCTGCTCACCTTTCGCGGTACTGCCTTTCACGGCATCAACGCCCGGCAGTGCAGTGCTGCTGACCTTACCTTTGCCCAGCAACATGTGCGCATTCTTTCCGGACTCCACGGCGTGCTGCGTCCACTTGACCGTATACTGCCCTATCGTCTGGAGATGGGAACCCCGATGCCCAATGAGCAGGGAAAGACTCTGTATGCGTACTGGGCCGAACGTATCACCACACACCTGAACAAAGCCCTGGCTCAGGAACAGCAGCCGCTGCTCATCAATCTCGCCTCACAGGAGTATGCCAGAAGTGTGCTCCGCTCCCAACTGATTGCGCCATGGCTTGATATTCAATTCAAGGAAGAGAACGGTGAGCAGCTGAAAACTGTAACGATCTACACGAAAAAAGCCAGGGGTCTGATGGCTGGTTTTTTCATCCGCCACCGGTTACGCGATCCGGAAGAACTCAAAGGATTTACTGAAGACAGGTATCGTTTCAGGCCGGAACTGTCCACAGACCAGGTATGGCTTTTTACCCGACCTGCTTCATGAACCGTTTGTCAACGACTTCATGTCCGGGCGATGCTGAGCAGTGCTGTTCACCAGGGTCACCTGCTCGTTCAATGTCCACAGATCGTAGATATAGCCCAGCCCGCAGATTCCAAAGGTCAGCAGATAGAGGATCCCGGTGCCGATTTTGCCCATGTACAGACGGTGCATGCCGAATAGACCCAAAAATATCAGGAGCAGCCAGGCGACATTGTAATCGATCGGACCGGTGACATAACGGATATCCGCCTCCCGATCCATCTGCGGGATGAGAAACAGGTCAACAATCCAGCCGATGAACAAGAAACCCATGGTAAAGAAGTACAGGGTACCGGATAAGGGTCTGCCGTAGTAAAACCGGTGGGCACCTATAAAACCAAAGAGCCAGGCTACATAGCCGATGAGCAGATTGTGGGAGGTGCGGGTACTTTCCATGGGTGTTGTCCTGCAATTTTCTTTTTGAATAAGGCAATCCGTGCCAACGACTGACGGATACGCTGTACATCAACTCTCCCGTCCGCAAGCATGTCTTCTATGGCACGAATGCCTGCAGTCACAGCATCCTCACGCGGGGTCAGATTGTTACCGACCACCAGAACATCCACACCGGCCAGCACCGCACGCTGCACGGCCTCCGCATACCCCCACCTCCGGCTGATGGCCTGCATCTGCAGATCATCGCTGAACACCACACCGGTAAAACCAAGCTGCTGCCGCAGCAGCCCGGTGATGATCTGTGGTGACAGGGTCGCCGGTAATCCTGAGGGGTCAAGTCGGTGATGCACCAGATGTGCCGTCATGACGGCATCATCATATCCGGCGGCAAAAAGGCAGCGATAGGGATCCAGTTCCTGCTGCTGCCAACAGGATGTCACGTCAACAAACCCCAGGTGCGAGTCGCTGCCGGCACTGCCGTGGCCGGGAAAATGTTTGAGACAGCAGCCGATGCCATGGTGATGATGGGCCGCAATAAAGGCCTGTGCATGGGCAGCCACGATGTCTGGTCCGCATCCGAAGCTGCGCTGGTAGCGGCCGATAATCGGATTATCAGGATTGAGATCAAGATCCACCACCGGCGCAAAATTAAGAGTAATACCAAGTGCTGCCATCTCCGCGGCCATAACAGCTGCAGATGTGGCAGTACCCTGCACGCCGGATTCGGCCAGCTCCTTTGCACTGGGTGATGGAGCAAAGCCGGCCTGTGCCTTGAGACGGCACACCTTGCCGCCTTCCTGATCAACAGCGACAAAGGGCTTTTCAACGGCATACCGGTTGAGACTGTGCACCAGTTCCCGTACCTGCTGAGGTGAGCGGATGTTCTGAATCGTGCCGTCAACATTGCGCTCAAAAAGCAGGATGCCACCCAACCGGTTTTCAGTCAGGGCCTCGACAATCCAGTGATCCGGCCCTACTGTAGTCCCCAGAAAGCCAACGGTAAACATCTGACCGATCGGCAGTTGCTCCGACACGTCTGTTCCTGTGTACCGAGTGCTGATCAGGCGTTTTTAAGGCGGATGGACAGCGGGATACGATGCAGGGACTGTTCTTCCTGCACCGTGCGGCCAAGCTGCCACTGATCACAGACCACCTTGTCGCCGAGCAGCCGTCCAATGTCCGTGACCAACCCGTTCAGATTGATAATCGGATGCCGACTGAACACCTGGGGCAGACCGGCGGTCAGATTACAGACCAGGCAACGACCGGGACGTTCATGCAAATCCAGATTAAACTGCAGTGTCTGTGTGGCGCGGTCATAGGCTGCAAAACGCAGGGCAATATCATACGCCCCTTCATCAGCATCACCGAAAAGGGCGTCAAAAAACTCATTGGAGCGTTCCGGTGGAAACAGGTCTGCCAGTACTTTCTCAGTAAAAATCTGCTCAGGCTGCATCATCATCCCTATACAATGCTCTTCTTGTTCAACAGTATCCGCCCGTCTTTTTTTGAAGAGACAGGCAACAACGACAACAATGGATCCGGTGCGAAGCACCTGCCGGTGCCTTCCGGATCATGCCGACTTTACTCAGGAGGCAGCGCACCTGTCAACAGCATTGCAGCACTGTTGAGGCTGTGGTAGAAACCAGGACATGCGCGTTCAATCTTCTTTTCCAGAGAACCAGTCGGCAGAATCCATCACAGAACCGGCACCACTCAACCTTGCTCAACAGATCGCGGTGAGCCACGGTGACGGTCCTATACTGGTGATAGCCGGCGCCGGTTCCGGCAAAACCCGAACCCTGGTGTACCGGATGGCCCACCTCATTGAAAGAGGTGTGGAACCGGAATCTGTTCTGCTCTTAACGTTCACCCGGCGGGCCGCCCAGGAGATGCTGCAGCGGGCCGGAGAACTCACGGCAGGATCATGCCGGCGGGTCATGGGGGGAACCTTCCACGCCACTGCCAATATTCTGCTGCGCCGATACGGTCATCTCCTGAACCTCGGCCCGAACTTCACCATTATTGACCGTGGCGATGCGGAAGGCATCATCAACCTGCTCAAGTCTTCATTGGGCATGGGCGGTGCCGGTAAACGGTTTCCATCCAAACGGGTGGTGATGAATCTGATCTCCGGGGCTGTCAACAAGTCCTCCAGTATTGAACAGCTGGTCTATGAAGACCATCTCCACCTCACCGAATTTCTGAACGATTTTTACACGATTGCCGATCACTACCGCCAGTTCAAACGTGATCACGGCCTATTGGACTACGATGATCTGCTGGTGTACTGGAAACAGCTGCTGGTTGAATCGGAAAACGCCAGGGTGGAACTGTCCAGCCGGTTTCAGCACATTCTGGTTGACGAGTATCAGGATACAAACCTGCTGCAGGCCGAAATTGTTCGCCTGCTCGCCTACTGTCATCAGAACGTCATGGTGGTCGGCGATGATGCCCAGTCTATCTACAGCTTCCGTGGAGCGGATTTTGCCAATATCATGCGCTTTCCTGAGCAGTTTCCCGGCACCAGAATCGTGAAACTCGAAGAAAACTATCGCTCCACCGAACCGATCCTGCAGCTGACCAATGCCATCATTGCCAATGCAGAAAAAAAATTCACCAAAACCCTGTTCACCGAAAAGGTCGGAGGAGTGCGACCGCAGCTGGCTGCAGCACCCAATGAGGCCGCAGAAGCCCGCTTTATTGTCCAGGAGATTCAGAAACACCACCAGAATGGCACCCCCCTGACCGACATCGCCGTCCTGTTCCGTTCCGGATTTCATTCGTTCAAGCTGGAAATCGAACTGGCGGCCCATGGTTTTGACTTTGAAAAACGTGGTGGTCTCCGACTGACGGAATCCGCCCACATTAAGGATGTGCTTTCCTTTTTACGGGTCATCATCAACCCCTGGGACAACCTCAGCTGGAACCGTATACTTCTCCAGCTGGAAAAGGTCGGCCCCAAGACCGTACAAAAGATTCTCAACAGTGTCCGGCAGGCGGACAATCCCTTGACAGCCCTGACCGCCTATCGGCCCGCACCAACCTGGCGCCTGCAGTTCGAGAAACTGGTGGACATGCTCGGCCGCCTGCACCAGCCGGATTTAACCCCATCGGATCAGTACGATCTGGTCATGGAGTACTATTCGCCGATCTTTGAAAAGATCTACTATGACGACTATCCCAAACGCCGCCGGGAACTTGAGCAGATCAAGGCTCTGATCAGCGGTTATGGTGATCTGCAGTCCTTTATCGATGACACCGCGCTTGATCCCCCTGAAGTTGGAGCAGATGCAGAAGGAATCCGCTCGGAACAGAGATTGACCCTGTCCACCATCCATTCAGCCAAAGGACTGGAATGGGATACGGTCTTTGTCATGGGGTTGGCCGAAGGACGTTTTCCCCACCAGCATGCCACGCCCGGCGAGCAGTGGGAGGAAGAACGACGCCTGCTGTACGTTGCGACAACCCGTGCTAAAAAAGAGCTTTTTCTCACCTATCCCAAGGAGATGCTCGGATCAGACCGCCAGCTGCTGCGCGCATCGCTCACCCCCTTTCTGCGGGAAGTCAGCCCCGGACTGTACACAAATATCGATCAGGTCAGTGCACGTACACCGCTGCAGACCGGTCAGTACCAGCAAACAACGTCGCAGCTTCGGCATCCGAACGTTCAATCAGCCAGAATAACCTACCAGGAGGGGATGCGGGTCACCCATGCCTTCTTCGGCCATGGCCGGGTGGTCTCGATTCCAGGCCCCCGTCGCATTGAAATCCTCTTTGATCGCCACGGCAGTAAAATTCTTCATCTTGACTACGCCAAACTTGAAATCCTTGACTGACGAGCCTGCCCGTCATCTGTTTTGCCGATGAACTATCAAGAAGCACTCCAATGGATGGATGAGCGCCAACAGTTCACCATCAAACTGGGTCTGGCAACAACCCGGACCCTGTTGGCTCAATTCGGCAATCCGCACAAGCAGCTGCGCATCATTCATATTGCCGGGACCAACGGCAAAGGATCGGTCGGCGCAACGCTTCTGGCCATCCTGTCAGCCGCCGGCTATCGTACCGGGTTTTATTCCTCACCACATCTCAGTGATTTTCGTGAACGGTTCCGGCTCAACACCACCTTTATCACGCAGGAGCGTTGTGCCGACCTGATAACAACGCTGGCCACAGGTCTTCCCGAAGGAATGCAGCCCACCTACTTTGAATGTGCCACCCTTCTGGCCCTGCTCTGGTTTGCCGACCAGCAGACTGATGCGGTCATCCTGGAGACCGGTATGGGCGGACGTCTCGACGCCACCAATGCCGTTACCCCCCTACTTTCCATCATCACTGATATCAGTCTGGACCACGAACAGTATCTCGGCTCCACCATCACAGCCATTGCCAATGAAAAGGCCGGCATTATAAAATCCGAAGTACCTGTTATCTTTTCCGGCAGACATCGCGATGCCCTGCCCGTGATCATGGCGCGATGCCGGCAGCAGAACAGCCCCCTGTACCTGTACGGACAACATTTCAGCGGTGCCCGTTCCGGTGAGCAGACATTGACCTACCAGGCGCTCACCGGCCGGACTCACCCACGCCTTCCCTTACCTCTCCAGGGCGACCATCAGATTGTCAACACAAGTCTGGCCCTGGCAGCACTTGAGCTCCTTGACCGGCACCTGCCTGTGACCCCGGATCAGTGGCACACCGGTCTGCAGCAGGTGCACTGGTCGGGACGCCTGGAACGGTTTTCAGTGGTTTTTTCTGAAAAAACGGTTGATATACTGCTTGACGGTGCGCACAATGAAGCCGGTGTCCTGGCACTGCTCCGGAGTGTGCAACAGATGCACTATCAGCGACTTTTTCTGCTGTGGGGAAACATGAGCGATAAAGTACTGGGCCCGGCCTACCTGGAGCTTCTGGATACGGCAGAGATGGTTGTGCTGACCAGACCGGAATCACCGCGGTCTGCAGAACCGTTGGCCCTGTTTGCAGAGTTGCCGATAGCAGTACAGCAAAAGACAACCTGTATCAGTAGCGTGGAGCAGGCAATGATCCACCTGCTGGAACGTACAGCCCCGGGAGACCTTCTCTGTATTGCGGGCTCCCTGTACCTCGTTGGCCATGTTCGGCAGCAGCTGCTGGGAGACCCGGTCTGATGAGCGCGGATTTTTATTCCCTTGGTACAGTTGACGAGGCTGTTATCCGTGCCGAACGGCACAAGGCGCGTGCTCTGCGAAAGAGCCGGTGGTGGCAGCAGAAAACCGCCAGCGGTACCTGCTGGTACTGTCACCGCCGGGTGGGGTATCACAACCTGACCATGGATCACGTTATCCCGCTGGCCCGCGGTGGCCGCAGCACCAGGGACAATCTGGTTCCCTGCTGCCGGGAATGCAACACGAAAAAAAAATCCGCACTCCCCATTGAATGGGAAGAGTACATGCAATCACTGCAACAGCGTCATTCAGAATAACGGGCGCAGGTGTTTTTTCTCTCCCAAAAGTTTTTTCCTTTTTACAACCCTCCACCAACCATAAACAGCTGCGGCTATGCTGTCCGGCATAGTACAGGCCGATGGTGGAGATGTACAGTGCCGGATCCTCAATGCTGTTCACCCGTTTTGCCCGGTGCGTTTAAGAATAATCACTTTAGCAGGCTGTTGAAAAACAGGAAAATACGAGACAAGGGTTGTTTATTTGCCCTTCGATAGCTCTTTGACAGTGAGCCCTTGGCCGTTTGTTTGTCATGATGTGTTGCCGGTTTTCATCTTCCGAGGCGCTTCAAGCCGCTCTGATGAGGATTTCCCCTCTTATCCAGAGGTAACTACCCCCAGATTACGCATTCGGACCATGTTGTAGGCTGCCGCAGAGAGCGTGAACAGCCAGTCTATCTTTTCCACGCCTTTGTATCTGGCTTTGCGTAACCAGGCGACGGTCTTCATCCAGCCAAATATCTCTTCCACCCGTTTGCGTTTTTTCCGGCTCACAGCATAACCTGCATGACGGGTGGTCCGGCCATCGATGGCGGAGCCTTTGACTTTCTGCGCTACATGTGGAGTAACGGTCAGGATGCGCAGGTCATCGACGAACTCCTTGCAGTCATACCCTTTGTCCGCGCCGATGGTGACTCGATGTGTGCCCGGAATATCCGAAGCCATGGAAAGGGCGGCCTCGCGCTCCGCCGTCCCGGTTGCCTGGGTCAGGCGGGTATCGACGACCAAACCGTTCCGATTTTCCATCAGCACATGCCCCATGAAGCAGAGCCTGGCCTCCTTGCCTTTTCCTTTTCTGAACAGCCGGGATTCTGGATCGGTGACCGATGCGTGCGTGTCATTGCGACGCTTTTTCCCGTGGAAATCCACTGCCGGATTGCGGTTGCCGCCGGTAGAGACCGGAGGCTCCTCATCTTTGGGCCGAAAGCTCTTCAGCGATGCCCACGTTTCGATCAGTGTGCCGTCAACGGTGAAATGGTCGTCAGACAAGAGTCCGGCTGCCTCGGCTTGGGAACAGATGGATCGCAAGAACATCACCGCAAGATCACTGTGCAGAATGCGCTCCCTGTTTTTGGAATAGACGGAGTGATCCCAAATTGCTTCATCCATGGACAGGCCGACAAACCAGCGAAAAAGAAGATTGTAATCAAGCTGTTCCACCAACATCCGCTCGCTCCGGATCGAATAAAGGATTTGCAGCAGCAGGGAGCGAAGCAGTTGCTCGGGCGGAATCGATGGTCGTCCTGTTCGTGAGTAGAGTTCCCGAAACACGGGAGAGAGTTCCTTCAGCGCTTTATCAGCCATGATTCGGATAGGGCGCAGGGGATGCGTTTGGGGAACCCGGGATTCGGGGGAGAGATAGCTGAACAATTTCTGTTGCTGAATGTCAGGACCGCGCATATTTCCACCTGTTTGTCAGTTATTCCAAATGGTTGGATAATACACGGTATTGTTTTACATGTCCCGTTGTTTATGAGTTTTTCAACAGCCTGTTAGATCATTGTTCTCTAAAACATCATGATGTAGTACTACATGCAGCAGCGTTGACTTTTTCATTAAAAACGAAGAGGGCTTATGTCTACAGAACACCAATCAGCAATAACCATTGAAAACGACACCGTTATCGTACACCAGGAGACCGACAGGCTGGAAGCCTTCCGCCTTGAAGATACGGTTCGGGCGCCGGCTGTTATTGTTTTTGTCAATCAGAAGCGGGCGCAGCTGGTTCCGATCCCCCAGGGTGGACAGATACCGTCTAAAATCCGGTCTTTGAACATGGAAGGCGATATCCAGATCATCTCCTACCAGGAGATCCACACCTTTCTCCACCACTCCGATCCGTCGGCTCATCCCTGACACTGTTTCCGGAACAGATTGCCTGGATAGTGGACGGCCACGTCAATCCCGAACCCGTCTGATGACCGGACTGCCGTTGTCTTTATTGACTATCTCCAGGCAGTTTGTCATAACAGCATGGTTCGATACTCAATTTTTGCAAACAAACGGAGGAGCCCATGAAAAAAGAAAAGTCCAGATTCGTAACATTGTGCACCATCTGCCTCCCGATCCTTGTGCTGTCCATGTTCACAGCAACCGCCCGGGCAGCTGCTGTTAAAATCGGTGCCATCCTTGCCGAAACCGGACCTGCCGCCTTTCTTGGCGGACCAGAGGTTCGCTCCCTGCGCATGCTGGTTGATGAAATAAATGCCAAAGGTGGCATTCAGGGGAAAACCATCGAGTTGATCGTCAAAGATTCGGCCAGCAGCCCGGAAAAAGCCGTGTCCTTTACCAGGCAGCTGATTGAAGAGGAAAAGGTTTTTGCCATTATCGGACCTTCCACCAGCGGTGAGAGTCTGGCCATCAAGAAAATTGCGGAAAATGGCAAAACCATTCTGATCTCCTGTTCTGCAGCTGATCTCATCGTCAATCCGGTTACCCCGCATGTGTTCAAGACCGCACCGAGCGACAGCTATGCCGCCCAGCAGGTCTTCAAAACCATGCAAGAAAGAGGGATCAGGAAGATTGTTGTTCTTGCGGCCAACGATGGGTTTGGTAAGGCCGGTAAAGAACAGTTGACCAGACACGCCCCGGAGTTCGGCATCACCATTGCCGCTGAGGAGGTGTACGACAAAAACGCCACTGATCTGTCTGCCATTGTGGCCAAATTAAAGGCCATTAAGGATGTGCAGGCAGTGATCAACTGGTCGATCGTTCCCGCTCAGTCGATCCTTGCCAAGAATGTCCGTCAGGCCGGCTGGGATGTGCCAATCTACCAGAGTCACGGCTTTGCCAATATCAAGTACGCAGAAGCCGCAGGTGCAGCTGCAGAGGGAATTATTTTCCCGGCCAGTCGTATCCTGATAGCTGACTTCCTGCCCGATGGACCACAGAAAGAATTTCTGCTGAAGTACAAGAACTCCTATGAAACCAGGTTCAAGGAAAAAGTCTCCACCTTTGGCGGCCATACGTATGACGCTCTGACCATCCTGGTCAAGGCCATTGAGGCTGGAGGAGAGGATCGTGAAAAGGTACGGGCTGCCATTGAAAACATTACCGGTCTGATCGGCACTGCCGGTACCTTCAACTTTTCAGCAACCGACCATGGTGGTCTGGGAATCGATGCCTATGCCATGCTGACGGTTAAAAACGGTATATTTGTTCCCCTGGAAGACTGACACGCCCAACAGCCACCTTCCCGCGTTCGGGAGGTGTGCAGCCTCACTTTAAAACAAAAAAGCCTTCTGAACAGTGATTGTCCGGAAGGCTTTTTTGTTGCAGCGCCTGCACGCATGTGTCAAAGTTGTTTTGTATCTTTTCGGCAGGCAATGTCTTGGGCCATCCTCTGCTCCTGATCGCGCTGCACGACTGTCCCCAAACCGCACCAGCCACAAGCAGTTGTCTGCAGCCATTACCGCTTCGACGTTGTCTTTTTTATAAACATAGAAATCAGCTCACCCTGTCACATGATTTTGCCGGTACTTTCAAAGAGCCCCTTTTGTTAATAAAAATTCCTAATTGGTATTGACATGCATTTGCAGATTCGTTAAATAGATGGGCATAGACACTGTCGGACGAAGTGTGTCCGGAAACGAGGAAAACAAC
Organism: Desulfobulbus oligotrophicus; assembly: GCF_016446285.1. Classification (NCBI taxonomy): domain Bacteria; kingdom Pseudomonadati; phylum Thermodesulfobacteriota; class Desulfobulbia; order Desulfobulbales; family Desulfobulbaceae; genus Desulfobulbus; species Desulfobulbus oligotrophicus. Next base: position 2,530,585 of record NZ_CP054140.1, read on the forward strand.
AACGAATGGAGGGTTCCAATGCAAGACAGTAAAAAGAAATTGACCACCAACGCAGGTGCCCCGGTTCCTGACAATCAAAACGTCATAACTGCTGGTCCACGTGGACCACAGCTGTTGCAGGATGTCTGGTTCCTGGAAAAACTGGCGCACTTCGACCGGGAAGTCATCCCGGAACGTCGTATGCACGCAAAAGGGTCAGGAGCCTATGGTACCTTCACCGTCACCCATGACATCACCAAGTACACCCGTGCTAAAGTTTTCTCGGAAATCGGCAAAAAAACCGAACTGTTCACCCGCTTCTCCACTGTTGCCGGTGAACGCGGCGCTGCAGATGCCGAACGGGATATCCGGGGGTTTGCGGTTAAATTTTATACGGAAGAAGGCAACTGGGATATGGTCGGCAACAACACACCGGTCTTCTTTTTCCGCGACCCGCTCCAGTTCCCCGACCTGAACCATGCGGTGAAACGCGATCCCCGCACGAACCTGCGCAGCGCCAAAAACAACTGGGACTTCTGGTCTTCCCTGCCCGAGGCCCTGCATCAGGTGACCATTGTCATGAGTGACCGTGGTATCCCGGCAACCTATCGCCATATGCACGGATTCGGCAGCCACACCTTCAGCTTTATCAATGCGGATAACGTACGCTACTGGTGTAAATTCCATTTTAAAAGCCAACAGGGGATCAAGAATCTTACCGATGCTGAATCGCAAGAAATCATTGGCAAGGATCGTGAAAGTCATCAAAGAGATCTGTACGATGCCATTGAGCGCGGTGATTTTCCACGCTGGACCATGTATGTGCAGGTGATGACCGAGGAACAGGCGGCTAAACTGCCGTATCATCCCTTTGATCTTACCAAGGTATGGCTCCACAGCGATGCTCCCCTGATAGAGGTGGGCGTTCTCGAACTTAACCGCAATCCGGAGAACTACTTTGCCGAGGTTGAGCAGGCTGCATTCAACCCGGCCAACGTGGTTCCGGGAATCAGCTTTTCACCGGACAAGATGCTTCAAGGTCGACTCTTCTCCTACGGTGATGCACAGCGTTACCGTCTGGGTGTCAACCACCACCTTATCCCTGTTAACATGGCACGCTGTCCCTTCCACAGCTACCACAGGGACGGGCAGATGCGGGTAGACGGTAACCACGGTTCAACCATTGGTTATGAGCCGAACAGTTATGGTGAATGGCAGGAACAACCTGACTTCTCTGAACCGCCACTGGAGCTCTCCGGTGCAGCTGCCCGCTGGAATGCCCGTGAAGACGACGATGACTACTACACCCAACCGGGTAAACTGTTCCGTCTGATGAGCAAAGAGCAACAGCAGGTTTTGTTCGAAAACACAGCACGTGATATCTGGAATGCTCCCAAAGAGATCAAGATCCGTCACATCGGCAACTGTTACAAGGCTGATCCGGAATACGGCAAAGGAGTTGCTGCAGCGTTGGATATTCCCATGAGTGAGATTCCGGTCTGATAACCTGCTGAGCGTCAAACATCTTCAACAGCGGGCGGGTTCGGAGTTGCTCCAACCGCCCGCTTACTGTTCCTGTGGACGGAACATCAGAAAAATGCTAAGAAAAAGAAATTCTTTCTACTCTTATCAACCCTAACCTACAGGTGAACAAAATGATGCACGAGAGCAGTATCAAGCTTCTCAATAAGGCGGTTGGTGAAGAAATGACCGCTCTTCAGCAGTACATGTACTTTCATTTTCATTGCGATGACCAGGGATACGATCTCCTGGCCGGCCTGTTCAAACGAACCGCCATTGACGAGATGATCCATGTGGAAGACCTGGCCGAACGTATTCTCTTCCTCGGTGGTGATGTCGAACTTGCCGCCTCTGCTCCGGTTGTGCCGGTGCAGGATGTGAACGAGATGCTTAAAATGGCCCGGCAGATGGAACTGGACAGTGCCGCGCATTACAACCAGTGGGCCAACGAGTGCGGTGCCGCTGCTGACAGTGTGTCCAAAAAATTGTTTGAGGAGCTGGTCGTGGCTGAAGAGAACCACTACGACGCCTTTGATATTGAAATGGACAACATGAAAAAATTCGGCACCAACTATCTCGTTCTCCAGTCCATCGAACGCAGTAAAAACCGTGCCCAGCTGTCTCCATCCACTGGTGAGTAGCAGCAATACAACCAGACTGCAGCCTTTTTTTACAGGCTTTCCCTCTTATACAACCCGTCATTCTCGCTCTGCAAATGACGGGTTTTTTCATGATGCACCCCGCAACTGCGGCAACCGGGCAAAAAGACGTTGCGGATGCCGACTGTACTCAGGTTTATGAACGGTTCTTCACTTTATCTGCTGCTCGCCGATGCTGTTCTTCTTGTGCATGTCAGTGTTGCCCTCTTTGTTGTTGGCGGCCTGGGCTGTATCATCGTCGGTAACCGGCGGGCATGGCAATGGGTGAACAGTCTATGGTTCAGACTGGTCCATCTTGCCGCCATTGGGGTCATCGCTCTTCAGGCATGGCTGGGCGCCGTCTGTCCGCTGACCAGCCTGGAGATGTGGCTTCGCACCCGGTCGGGCAGTTCAGTCTACACCGGGAGTTTTGTTAGTTACTGGTTACAGAAAACCCTCTACTACGATGCTCCGCACTGGGTCTTTATACTGGCCTACTCACTCTTCACGCTGGCCGTTGCCGCAACCTGGTGGTATTATCCACCGCGTACCCGTTGATAGCGATCAGGCTGTTTGTTCTTCTCACCTCTCACGATCACCACTAAACAACAGCCGTTGCCTGTTCTTCTTCAGCAGAAGCTTTGAAAAAGAGCTGTTGCGACGCAGGTACGTATTGCAAAAAAACAGTGCCTAATCACCTGCAGGAGGACCTTTATGAACCAGATACTCATTGGCCGGGGAGAACAGCCTGTGCATCTTTGGGGTGCACTTGCCAATCGGCATGGTTTGGTTGCCGGTGCCACCGGTACCGGTAAGACAGTCTCGTTGCTGGTGCTGGTGGAGGGTTTTTCCCGCATGGGCACACCTGTCTTTATTACTGATATCAAGGGAGATGTTGCCGGTCTTGCCATGGCCGGTGAATCCAACCAAAAACTTACACAACGAGCGGAACAGACAGGTCTTTTGTCGTACACCAATGAGGCAAGTCCGGTCCTGTTTTGGGATATCTTCGGCAGAAACGGTCATCCGCTGCGAACCACGGTCAGTGAAATCGGACCAGGCCTGCTCGCCCGTATCCTCGAACTCAGTGATACCCAGACAGGAGTTCTTGAGATCGTCTTTCGCCTGGCCGACGATGAAGGGCTTCTTCTCCTTGACCTTGACGACCTGCGGGCCCTGCTCACCTTTACCGCTGAAAATCGGGCAGAGATTTCAACCCGGTTCGGGCTGGTCAGCGGCCAATCCATTGCAGCCATTCAACGGGCTCTTCTGAAGTTGGAGCGGGAAGGCGGCACAATGCTGTTTGGTGAGCCTGCCCTGGAGTTGACCGATCTCATGCGCACCGACCTGACAGGACGGGGCATTGTCAGTATTCTGAGCGCTGATAAGCTTATTTTAAAACCCCGCCTGTATGCCGGCCTGCTGCTCTGGCTTCTTTCCGAGTTCTTTGAACAACTGCCGGAGGTGGGTGATCCTGATCAGCCCAGGCTGGTACTCGTCTTTGATGAGGCCCACCTGCTGTTTACTGATACGCCGCCGATGCTCCGCCAACGTGTTGAGCAGGTGGTACGACTTATCAGATCCAAAGGTGTGGGCATCTATTTCTGCTCTCAATACCCGGATGACATCCCCAATGAGATTCTTGGGCAGCTGGGCAATCGCATACAACATGCCCTGCGTGCCTATACGCCCCGGGATCAGAAAGCGGTCAGAGCTGCTGCCGAATCCTTTGTGCCCAACCCCACACTCAATGTCGCTCAGACCATTGCCCAGCTTGCTGTTGGTGAGGCCCTGGTTTCAACCCTCCAGGGAAAAGGTGTTCCCATACCGGTGGAAAAGACCCTGATCTGCCCGCCTCGCTGCCGTATGGGTGCCATAACCGAACACGAACGGGCCGCTGTACTGGCCCGCAGCCCAATCGGCGGCAAGTACGATCAGCCGATCAATCGCGAGTCAGCCTACGAAATCCTCAGCCAACGCGCTGAACAGAAGAACAAAACCAACACTGCCCCGTCATCCGATCATCGCCGCCAGGAAAAAGGTGTGATCAGTGATCTGTTATGGGGCACCGGGCGTCGTCAGGGAATGGTGGAGACACTTGCCAAACAGACAGTGCGCACCATCGGCAGCCAGGTAGGCCGACAGATTGTACGCGGTATTCTCGGCAGTATTCTTGGGAAAAAATAAAACATATCCTGACCAACCTGCACATACCCGGCCGCAGATGCCCCTGCTCTTTAAAACTTTAAAACATACAGATGCGCTGATACAGATGGACGCCGGGGCTCTGGTGATATAAAAAACCAAAACACAGATTACGGTAGCCCTGCAGCCGCATCTTGATCAGCCTTGCCTGAGACCACAACTCTGCCTGCTGTATAAAAGCTGATTATGCCACAGCGAAAAGCAAAGAACACCAGCCATGTACTGAGGAGAAGAAGACGATGACCAGACAGGAACTTGAAAAAGGCATGTCGAGCTTAAAAATTATCTGGTCTGCCCTAGCCATGTCTTTAATCATGTATGTCCTGGCTGTGCCGCTTATCCTTGACCGGGAAACAGTCAATCTTGCAGCTGAAACCTATGCAGAGCTGCGACTGTTCATGTATCCCCTGGCCGGTGTAACCCTGGTCGCGTCCTGGTTTGTGCGGCGCTCCATTCTTGCTGCCAAACCCTCGGCCACCCGCAACAGATCCCGTCAGCACCCGGCGATTCAACGCTACACCACGGCTATGATCGTAACCCTGGCCATGACCCAGTCCATTGGCCTCTACGGTTTGATCCTCTATCTCCTGGGCAGCAACCGTGTTGATCTCTACCTGCTGACAGCCCTGGCCGCCGTTGCCATGATCCTGTACTTTCCCAGGCAGGATGAAGTCATGCAACTTGCGGAAAGATTTTCATCCAGGAGCGGCAAACGATCATAACTGTTCCGGCTTCTCTTTGTCTGTTCAGAATGCATCAGCCTGTATACTTTGTACTCTGTTCCCTGGTTCCCGGCTGACCATCCAGCCACTTCCAATCATGCAGGAGCACAACCATGAACATCCTCCTTTGCAATGGCAGTCCCCGCAAACACGGCAACACAGACATCCTGCTCAGCCGGATTGAGGCTGGCATACAGCAGGCAGGCTACCAGGCCGAACGTATCGACCTGGCCGCCCTTGACATTCATCCCTGTACCGGCTGCGGCCACTGTGAGACTGAAGGCTGGTGCATTATCCAGGACGACATGACCCTGCTGTACGATAAGATTGATCAGGCCAACCGGATCGTCATCGGTTCACCAATCTACTTTTACGGTGTCACGGCCCAGACCAAGGCCTTTATCGATCGCTGCCAGGCTCTGTGGTGTCGCAAATATCTGTTGGGCGTGGTTAAACCCGATCGTGACAATCGTCTCGGCTATCTGGTAAGTGTGGCTGCCACGGCCGGCGGCAAGATCTTTGACGGTACCCGCCTGACCATCCGCTATGCCTTTGATGCCATGGAATATACCTTTGGCGGTGAGCTGGTGGTTCAGGGTATTGACCTGAAAGGAGCTGTTACTGAACGGACCGATACCATGGAAGAGGCCCTGCAGCTGGGACTGACAATCTGCCGTACAGCTGGTACAACCACATAACAGTCTGCCACCCCACACCCTTTGGGAGACACTCATGCCTCGACTGCTCTGCTCCTGCTCTTTTCTCCTGGCAACCGCCCTGTTCGGCTCTGCTCCTGCAGTTGCCGGTGCCGGTTTCCCGCACCTTGATGCCGGCTATCGTTTCCTGGTCAGCGATCGCGGTCAGGACGGCATTCTGTACACCGCCACCGCCGGAACACTGCAGGGAAAACAGCTGCCTCTCAGCTATCACGACAGTCCCGCCTACTGGGGAGAACATGTATGCAGCCGGACAGACTGCACTGTCATCGACCGCTACGATCCCAATACCGCCACCCTGCTGCCGCAGGATACACCGGCCGGTGACCTGCAGACCGAACGCGTCAACACCCATAACGGCATCAATATTTACGATGGGGCCACCTGGCAGATTGCGGTGATGCTTGGTCACACCCGCAACCACTTCTCCGTACCGACCGGTGAACATGCCTACAGCCTGGTCAGCAACCAGAATCTGCTGTTAACCGCCGGCCACAGCGGCAACAGCCTGCACCCTGTTCCGGATGAGACCCGTGCTGTTTCCCGCGATACCCTGTTTGTGTACAATAACCAGCCTGTTCACGAACCCCGGCAGGCTTTCAGCTTCCGCATGCTGCCCCGTGCCTGGCTTTCACCCGATCCCCTGGCTGCCACCCGCTATGGCCATCTTGTTACTACAGTTGACCTGCCGGACAACAGTGCAGCCTATCAGCCGGGCCTGGTCAGCTGGACTGACTGGAAACCGATCACCGGTGAAAATGCCTGGGCCTTTCTTATCGGTCCGCTGCAGGCCGCCATTATCCATTACACCACCACTGATCAGGGCTATGTGCCGCTGTCCGACCCTGCCCTGACAAATGCCCTGGCCGTCCTGCCCAGCTTTGCAGCGCTGCAGTCGCCCGCCGGTGGTGTCTATTCTGCGCCATCAGGTACAGTGGCCAATCAGGGCAACCAGCTGATTGATCCATTTTCAGTCTCTGTGGAAAACAACATATCACTCCTGGCCGGACTCAAGATCCTTCAGGCCACACTGAAGACCACTCTCAAAAAAGACTCCAGCCTCACGCAGCACAGTCGAAAACAGCTTGCACAGGCCCTGACCCTCAGCACGACCATGCTCAACGGCGGTAACCTTGCTCCTGACCGGCAGACCAGGGGCCTGCTTGCCTTTTTCAGGGATAATGCCTGGCAAGACGGCATCTTTGTGCAGGGTGGACAGCTCAACCGTCCCGACGGAACAGCTGTTTGGCAGCCGAATCGCTCTCCAAAAGCTGTTGATGTCAACACGTGGGGCATTGCCGCACTTGGTCCGGCAACGATTGATGACTGGTTCGGGTTTGGTGCGGCCTTTCGCAACTGGCAAAATGTGAAAAACTGGGGTGGCTACGGCCAGGGTTCAACCTTGTGGGGAGTTGGTTTTTCCGACCAGGACGGCAATGGGATCGACTCCTCCGGCAGGTACCGGCAAGGTGTTCTGTCAACGGAATGGACTGCCGGTGCAATAACCATGGTTCGGGCAATGCTTGCTCACTATCGGGCTGTACCTGCACTGTCACCGGATCATCAGCAATCTGCAGAAATGGTTATGTCCCTGCAGCAGGATGAACAGTCCATGCTCACAGCACTGAACAGGCTTCGTCTTGACAGCTATGCGGCTGCAAATTTTCCGGGAACACCAGATCGCTACAGTGCACTCTTCCCTCTTTCGACCAGACCCTACCTCTATGCAAGCCGCCGCTATCTCATTCCGTTTGGCTGGTATGCCAACCCGATTCCCTCCACCTGCGCCACGGCTTGGATATTCATGGTGGCGAACGGCTACAATCCTTTTGTCCCCGGTGGTTGACCATACGCAGTACGGGCTGTTTGACGAAACACCCGGCCAATGGGTGTTCAACAGATCAGGGTCGTGCAGGCATCAGCATCTCTCTGCTCTGTACACACGTACGCGGCCTCACCCAGATGAAAAAGCCACGCAACCGCCTGTTTTACCTCTTGTTGCCTGAGAAAGTATGGGGTATGGTCTGGGCAATTTTTTAAGAAGAAACTTTATTATGCATGATTTTTAACAGGCAGACAGCCTGATCCCAGCAGCACCCTCCACGCTTAAACATGTAATCTCAATCAGTTAACTTTCTCTTGTTCTGCACAGCATTGCACATCCGAATCGACCTTGTCGAAACGCCCTGTTTGTTGTCAGGAGATTGTTATGACAAGATTTGATGCATCAACAGCAGACACTTCAATGGTTAAGGATGAATTATCGTCCCAGGTTGCTATTTTACTCTGTACGTACCAGGGACAGGCCTATCTGGCTGAACAACTGGATTCTTTTACTGGGCAAACCTACAACAATTGGCGAGTGTGGGCATCTGATGATAACTCTCAGGATAACACTGCTGCAATTCTTCAAGCCTACCAACAGAAGTGGTTACCCGGAAGCCTCACCATCTGTTGTGGGCCAAATCAAGGATTTGTTGCAAACTTTTTGTCACTAACCTGTAATGTTAAAATCAAAGCTGATTACTATGCCTATGCCGATCAGGACGATATCTGGGAACCAGATAAGCTTGAAGGTGCAGTACAGTGGCTGAAGACCATTCCGGCAGACATACCCGCCCTGTACTGTTCGCGAACCCGATTGGTTGATGCCCGCAATAATGAAATCGGTTTTTCGCCACTTTTTTCAAAACCTCCGAGCTTTGCCAATGCCCTTACGCAAAACATTGCCAGTGGCAACACCATGGTCTTCAACAATGCAGCCCGCAGCCTTCTTTATGAGGCAGGAGAAAAAATCCCTGTCGTTATTCATGACTGGTGGGTGTATATGGTGGTCACTGGGTGCGGTGGCCATGTCTTTTACGACCCCACGCCAACCTTACGTTACCGCCAGCATGACAGTAACCTGATCGGTATGAACGCCACCTTGGCAGCCCGTTACAATCGTCTTCGTTCTTACTGGCAAGGCAGTTTTCAAGACTGGAGTGATCGTAACATCAAATGCTTACAGAGATTACGTCATAGAATAACCCCGAAAAACCTAGAGATCCTGGAGCAATTTACAAAGGCGCGCACCATGCCCCTTTTTCAACGTCTCATACATCTCAAAAAAAGTGGTATTTATCGACAAACCCTGAGCGATAATCTGGGATTAATCGCAGCCACAATTTTTAAAAAAATATGACACGGTAATGCTTCACACGTTAATCAACATTTTATTCCAAAATAGCAGTCCCGTATCAACAACCAGATGTGGCAAAAACATATGCTTATCTTTTTCGAGGTATCACGCTGATGTATGATTTTTCAACAAGCCCCAAGGCGCTGATAACCAGTCTCTGGCAGTATCGAGAACTGATCATAGCCTCGACCAAACGAGAAGTGCTCGGTCGCTACCGTGGATCTGTCCTGGGGCTGCTCTGGTCATTTTTCATCCCCTTATTTATGTTGGCAGTCTACACCTTTGTGTTCAGTGTTGTATTTCAAGCTCGCTGGGGAGCAGAAAGCGAATCCAGAACCGAATTTGCCCTGGTGTTATTTGCCGGCCTGATCGTGTTCCACCTGTTCAGTGACTGTATAAACCGGGCACCAGGCCTGATTCTCAGCAATGTCAACTATGTTAAAAAAGTGGTTTTCCCTCTAGAAACTTTACCTTTTATCAGTTTACTGGCGGCCCTTTTCCATACTCTAATCAGCCTGCTGGTGTGGTTGGTGGCCTATGTTCTGCTCTATGGCGTGCCCCATGTCACTGTACTGCTGTTGCCGGTTGTGATCTTTCCCTACACCCTGTTCATTCTGGGACTAAGTTGGACTTTAGCATCACTTGGTGTTTTTTTGCGGGATGTTTCGCAGTTGGTTGGCGTACTTACCACCGTGCTTTTATTCATGAGCGCAATTTTTTTCCCAGTCAGTGCCCTGCCGGAAAACTACCGTTTGGTTTTATATTTGAACCCTCTTGTCTGGTTTATAAAAATGACTCGAGATGTTCTTTTTTGGGGTAATTTCCCGGAATTGTGGCCATTAACTTTATGCTGGTTGACCAGCAGTCTAGTGGCTTGGCTAGGTTTTGCCTGGTTTCAGAAAACACGAAAGGGGTTTGCCGATGTCCTCTGAAATCGCCATTAAGGTTGAAAACCTTAGTAAATGTTACCAGATTTACAATACTCCGCGTGACCGGCTCAAACAATTCATCCTTCCCCGAATCCAACACGTAGTAGGAAAACAACCTCAACAATACTACCGAGAGTTCTGGGCACTGAAGGATATCTCGTTCGAGGTTAAAAAAGGTGAAACAGTCGGCATCATCGGCCGCAACGGCAGTGGTAAGTCCACCTTGTTACAACTGATCTGCGGCACCTTATATCCCACCAGCGGTCTTGTTCAGACCCATGGACGCATTGCAGCGTTGTTAGAGCTTGGTTCCGGATTTAACCCGGAGTTCAGTGGCCGTGAGAACGTCTACATGAGCTGCGCCCTGCTCGGTCTAAAGAAGGACGAAATCGACAGACGATTCGATGATATTGCCGCTTTTGCCGACATTGGCGATTTCATCGAGCAGCCGGCAAAAAGCTACTCAAGCGGCATGTTCGTGCGCTTAGCCTTTGCGGTTAATGTCATTTCCTCTCCAGACATCATGGTTGTGGATGAGGCACTTGCCGTTGGCGACATGAATTTCCAGGCCAAGTGCATGACCGCGCTTACTCGTTTTCAGGAAAATGGAGGAACGGTCCTGTTCGTCAGCCATGATGTGGGCGCGGTCAAAAGCTTATGCAAACAAGCGGTATATCTGGAACACGGCAAAGTCGTCAGCACCGGACCTGCACCAGAAGTAGCAGAACGATATGTACGCACCATGCGGGAAGAGATAAGTCAGGAGGTTCGCAAGTTTGTACGGGTATCCAGCGGATTTTCTCAAGATCAAGCCCATGAACCTTCTTCATCGGTGGTGAATGAGAAGGACCAACCTGGGACAGATAATCTGATCGATACCAGAATGGCCGAGCATTCTTTCAAACGATCAGAAGAGTTTGACCGTCGTGCCGCAGCAATGCGATACGGCTCGGGTGGTGTCCATATCACTTACGTTGAACTTCTGGACCTTGAGGGTAACCCACTGCAACTCGTCAGCTTCAACCAGGAAGTCAGAATTGTTATCTATGTCGAGTCAGAATGTGAAAAGGAAATATCTGTTAACTTCAACATACTTGATGATAAAAAAATCAACCTGGTTGCTGGCAACTTTCTGTTAGCTGAGCGTGACTTCCTGATTGTTAAGTCAGGGAGTCGCTATCGTATCGAATACAGCCTGTGTCTTCCGATACAAGACGGCATTTATAGCCTCTGCGCCCTTATCTCAACCCCCATAAAACGAGGTGTTAGCGTAGACTACTTAGATGTTGTAAGTGATGCTGTGATCTTTAATGTTGATCGCTGGGATGTAGCGAAAATCTGGTCAAAGGTATTCATCCCAGTCAACCTGAGAATAGGTCACTTCCCTGATAACAGACCTTAAAAATTAACTACTATGTTAATAACAAAAAATTTTTTAATGTTAAATAATCCAAAAACGGGATCAACATTTTCCCGTTCCGTAATAAAACAAGTAGTCGAAAAAAGAAGGGTATGGGATCATAGCGAGTTTTGTATTGATTTGCAGTTGCCGAATATAAAAATCAAAGGACAATCTCGCCCTGCCGATCAGCACGGCACCTATTCTCAAATACCTTTTGAATATAGCCATTTACCTGTGGTTTCAATAATTCGCAATCCTTATGACAGGGTGGTTTCGACTTACGAGTTCAGACATTGGGCTGAGTGGACTGCTGTACCCAAAGAAATTATCTCTAAAACTTTTAAAAAATTCCCTGACCTGAGTTTTGAAGAATATGTGCGCTTTACAGATTATGAAATGATCTATGGGCGTTTTAATGGGATCTCGCCTAAAGCCAACATAGGAAATCAAACTGCACAATTTATCCAGATGTTTTTTAAAAATCCGAATGTTGTATTAGACTCAATTGATGAAAATTACATTAAATCAAAAAGTGCTGCTAGTGTCCCGTGCGGTTAATAGAGTCTTTTAATATTTCTTGTGTTATAGTGCCGTATGGCACGCAAACACGAGAAATTTACGATAACAGACGAACAACGCCAAGACCTTGAGGCGTTGTTGCGCTCACCGAAAACAGCCCAAGATCTGGCATCTCGGGCCAAGATTATCCTCTTAACGGCATCAGGTAAAACTGCCGAGGATTTGATTGTCGAATTAGGGACAACTTTTCGCACAATCTATCGATGGAGGAAACGATTTAAAGAGTATGGCATCCACGGGCTTGTCGATCGTCCTCGTAGCGGCCAGCCAAAAAAACTGACCGATGCAACGGTCAAAGAAGTTTTGCGGATGACAGTTGAGTGCATTCCTCATGAGGCAACCCATTGGAGTGTTCGCCTTATGGCCAAAGCCGCCAAGGTCACCACGTGGCAGGTGCGACAGATATGGAATGCAGCCGATTTAAAACCGCATCGGCTTAAAAATTTCAAAATCAGCAATGATCCGAATTTTGCTGAGAAAGTAATCGATATTGTTGGCCTGTACATGAATCCACCTGAAAATGCGGCTGTGTTTTCCGTTGATGAGAAAACGCAGATTCAAGCGTTGGATCGTACCCAGCCAATGTTGCCCATGCGGCCCGGCCAGATTGAGCGTCGCACGCATGATTACAAACGAAATGGCACCACCAATTTATACGCTGCCTTCGACATTTTAACCGGACAAGTGCTTGGCCGAACAACCAAAAGGCATCGAGCCAAGGAGTTTCTCGACTTCTTGCGGCAGTTGAATAGGGCCGTTCCAGCCGAGGTTGCCCTCCATGTCATACTGGACAACAGCAGTACCCATAAAACGGCAGATGTGATGCAATGGCTCAAGGCCCACCCTCGGTTTACGTTCCATTTCACACCAACCAGTGCATCATGGCTGAATGCGGTTGAAAGCTGGTTCGGCCAACTGGAGCGCAGAGCCATCCACCGAGGGGTGTTTACAAGTGTCAAAGATCTCAGAGATGAAATCCACCGCTTCATCAAGCAGCACAATAACAGATCGGCCAAGCCATTCACATGGACAAAGACTGCAGCGGTGATACTTGAAAAGGTCTCAAAATTAAAAGACGACACTAACCAAACAGGACACTAGCGATATGGGGTCAATAATTTTCTTGCGACAGGAGTTTTTACGAAATGATTTGAAGTTGTTTCTCTTAGGTGTTGGCTTTTCTGAGGATGAATGCGATCCTATAATCAATGAACCTGATATTAATGTAACCCCGAAAAAGTCATCAAACCGAAGTAGTTATTGGACATCAGAAACCGTTGACTATATAACATATAAAGAAAGATTATTATTTGATGTGCTTGCATCAAAAGGAGTCTTTTATGAAAAGCCATTGGCCAATACCTGACAAGTTATCTTTGGACAAGCATGCACGATTGGCATTCGTGATTGGTACCGGGCGTTGCGGTACTACCATGCTCGCTCAAATCCTGAATGCGCATTCACGAATTTGTGTGCCTCACGAATTACAGCTTATATTCGGCTACAGTGGCAATGGTCCACGACTTTATGAGTACTTTGCAACAGCAGAAACGCAGACATGGCAGGCACCTGAGTTTATAAAGGTTGTGGGTAATTTGTGTCCGCATCAGTTTGAAAAATTCTTCGACTATCAGGAGTTTTTCAACGCTCGAGAATATCCGGAAAAAGATCTTAGCCTGCTGCTGTCAGATCTGTACTCTGCCACTGCCAAGAGCAAAGGAAAGAATTTTTTTCTGGAACAGACACCATGGTATGGACAGCGGCTTGATCTCATGAACAAGCTTTTTCCTGAAGCCAAATTCATTCATATAATTCGCGATGGGCGGGATGTTGCTCTTTCTTTTGCACGCACACCCTGGTGGCACGACTCTTCAGCAGATAACCTTGAACGTTGGGGAAATGAGGTGTCAAAAATTGCAGACGATGCAAAAAAAATTCTGGAAACACATCAATATTTAGAAATCAAATATGAGGAATTTGTGCTTGCCCCAGAAGTCCATACTTCCCGTATGTTAAACTTTTTAGGTTTTTCCTTCGAAGACGGGATGCTGTTACCTGAAAAATTAATCGATTATTCGGTCTACCGAAAAATGAAGATGGATAGCCACATGTCCAGCGAGTTCAACAAGTGGAACAAGCAGAAGAAAAAAGCGGTATTTGCTGATAACGTTTTCGGCTGGAAACGCTCAAACCCTGAAATGTTTAACGATATGTCGGGTCAAACGCGAGCAGCCCTTAGACGTTTCGGATACGAGGCCTAATGATTCCCGTCACTAAAACTACCCTTCCCGACTTTGATGACTTTGCAAGTCACTTGAAAGATGTTTGGCATACCGCTGTTCTTACCAACAACGGCCCTCTTGTTAAACATCTGTCAGCAGCACTGGCTGAAACTCTTGGCGTCGAGCACATTCAGCTCGTAAGCAATGGCACTCTGGCTATTCAGCTGGCCATCAAGGCCCTGGATCTCCGAGGCGAAATCATTACCACGCCATACAGTTACGTGGCCACAACCAATGCCATACTTTGGGAAGGCTGCACACCGGTGTTCGTGGATGTTGCTCCCCAATCATTTTGCATTGATGCAAATCTGATTGAAGCAGCAATTACAAAAAAAACAACCGCCATCCTGGCTACTCATGTTTACGGTTATCCTTGCGATGTTGTACGCATTCAAGAAATAGCAAATCGTCATAACCTTAAAGTAATCTATGACGCTGCCCATGCTTTTGGTGTGCGTTTGAATGAAGAATCATTGTTGAGACACGGCGACTGTAGTACTTTGAGCTTCCATGCAACTAAGCTTTTCCATACAGCTGAGGGCGGAGCCGTCGTTTGCCGTGATGAAAAAGTGGCTAAACGGGTTTTTCTTATGAGCAAGTTCGGACACGTGGGCGAGGATGAGTACCTCGACCTTGGCATCAATGCCAAGATGTCCGAACTGCACGCCGCTATGGGTTTAGCCGTTTTACCAAAGGTTGATGAGATCATTGCCGCACGTTGTGAACGCTCTGGCTGGTATGACAGATACCTGGCAGATTTGAAGCTGCAGCGCCCTGGGGTTGTTAATGGCCTGGAGTATAATTACGCGTATTATCCTGTTGTTTTCAACACCCATGAATCTATGATGGCTGCTCGAAAACTCTTGCAGGCCCACAACATATTCCCAAGAAGATATTTCCACCCCTCTCTGAACACACTACCTTTTTTACATAAAAATTTGCAAAAACCATGTCCAGTTTCAGAATCACTGTCTCAACGTGTGCTGGCTCTCCCCCTTTACGTAACACTTACCCGGCAGGAAGTTAACATGATCTCAAGTTGCATTAAAAATGCAATTACTGTTTAAGGAGGTTCGCTTGAAGCTGGCAATCATGCAGCCTTACCTGTTTCCTTACCTGGGTTATTTTCAACTTATAAAAGCTGTGGATATGTTCGTTATTTATGATGACGTACAGTATATAAAAAGAGGATGGATTAATCGTAACCATATCTTTTCACAAAACGGTAAACAACGTATTACGCTGCAAGTGCTAGGTGGCAGTTTAAACTCTCTGATTAATCAGGTTAAGGTGGGCAGCAACGGAGAAAAATTATTAAAAACACTTCAACATAACTACAGTAAATCACCATATTTTAAAGATATATTTCCCCTGCTGGAACGAATTTTACTGCAAAAAGAAAAAAATTTAGTTCATTTTTTGGACTATGCCTTAAAACAGACCTGTGAATATTTGAATGTACATCCGAAATGGTATTTTTCTTCATCCTTAACAAAAGACAATACATTACAAGGACAGGACAAAATTCTTTCTATCTGTAAGACTTTAGGAGTTAATGAATATATCAATCTACCTGGTGGACGAGGTCTGTATAATCATGAAAAATTCCACCAAAAAGACCTGCGACTATCATTTATTCAACCACGAGCTGTTGAATATCAACAATTCAATACATCTTTCATACCAAATCTTTCTATTATTGATGTAATGATGTTCAATAGTCAGAAACAGTGCGGTCGATTTTTAAAGGAATACGATGTCAACTGAAACACGATCAAAAAAATTTCAAAAAAACGAAGATCTAGAGTTTCTTCTTCGGGAACTGGGTAAAGATTTACAACCAACTGAAAACCAACTTGTTCATCATTATCTGGATAAATCTCTGCCATACCCTCTTATCCTGATAATGGGTCCATTACGCAGTGGCACCACCCTGTTTCTCCAGTGGCTTGCCAATACCGGTCTCATTGCTTACCCCACCAACCTGCTATCGCGATTTTATCAGTCACCCATTATTGGTGCAAAAATACAGCTTCTGTTGACTGATCCACAATACAACTTTCGCGACGAGTTGGGAGAATTTGCCCATCAGACTGCGTACAGATCCGAGAACGGTAAGACTAAAGGTGTACTCGCTCCGAATGAGTTCTGGTACTTTTGGCGGCGGTTTCTGGCCGAACCGGACCGCGATGTGTGGACGGATGAAGAGTTGCTGCAAACTGTGGACACACAAAATATGCTGGCTGAGTTAACCGGGTTGATGACTGTATTTCAAAAACCCTTTGCAGCCAAAGGGATGCTGTTTAATTACAATATTCCTTTTATGAACTCTATTTTAAACAAGGTGTTGTTCGTTCATATTACAAGAGATGAGCATGCTAATGCAGTCTCGGTACTTGAAGCGCGTAAACGCCAATTTGATGATAAGAGAAAATGGTATTCTTTTAATATTCCGGAAAAAACAGAACTGATGCAACTTGCACCATTTGAACAGGCCTTAGGCCAGGTTCGCGCTATTAATAAGGCAGTTAAGTCAGGGTTAACAAAGGTTGCTGAATCCAGAAAAATGACTGTTCAATACGAAGAGTTTTGCGATTGTCCCAAAAAATATTTTGAGATACTCATGTCTAAAATAGAGATGCCAGAAACTCCCTATCAGGGGAAAACCTACTTTAAAGCAACCCGGCTGAAAACAGATAACTCAACAATCAGCATATCTTAATCGGATGAGTAACAATATTCTGAAAACATGGGCTGCGTGCACGGTATAAAAATTCCACCACACCTTCACAGGTATCATATCAGTAATTACGGCTAATGCTACACATGTATTGTTTGTCTGTAAAAACATCATCTTAACAGTACACAGTTTGCAACTTTTACCCGTATTGCAATCTCATTCTTCACATCCAGACAATATAAATACCAGCAGACAATATGACTTCGACACCAAGAATATCCGTTATTTTAACATCATTCAATCATGCTTTATTTTTGCGTGAAGCCATTGACAGTGTTTTAAACCAAACGTTTCAAGACTTTGAACTCATCATCTGGGACGATGCCTCTAAAGACAACTCCTGGGATATTATTCAAAGCTACAATGATCCACGTATCAAATCTTTTCGTAACGATGAACAAAGACGAGGTGTTTACGGGCTTAACAAAGCAATTTCCGAAGTGGCCTTAGGTGAATTCATTGCCATTCACCATTCAGATGATGTTTGGGAAGAAAAAAAACTTGAGAAACAATTTGATATTTTTACACAATGTCCAGATATAGGAGCTGTTTTTACCTGGGTACAAATTATTGATGAAAACGGGTACAAACTAGACCTTGACTGGTTTAATCGACCATACAATCGATGGCAGCTGCTTAGAGAACTTTTTTCAGGTGAAAATCATCTGAATCATCCAAGTGCCCTTGTACGGAAGAGTTGTTATGACAGTGTGGGGCTTTACAAATTTGGCCTTGCACAAACTGCTGATGCTGAGATGTGGTCTCGTTTACTCCTGCAGCACAATGCTGCGGTTGTAGAGGAAAGACTGGTCAAACACAGATTTTTTTCGGATGGTTCGAATACGAGCAGCTTATCAAACAACAATAAAATTCGTGCTCAAAATGAATGGTATATACTGCGATGCAACTTTTTGAATTGTAAGAAATTCGAGGACCTGCTCCAAATTTTTCCAGAAATCTCTGAGGTATGTAGCGAGAAGGACTTTTCAATTGTCAGGGCGTTAGCATACGTCTCATTGACCCCTAATATGCCACGAAGTGCTTGGGGATTTGGCATCAACATCTTATATCATGAGATAACAAACACTGTGCACAGTTCGGCCCTATGCAATAAATATGATTATAGAAATCTGTTAATAGAAAGTGGACTATTTGATGTATACAGCATCTTACCAGACACTAAAACCAACAACCTAAAGAAACACATTGATGAACAAAACGAACAGATTGATTTACAGGAAAAATACATTGATACTCTGGTACAATCTCGGTCATGGAGATGGACAAAACCATTGCGCCTCATTGAACAACACACACAACAAATTATTCAGCAGTTACGTGATGTATTAAATGCTAAACGTGATCGAAATATCTAACAACAATATCCATTCTCCTTATGTTCAAATGATGCATTTATACAGAAATTATAGCTGCTTGCGAAGCAATTATTATAAACATTCCTTCTAATCAGATCTGTGCAGTACGTGAAAGAGCAATAGAAATTATCCACATTTCCGGACTGTATGAAAGCAACTATTATTGCGTTGTGTATTCGAACATTAAAAAAAATATATGATTTGACATGGAATTACTATACGGCTGGCGGAAAGGAAAAAACTTCTGATAATTTTGATGCTATTAATAAGTACGTTAATCACCGAACATTGGAATCATGTTTGGCAAACGATTCATACTCAATAGATTGAATTACCGTTTAATCGTAAGACCCGAGGGCTGGAAAATGTACGTTGATTAATGACCGCCTTAATATCAGCTATCTCAA
This sequence comes from Desulfobulbus oligotrophicus, assembly GCF_016446285.1. Classification (NCBI taxonomy): domain Bacteria; kingdom Pseudomonadati; phylum Thermodesulfobacteriota; class Desulfobulbia; order Desulfobulbales; family Desulfobulbaceae; genus Desulfobulbus; species Desulfobulbus oligotrophicus. The sequence goes on from NZ_CP054140.1 coordinate 2,549,262, forward strand.
TACAAATTCAGACAAAATTTTAAATTTTACCCACGGATATCGAAATTCATGAAAATTATTCTGACCGCCCATCAATTTCTTCCAGAATACAACTTCGGCACTGAGGTGCTGACCTATAGCGTGGCAAAGGACTTAGTAGAACGTGGTCACGAGGTTTCTGTCCTGACAGGAGCACCAGCAAAGACATCATTAAACGATGACGAGCGTTTTGATGAGTACCAGATAGATGGCATTAACGTATACCGTTTTACACACGAATTCATCCCCATGGGTGATCAAAATGTGATTATGGAAATAGAGTACACCAACAACCTGGTGGCTCGTTACTTTCGGAAACTATTAAATAATGTTAAACCCGATCTAGTGCATATCTTTCATATGTCTCGGTTAAGCGCAGCTATCATCGATGTCACTGTTAATATGAACATCCCCACGTACTTCACACCAACTGATTTTTGGAGTGTTTGCCCTATGAGTCTGCTTATGTTGGATGATGGAACCTCTTGCAAAGGACCAGAGAAACTGGCAACTAATTGTGTTCGACATGTTGCCATGCGATCTCGTTGGGGGTGGGTTGAAAAATTTGCAAAAGCAGCACCAGATAGCCTTGCAAACCTAGCAGTTGCCATTGTCCGAAAAGGTTGGTTACCTCGTCAGCTCCCGTTTGTAAATGAAATCTCCGCACTTTCAAAACGAAGCAATTACCTGATTTCACGGCTGAACACCCTCAATGGTATTGTTTCACCAACCACTGTGATGACTGAGGTACTGGTTAGAAACGGGGTACGACCAGAGTTAATCAAGCAGTATATGTATGGCATCAACATGGACAACTATGAAGCTCGTCTCCGTAGTCGAACTGCTGGAACAGCTTATACATTTGGTTTTATAGGGGGGTTATCAAATCATAAGGGATGTCATGTACTTATCCAGGCAGTTCGATTACTCAACCATAAAGATGTACTACTGAAAATCTATGGAAATCCAAAAGATTTTCCAGACTATTACAACAAGTTGCAGGAATTGGCTGAAGACTTTCCTTCTATCAAGTTTTGCGGCACTTTTCCAAACACTCAAATTGCTGAAATTCTCGACGGTATTGACACTCTGGTAGTCCCCTCTATCTGGTTTGAAAACGCCCCTCTGGTAATCCACTCAGCACTGGCTGCCGGATGTCCTGTAGTGTCTTCTGATTTTCCTGGTATGTCGGAAGTCATCCACAATGAAAAAAACGGATTATTATTTGAACCAGGTAATGCTAAAGACTTGGCCGCAAAGCTCAGACGTTTACTTGATGAACACAATCTTCTTGAAAAACTCAGCAGTAACTGCCGTAAACCAAAATCAATTGCAGAATATGTAGACGAAATCTTGACTCTGTATGAGTCTCGCCTTGCATATACAAGTAATTAAGGACATTAACTATTATCATATCAGTCGATTGTAGGGTATCGAATACTTTTCGACTCTTAATTTCTAACAAATAATTTTCGATATCTTATATGAAATCATCAGAGTCTCACAAAAATATATCTACAAATACCTCCAGCACCTGTCTGGTGATTGGCGGTCGTGGCTTTATCGGACTACATCTGATCGATGCTTTACTGCAACAAGACTATCATGTCCGCTGCTTTGATCGTCCTCATGCAGTGCCTCTGGAAAATAAATTACGTAACAATCCAAATTTTGAGATGTTCGAGGGCGATTTCACCAATGAAAAAGATATTGTTGACGCTTTCAAAGGTTGCGATTTCTGCTTTCATCTCGTCTCTACAACACTTCCGCAATCTTCAAATGCCGACCCGGTATACGATGTTGAAAGCAATGTTGTTGCTACAATAAAATTGTTCAATCATGCTGTACGTACAGGTCTTAAAAAAATTATTTTTCCCTCTTCAGGAGGCACAGTTTACGGTGTTCCACTCAACATTCCAATCCATGAGGACCATCCCACAAATCCCCTCTGCTCATATGGTATCTCTAAACTGACCATTGAAAAATACCTCGAACTGTACAGACATCTTCATGGGCTGGAGTACAGTGTGTTACGTATTTCCAACCCGTACGGTGAACGGCAACGAGTCCATTCAAGTCAGGGAGTTATCGCTGTTTTTCTTGGTAAAATATTACGAGGAGAGGTTGTTGAGATATGGGGAGACGGATCGGTAACCAGAGACTACATCTATATAGCTGATGTTATAGAGGCAATGCTGGCAACGCTTGCATACAGCGGTGATCAACGAATTTTTAATATCGGCTCAGGCCAGGGACACAGTCTTAATGAGATACTGGATACAATCGAAACAGTCACTGGCTCGCCGGTACATCGCCGTTATTTACCCGGCCGCCCGTTCGATGTGCCCTCAAATGTTTTAGATATAGAACGAGCGCGTCAGTATTTAGATTGGTCACCAGGTATGAGTTTCGAAGAAGGACTGTCACGATTTGTTAAGTGGCTGCAACAACAACCGGATGACCAATAGTTTTCATCATCTTCTATCAATCTATACTATACGCCTCAATCGGAAATATTCGCATCCAACTTCAAAAGTGCTAAGATCTCCTGGATTGAGCTGTTTTGCTTAAACACAACTGTTGGATTGTCCGGCGGTTCATAAGGACTATCAATACCGGTCATATTAGGCAGTCGACCACTGCGTGCTTTTTGATATAATCCCTTGGGATCACGCTTTTCACACACCTCCAAGGGGGTATCAACAAACACCTCAACAAAGTTCTCTGCACCGATTAATTCCCGGGCCATCCGTCGCTCAGCTCGAAACGGACTGATAAACGCTGTTATCACGACGAGACCGGCATCCATCATCAGCCTGGCTACTTCAGCAACGCGACGAATATTTTCAACACGGGCAGCCTCTGTGAACCCAAGATCTCTATTCAATCCCTGACGGATATTATCGCCATCAAGAACATAGGTGCGTCTTCCTGAAGCATAAAGTTGTTTTTCCAGCCTGTTGGCAAGGGTGGACTTGCCAGCACCAGATAGACCGGTAAGCCAGATTACCTTACCACGGTGACGGTTGAGTCGTTCGCGATCTTGCCGAGTAATGCTCAATGCCTGTTGATGCACCGTGCGGGATCTGCGTAAATAGTGCCTGATAAACCCGACAGCCACTGTTGTTTGTTCAAAACGGTCCATCAAAATAAAACTACCGAAAATCAACGTGTTTTGGACTGTATCAAAGTATACAGGATGACTGAGGGCAAGGTTACATACCGCAATATCATGTAATTCTAACTGTCGACTCGGTAGCTGTGCATTGGTGTTTATATCGATGAGATGCTTAATATTTGTAATCCAGGCGTTGGTCTTCTGATTAGCAAGCTTCATCAAATATCTGCGGCCGGACAGTCCAATGTCTTTGTGCATCCAAAAAAGTGTGGCTTGAAACTGATCAGACATTTCAAACGATGTATTGATTGGCATCAGTACATCTCCCATGGTAACGGCAACCGTTCGATCAAGTATTAAAGTAACTGTTTCACCTGCATTTACACTGTCAACATTCCCATCAGGAGTATCAATTTGTACTACTCTGCCGGTATCACCAGATGGTAGTACCTGTAACTGCTCACCAACACAAAGTTCTCCTGTTGCTACAACACCACGAACTTTTGAAAGTCCATGTTCGTTCCTGTCAGAGTTTTGTACCAGGAACATAACTTTATAGTCAGATGACGATTCAACCTGCAGATTGTCCAGGCAGGACAGAAGAGATTGCCCTGTATACCATGGCATCTTATCTGAAAGCGAAATAATATTATCCCCGGTAAGCACAGACAGAGCAATGGTTGTAACACTTTTAAACCCTAAGGGTTCTACTGCATGTTTGTAAGTAGTACAGATATCCTCGAAATTCTGTTGATTACGAAAAACTGCATCTGCGTTATTCATCGCCAGGATGACATGCCGTATACCAACCAGCCATGCTCTGCACATGTACGCCATCACCTGATCCGTGTCTTGAGCACTGGCATCGACAAGGACCACAGCCACATCAGCGATAAAAGCATCACAAACCATGTTGTCAAGATACTGGCCGGGCTTGGACACAGTTGCAACGATATACTTACGTTGCGTTGAGTTAAAATGACGATAGGAAAGATTACTTGTTGTATCGAAGAAAACAATATTTTTAGTTGCTCGTTCTAACGCTGCCTGCTGATTGTCAATAACCTGTTGTGGACTTTGAAACAGATGGTTGAGCAGTGCCTCCTGTTCTTTCTCCATTCCTCCAAAAATGATTAAACGAAATATTCTCGGATCTATTTGCTGTAACTCACCATTGGTTGTTGTGTCAGTTTCACAAAATGGCTTTTCAATCGGCGATGGATATTTTTTCTTCCCTGGTGTCATGCTAAAAAAAGATTTGTTATCGTGTACATAGGTTGTAGAAGGAATGAATATAAAGACTCCTGTCTTCAGACAATAAGAGCACAGTATGAAAACCTGCCTATCTAAAGTACGGCTATACGTACTTCCATCCCACGACTATGACAAATAAAAACTGAGTTATCAGCATATTTACGTTCATCATTCTCATAATCATCAACAACAAAACAACATTAAAAAGTAATCAATTCTTCATTTGGCAGATAGCCTTACTGCCTTTTTTAGTTGCCATTGACAACCAACCAGGAGAGGCACACTGTAGGTAGAGAGTAATGTAAGCCGATTGGATGGTACTACACATAACCGGCCGATCGGCATCTCAACTTTCAACCATAGAGGCGCTCTTGTTTTGCCCAAAAGGAGGTTTCATGAGTCAGACTGTTATTGCCGTTATTGTTGGTAGTTTACGAAAAGATTCGTATAACCGGAAGCTGGCTGATGCCCTTACCAGGCTGGCACCACCGGAGTTTACCTTTAAGCATATAGAGATCGGTGATTTACCGCTCTACAACCAGGATGATGATGCCAATCAGGCCCCAACAGTACAGCGTTTGAAGGATGCAATTCGCTCGGCAGACGGCCTGTTGTTTGTCACCCCGGAATATAACCGCTCTATTCCCGGTGTTTTGAAAAATGCCATTGACCATGCCTCGCGTCCCCCTGGTCAGAGTGTCTGGGGCGGTAAACCAGCCGGCGTACTCGGCATCTCCATCGGTCAGATCGGCACAGCTCTTGCCCAGCAGCATCTGCGCAATGTGCTGGCCTTTCTTGATGTACCCACCATTGGCCAGCCGGAAATGTTTTTGCAGGTGAACGAGAACTTTTTTGATGCGGACGGCAATATCGGCCAGGGAAGCAAAGCGTTCTTCCAGGGCTGGATGGACCGTTATGTGGCCTGGGTGAAACAACACATTGCCGGCTAAACAAAAAACAACACTGCTGCCAGATCACTGGCAGCAGGCCCGTCAAGATCCAGCCAACCAATGGCCAGGCTGCTCTACCTCTGCTGATACAGTGAAGGCACAGCCTGGCATATGTGCACACAGACAGATACACAACAGCAGATCGTCATGCAACGCCAGTACCGGTACCGGCTGTGGTATTGATCCAAAACATCTATACTGACTGCACTGTCCAGGATCTACAAAAAACGGGTTGAGCACTGCAAAGCACCATCACCAGACAAAAACACCACAAACCGCTGCAAAAGAATGGAAACTGATCACGCCATAAGGTCCAGTCAGGCACCACCATCAACAGCACCACCTCTTTTAGAGGTACGTGAGCTTGGTAAACAGTACAACGGATTTACCGCTGTGGCGGGTATCTCCTTTACGGTGCAGACCGGCGAGTGTTTCGGTCTTCTTGGTCCGAATGGTGCTGGTAAAACCTCTGCCATTCGGATGATATACGGTGCTTCGCCACCCAGTGCCGGCAGCCTGCGCGTGTTCGGTCTGGATATCACCCGGGACTGGCGGCGCATTCGTGCCCGGATCGGTGTCTGTCAACAAGACAACACCCTGGATCCTGATCTGTCGGTGCTGCAAAACCTGCTCATCTTTGCCGGTTACTTCGGCATCCCCAGGGAACAGGCAAAAAGACGGGCCAGGGAGTTGCTCCACTTCTTTGCCCTGGACAAAAAAAGTGATGCCAAGGTGGGCGATCTCTCCGGTGGCCTTGCCCGACGTTTAACCCTGGCACGCGCCCTGATCAACGAGCCGGAGCTCGTTATCCTGGATGAGCCGACCACCGGCCTTGACCCCCAATCACGACATCTGCTCTGGGACAGGCTGCATGCCCTGCGTGCCCGCGGCACCACCTTTATCCTCACCACCCATTATATGGAGGAGGCGGCACAACTCTGCGACCGGCTGGTTATCATGGATCATGGGCAGATTCTGGTGGAGGGAACACCCCAGGAACTGATCAACGATCATGTCGGTCAGTCTCTCATCGAACTCACCGGTACCCAACAGGAAGATCTGCAACGGTTCTTACAGGAAAAGAACGTAGCGTTTGATGTAATGGGAGAACGGCTGGTTATCTACAGCAACGGTGATACCGCCCTGGAGCAGGCCATCCACGAAAAATTCTGCAGCCGCGAGTGCACCTTCCGTGCCGCCACCCTGGAAGATGTCTTTCTGCGCCTTACCGGCAGGGAGTTACGCGAATGATACAACTCTCTAACCTTTCCTGGCGCTTTCTCAGGGTCTGGCGACGAAACCTGATTGTCTACCGTAAGATCTGGAAGGTCAACTTCATGGTTCCGCTGCTGGAACCCACCTTCTATATCCTTGCCTTTGGCATTGGTTTCAGGGGATTGATCAGCGAGGTCAGCTACGATCAGCACCCGCTTACCTATACCCAGTTCATAGCACCGGCTCTGGTTGCCATCTCCATTATGTACAACGCCTTTTTCGAGACAACCTATGCCTCGTTTGTCCGGATGTACTATCAGAAGACCTTTGACGGTATGATGACCACACCGCTGTCTCTGGAAGAGATTGTTCTGGCGGAGATTGTCTGGAGCGCGACCAAGGCCACTGCTGCTGCAACCATCATGAGTATGGTGCTGGCTCTGCTTGGATACGTCACCCTGCCGCAGGGGTTGCTGATCGTGCCGCTGGCCTTTCTGGGCGGCCTGGCCTTTGGCAGTGTAGGTATGGTTTTTACCGGCATCATACCATCCATTGATATGTTTAACCTGCCGACCTTTTTATTTATCACACCCATGTTTCTTTTCAGCGGCACCTTCTTTCCAGTGGCCGGCCTGCCTGCCTGGGCTCAGACCGCGGCCCTGGGGTTTCCGCTCTACCATCTGGTTGAACTCAGCAGATACTGCTGCCTCGGGCTTATTGAGGGAAGTATACTTGTAAGCCTGGGGTATCTGACTGTCTTTCTGCTGATCTTTTTCTGGATAAGTCTGGTGGTCATGCGGCGACGCCTGATCAAATAACGTGCAAACAATCTGCTCGAACCAGGCATCAGTAACCAGCCGCTCCGGCTGCCTGCTGTCAATCCATCCGACACCCTAGTCTAGTCGGCCATGAAAAACTCTCAACGAGTTGGAATATATGGATAAAAATTGAAAAATATAGCACTGTAAATTGCAGGATATTGCACTTTTCCCCTTCAATTTCTGGTGATTTTCGATGCAGCCGAAGAAGCAGATTTCCAGCCCCCAGTTGGACATGTTCCGCAACCGTTTGGAGAGCATTCTCAATCATCGTCATGAGTTGTACCGGCTGAGTGGGCTGATCGACTGGGGAGTGTTTGAAAGCGAGTTTGGCAAGCTGTACTCTGAGGAAGGCCGGCCGGGGCTCCCGATTCGTTTGCTCGTAGGCCTGACCTATCTGAGCCATGCGTTCAACACGTCAGACGAAGAGACGGTACGGCGGTGGGTGGAGAACCCGTACCATCAATATTTCTGCGGGGAAGAGTACTTTTGTCATGAACTGCCGATCGATCCGTCTTCGTTGAGTCGCTGGCGAAAGAGGATAGGTGAGCAGGGATCGGAATTGATCCTGCAGCTCACGATAAAGGCGGGGTTGACAAGCGGAGCGGTTGCGCCGACCAGTTTGGAGCGAGTGATTGTTGATACGACTGTTCAGGAAAAGGCGGTGGCGTTTCCGACCGATTCACGATTGTACAACCGCAGTCGGGAACGACTGGTCAAGTTGGCTGCGGTTTGGGGCATTCGTCTTCGGCAGAGTTACTCCCGTCTTGGACGTCAGGCCTTGTTAAAGGCCGGCCGGTATTTTCACGCCCGCCAAACCCGAAGAGCCCGTCGGGAGGTAAAACGGCTGAAGACCTATCTGGGCAGGGTGTATCGGGACATTGTGCGCAAGATCGAAGGGCAGCAGGCGCTTGGCCCAGTGCTTCTTCCCGAGCTTGCCCTGGCTGAGCGGTTGTTGACGCAGCAGAAACAGGACAAGAACAAGCTCTACAGCCTGCATGCACCGGAAGTCGAATGCATTGCCAAGGGCAAGGCACACAAGAAGTACGAGTTCGGGGTCAAGGTGAGCGTGGCCACCACCAATCGAGACAACTTCGTGGTGGGCATGTTGGCTGAACCTGGCAATCCCTATGATGGCCACACCCTGGGCAGGGCCATTGAGCAGGTGCAGCGGATCACCGGCTGCACCGTTCAACGCAGTTTTGTCGACCGGGGCTACCGTGGTCACAAGATCAAAGAACCCCAGGTGTTGATCTCCGGTCGCAGGCGGGGAATGACACCGCAGATGAAGAAGGAACTCAAGAGACGCAGCGCCGTTGAGCCGGTGATCGGCCATATGAAGGCGGATGGCAAGCTTGGACGCAATTACCTGCTGGGTGAGTTGGGCGATAAAATCAATGCCCTGCTCTGTGGAGCAGGGCACAATATCCGTCTTATCCTCAAGAAGTTGAGGGAAAGGTTGTTTCTTCTTTTTACCGGATTGCTTTTGGTCCTCTGGTGCCGCTTCGATGGGCAAAAAAAGGGTGCCGGAGCGATCGCCCCGGCAATATGAAAAAAGGCTTTTTCAAGGACGACTAGTCTATGAGCAGCGCAGTCTTTTTGGTCAGAAAATCAGTGACCTCCTGCCACCATATCTGATCGGCTGCCATGGGCATACTGTTGTGCCCTGCCCCCAACATGACCCATAATTTTTTCGTGGTCATGAGTTTTTCATAAAGTTGTCGGCCGTGATGGGTCGGGATAATCTCATCCTCACCGGCCAGAAGCACGGCCACCGGTCCCTGAAAATGCCGCAGGTTAGCGACACTGTCGTATCGGTCGCGCAGTAACCAGCGAACCGGGATAAACGGATAGTGCGTTGCAGCAACATTTGCCAATGTGTCCCAGGGCAAGAACAGCACCACCCCGGCCACAGGCACTCTGGTCTGCCTGACAACACCGGCAGCAACTCCGCAGCCAAGTGATTCTCCCCACAGATAGAGCGGCGGACCGAACTGCTCATGGGCAAGCTCAAGGAGAGTGGTGCCATCCTGCACCAATGCTGTTTCAGCAGGTTGCCCATCACGTCCTCCATATCCGGGATACTCAGCCAGCAGTACCCGGAAATGCTGTTTTACAAGGGCCTTGGCATAAAAGAAGCGATGAAAGGCGGCACCGCCATTGCCATGAAAAATAATAACTGTGCCGCGAATCCCCTGCTGCGGATCCGGCTCGGCAACAAACCCGCGAAACTGTTCGGATGAAGGCCAGTGCCGCAGGCCCAGTTCACGCGCCTGCAGCGGTGACAGCTCGGATGCATCCGGAAAGTAGAGCATGCTCCGTTGATGCAGATACATGAACGCGCACAGGCCGAGATAACCGACACAAACAAGAACAATGGTTGTGATAAGCATACGACAGTTCCGGAATATGGAAAAAAGAGGTGACAGAAGATTGGACATGTTCACTGTATCCGCTGTTTTACTGGGATCTTACCTGCTTTTACATGTTCAGACTGCCCGGTTTGCCCAGACACGATGCTCAAAAAAGGCAATCAGTATATACAAAAAAAGGGCACACCCAATGACCGTTGAAAAGCCACCGTGCAGAGCCACCAGGATCGCCACCATGGTACTGATGACCGAAAAGAAACCATTCACTCCCCAGGCCAGAGGAATCCATTCGGGATACCATTTGCCCAGACGAAGCAATCCAAGGGGAAACGGCATCCCCATCCAGAACGCCAGGCCGCCGATCAGTCCGATACTGACAACTGCCCGCACGGTAAGAGGCCAGGCAGCTCCCAGTTGGAAGATATATGACAGCAGCCACAGGTACAGACAGGCCACCACCACAATAACCGTGCAGACAAGCATAACCGGTCGTCTAGAACCCCATGACCATTCACGCAGCCAAGTCATCTGTTGCAAACGCTTAACAGCGCCGCTTCCCAGTCCTGCAAAAAAGAGAAACGAAGGCACAATCACTGCCATTGCCAGTATTGGGTCACGTAAAAAGACGATCCATTGCTGCATGAATGTAATTTCCACAAAAAAGAACGCCAGACCCAAGGCTGCAAAGTAGACAATCCAGGCAGCTCTCTCTTTTCGGCCCAGGCTGATTTGCCTGTGTTTGCGCATAAACGGGCGTAAGGGTAAAAAAATTGCCGGTACACTGATGACAAGAGCCACGGCAAACGACATCCACAACAGCAGGTATTCCCATTCCAACAGAGCCGCGCTCCCGCTTGTTCGCTGTGTCCACAGAGAAGGTAAGGAAGACCAGCGAAAGAAATGGCTGAACCAGGGACGATCATCAACAGCAGGCGTCACATGAAAGGTTGCTGACAGTGGATGAGCAACGCCCTGTCGCAGGGCAGATATCGCCTCATACAGATAGGGTTGATCAAGAACACTGATTTGATTGACTTCGCTGCTTTTCAGACCGGGCAGCCAGTCAATATCAAAGGCCCGCTCCTTGCAAAAAACCCTGACTGTATCCTGCTGGTAATGTGATAACGGTGCACGGCTGACCATAATAGTTGCGGTGTTCCAGGTTCGGATAACGATCAGATGGGCAAAAGGATCGCTGTTTGCATCCAGTCGCTGCATGGCAGCCATTAACGTTGTCACTGTCTTCAGAGCACTGCGCGGCGGTAGTTCCAGGGGCAGAGTCAGGCTTAACATTCCGTTATTCGTCAGGTGAGACAGAGCCAGCTGCAACCCTTCAACCGTAAAAAGAGGCTGAGCCCGCAGGGCGTGGCCACTTCCAGCACCAGCCGGTACGGCCGTGCCAAAAAGGGAGAGCTGGATCAGATCATACTGCTGTTGACTGGCCACTAAAAAGCCGCGGATATCACCTCTTTCCAGATGCACCTGTTTTTGCTGGTAGATATCACCGCTGAAGGTGGTGAAATCGGTGGTGATCAGATCAACCAGACCGCGATTTTGCTCCACAGCATCAATACGGACAGCCTGCTCCAGCAGAGCATGCCAGATATCCGTGCCTCCACCTGCCCCGGCCACAAGCACGTCCGGCTGCTTATCTATCAGGGCATAGGCCAGGGCCTGGGGAGTCCAACGAAGAAATTCCATGGCCTGCCCCCCTTCACTGCCACGCTGAATTACCCCAACAGGATGTCCATCATGAAAAAGAGCGATCTGTTCCGGCGGCAGTACCGGAGCCAGCAGGCTTAACCCCGGCGCATACCGAAAGGGGATGTTGTTACTTACAAGGGCGGTATATTCGCCTACCGGCGTATGCTTTTCTGCGGCAACCCGTACTCCGGGCACCAGTAGTGCCTGTTTTAGCCCCTTATACTCGGACATGACCGGAACCAGAATGTGATTAGGCCAAACCAGGCAGACCACCGCACATACTGCAAGAACCAGACGCCACAATCCTGTGTTGTTACGCCCGACAAGAACCATTGGTGCCAACAGGCCAACCAGCGCCAGGAGCTTGATGCAGTACTGTGGCGGCCACAGAAAGAGGAGGAAAAAAACCAGTAAAGTACCGCCTGCAGCTCCACAGAGATCGGCCCGATACATCCTGGCAACCTCATCCTGAAAACTCCGTAGGGTAAGACCGATACAAAGACCGGCAAAGAAAAAAGGCACCGTGGTGACAGTGAAGACCGCTGCGAATCGAATCATCTGCCTCCCCTGCCAGATGATCTCCGGCGGATTGAAGCCCAGCCGACCGATCAGTGACGCAGCAAGCAGCAGGGTAACGACAAAAAGAAGACTGCTGACGGCAAATGAACGGGAGAAGACAGGAACAAGGCGATGCTGCAGCCGGCTGAGTACACTGCCCGAAAGACCAAACCCCAACAGGGCCATGCTGATAATCAGGTGGGCAAAATGATCCCAGTACATCAGGGAGAAAAACCGTAGGAGCACCAGTTCATAACCAAGGGCGGCACTGGAAACCAGGGCGACTGCCAGTGCGGCTTTCCCTGTTGTCGGCTTCATTACACCCTGTTCACTCTCGTGTGCCGGTCAGTGGTACAAACTGCACCGGCAGTACCTGGCGCATGGTTATCTGGCCGATGTCGTCCTTTTCCACCAGCATCAGATGCTGTACGGCAAAGGGAGTGCCCACCGGGATCACCAATCGCCCTCCTTTTTTAAGCTGGGCAATGAGTGGTGGTGGAATTGTGGAGGCGGCTGCAGTGACAATAATGGCATCAAAAGGTGCTTCCTGCTCAAGCCCGTAATAACCGTCCCCCTCATGAACCGTGATGTTGGTGTAGCCAAGGCGTGCAAGCCGCTGACGACACTCTTTTGCCAGTTGTGGTATGATTTCAATGGAGTGCACCTCTTTAACCAGGTGCGACAGCACTGCTGCCTGATAACCGGAACCAGCACCAACCTCCAGTACCCTGGCCTCTTTGGAGACAGCGAGCAGATCGGTCATCAGGGCAACGATATAGGGTTGGGAGATAGTCTGCCCGTACCCGATGGGCAGTGGAGCATTGACATAGGCAACATCCTGTTTATTGCCGGGAACAAACTCATGACGGGGTACCTCACCCATTATCCGCATGATCTCCCGGCTGAGGTGACCACGCCCGATAGAACCGGAAGTTACTGTCACATCCTGCTCAATCTCTTTGACCATCTGCTGTCGCGCCCTGCTCATCGTATCCTCCTGCCCTGCCCAACCGGTGCTGACCAGTAACATCAGACCAATCAGCCACAGCCACCACTGTTGTTGTTTCATCTCCGGCACCTTACATATCTATCCAGTTCAACACTCCTTCCGGTTATACACATCATACCCTAATGGCTCTTTCAATAAAGACAGCACATAAAGGCGTTCCGCAACCAATCTTTCCGCCCCTGCAGGCTTGCCTTGTCAATTTGAAGCGAGCGTGCTACACACGACCTGTTCACTGTACATCAGATTGCTCTGCACAGCAGCACTGCTGATAAATGGTTTTATATCCCTTTCCAACATCATACAACCATGCCTGATCTCAGTACCCTTGTCATGTTCAGTTCGGCGTCCGTGCTCCTGGCGCTGGCGCCGGGGCCGGATAACATCTTTGTTCTGACCCAATCCGCCCTTAAAGGAAAGCTCGTTGGTCTTGTGGTAACGATGGGGCTTTGTACCGGTCTGCTTGTACATACCAGTGCCGTGGTTCTGGGAGCCGCTGTTATCTTTCAGACCTCTGCCCTTGCCTTTCATGCCCTCAAGTACATCGGTGCAGGCTATCTGCTGTATCTTGCCTGGCATGCCTTCCGGGCAGGCGCAACCAGGGTGGACAGTCAACAGACACAGGAGATCAGCCTGTGGCGGTACTATGTGCGGGGCATTATCATGAACGTGACCAACCCCAAGGTATCGATCTTCTTTCTTGCTTTCCTGCCCCAGTTCACGAACCCTGACAGAGGATCGCTCTCTTTGCAGCTCATTGTTCTCGGCCTGCTTTTTATTGTGGCCACCTTTGTGGTCTTCGGCGCCATCAGCCTGTTGGCCGCTACCCTTGGTCAGCTGCTCGCTAAATCGGATCGTCTGCAGATACTCCTCAACAGAGTTGCAGGTACAGTCTTTGTTGGACTGGCACTCAAACTGGCCACAGCCGAGCGTTGACAGCAACCTGTCGGCACGGTGATACTTTCCGGTCGCCAGTGCTGCCAAACAAAAGAGCTGGGCAGTTTTCCGACCCGGCTCTTTCTATCCTGTGCACAGTACGCTTAGTTGCCGCCTGTCGGCCCTGTTCCGTCGCGCAGACGACGCATCAGTCGCATTCCATTGAGCGTTACCAGCAAAGAGGCGCCGGTATCGGCAAAGACCGCCAGCCACAGTGTTGCCATATTGAAAAGCAGAAGGATCATGAAGATCACTTTAATCACAATGGAAAAAATGATGTTCTGCTGAATAACAGCAACGGTCTTTCGGCTTAACCGTATAATGTAGGCAAGTTTGCCCAAATCATCGGTCATGAGTGCTATGTCCGCTGTCTCCAGGGCCGTGTCTGAACCGGCAACCCCCATGGCGATCCCCACAGTGGCTGTAGCCAGGGCAGGAGCATCATTCACACCATCACCGACCATGGCAACCTTGCCGTACTTTTGATGCATCTTTTGTACAGCTGACACTTTATCTTCCGGCAGGAGCTCACTATAAAATGCATCAAGTTCAAGGGCTTTCGCTATGGAGGCAGCTGTCTGCTCGTTATCACCGGTCAACATGGCCACATGCTTCAGACCGGCCTTGTGCAGCGCTTTGACCGTTGCCTTGCTGTTCTCGCGCAAGATGTCGGCTACAGCAAAGATGGCTGCCACTTGCTCCCGGGTTCCCAGCAAGACAGCTGTTTTACCCTGCTTTTCCAGATCAAGAAGTTGTTCCTGATAGGGGATAAGATCGTGACCAAGTTCGGTAAAGAGCCGGGCATTGCCAATATACGTGAGATGTCCTTCCACTTCTGCCTGTGCACCCCTTCCAGGCAGAGCTTTAAAGTTCATAACAGACGGTAATACGATGTCTCCCGCCCGTTTCATAACAGCCTGCGCCAGCGGATGCTCAGATCGATGCTCAATGCCGGCTGCCAGGGCCAATGCCTGGTTCTCAGAATAACCGTTAAAAACGATGACATCTGTCACCTCTGCTCTTCCCTGGGTTAAGGTGCCGGTCTTGTCAAAGGCAATGGACTTGATGGTACCCATCTCTTCCAGATAGGCACCGCCTTTAATAAGCACACCGTTTCGTGAGGCATTGCCAATGGCAGATACAATCGAAACCGGTGTGGAGATCACGAGTGCACAGGGGCAGGAGATAACCAGCAGCACCAGACCATTATAAAACCATGGTGTAAAAGGTTGGTGAAGTACCAGCCAGGGTAAAATCATCACACCCGCTGCCACTATAAGGACAAGCGGTGTATAGTACCTGGCAAAGACATCAACAAATTGCTGGGAAGGAGCCTTTTGTGCCTGTGCCTCCTCGATAAGATGGAAAATTTTTGCCAAGGTGGAGTCAGCAGCCAGTTGGGTCACCTCGATCTCAAGAACACCATCTTCGTTCATGGTGCCGGCATAGACAGTATCCCCTTTGGTTTTTTCAACTGGTATGGACTCACCGGTGATGGTGGCCTGGTTGACTGCGGACGCTCCCTGGATAATTTTTCCGTCCATGGCAATGCGTTCACCCGGCCTGACGATGATAACATCGCCCACCGCAATTTCCTCCACTGCCAGCAGTTCTTCCACATCACCCCTTTTCACCAGAGCTTCTGCCGGTGCAAGTGCCATCAGGGACTGAATGGATCGGCGTGTCTTCTCCATGGTGTATGCCTGGAGAGCGTTACCAAAAGAAAACAAAAAGGCCACTGCCGCCCCCTCGCTCCACTCACCTAAAATTGCTGCGCCAATAACAGCTGCGGTCATGAGCACATTCATATCCAATGACAGAGCCCGCAGACTGTACACTGCACTGCGCGCTGCATGAAACCCGCCTGTAACAATGGCAACGCTGTACAGGGCAATCGCAACAGACCGCGGCCCTGCAGACCAGTCCAGCACAAGGGCGCATCCCAACAAAAGCCCTGACAGAACAGTTGCAAGCACTCTCCGGTTTTTCCACAACTGCGCAGGCGGTGACGGTTGCTGTAACAGCGAAGTTTCAACCTCTGCACCGTATCCCGCCTGTTGAACAGTCCGGATGATCATCTGGTCAGCAGTGGTGTGCAGAACAGTCATTTTCGCTGTGGAAAAGTTGACCGAAGCAGCGGAAACGCCGGGTAATGCCGCAATCCGTTTTTCGAGTTTCATGGCGCAATCACCGCAGTCAAGACCTGACAGTCGGTAAACAGTCCGGGTGCCGCCCCCGGTGTCTTCCCCGGCCACCGCTGTGAACTGTGTTCTTTCATCAGGTCTATCTGCAGAGGAGGCAATGGTCCTTATAGCAGACAGATCAAACAGCGATTCATCTGCATGTTCATGGTTGTGTTCATGCCCGGAACAGCAGGAGTCGTGCTGCTCTTTTTGGGGCGTATGACTGCAACAACCATCCTCACATCCGATGTGGTTGATACCTAAGGGTATGCTGTTGGATTTCATGGCTGTGTTACCTGTGGCTAATGTGCTCAATTCCTTGACTTAACAGAGAGAAGACGTGTTCATCATCAAGCGAATACCAGGCCATCTTACCCTCCTTACGATACTTGACCAAACGCGCGTTCCGCAGCAGCCGGAGCTGATGAGAGACAGCAGACTGCCCCATGCCGACGTGAGCAGCCAGGTCATGGACACAACGCTCCTCTTTAGACAGGGCATGCAGAATCTTTATTCGCCCCGGCTCCCCCAGCATCTTAAAGAGCTCTGCAGCAGCCTGAGCGTCCTCTTCCGACAGGATCTCTGTTCTCGTCGGGTCAACAGCAGACGGCTGTTCACCGGATGGTGCGCTGACCTCTGATTGTATACGTGGTAGTGCCATAACAAGCTCCTCACTATATATGAACATATGTTCATGTATATACCTTACCAACGGATCTGTCAACAGATTCTGTCTGGTGGAGGCACTGCTGTACTGCTCTTTTCATACTGCACAAGCGGGTCCAGTGGACAATGATACAATATAACCCGACCCTGGTCAGGGTCTGGCGTATCAGAAGTTTTTGCTGCCTGTTAACACGCTGGACGGTTGTTTACGTTGGTATGGAGAGTGTTGAGGTAAGCGGACGCAGGCGGCGTTGCGCAACCTGCTGCACCGGGCACGGAGATGTGCTTTGGATGGCGGGCGGGGTATGCTGACTGATGTGTCGACCTGCGGCAGATCACCACAGGGGATGCCCGTGCTGCGGGAGTCTCTTTATCCGCTGATCCCGCAGCACAGAACGATAAAGAACTACAGACTGATCACCACGGCATCGCAGGACAGGTGAATCAACTCCACGGCCGTCCCCATCCGTGCACCTTCAATCAGATCCTCTTCACTGATGCCACGGGCCTTGGCGCAGGGTGTACAGGCAAGTACCGGCACCTCATTGGCCTGCAGATATGCCATCAGATCGTCGGCAATATCCCCTGTGGCGGCCCGTACATGGTCAAGCAGGCCTTTCTTGGCAATATAGACAGCCTCATCCAAGAGGAAAAGCGTTACATTTTTTCCCTCTTTGTGAGCCACTGTGGCCAGATGTATGGCCCTGGCGGTCCGGTTGGGGTTATCTGTACCACAGGCCAAGGTAATAACAACGTTGTCAGTCATGCTCCATCTCCTTGATTGATCGGCTTTTTCATTGAACATCACACAGGAACGCATTTACAGCACCAGCACATGCCTGTGTTATGCCTTCTTAACAAGCGCTTCCTGGTTCCTGTCCATGAATGGATTTTTGCCGCTGACACTGAGCGGCATCGCGTAAATTATCTTCACCCCGTCTCCAAGTACACCCATTTCCAGCAGTGCTTGTCCTACAGTAAACATCACCCGATTGTCGACTCTGTTGTCCATGGCAACGCTTGCAGCAGAACCGATGGCAATGCCAAGATCCCCGGTGTTAAACACACAGGGATGATCAGGATGCTTCTTTTTCTCCTCGCAATCGGCAAAGCCGCACATACCGCACGGATGGACTCCAAGCGGGACGATCCGTGTACCAAAGGCAACCATGGCCTGCGCAGAAAGGATATTCACCGCATCGCGTAAAAACACATCGGACAGGTTGTCACGGCGTGCCATCTCCTTCATCTTTGCCGAAACCCGGGCAATATCGTCCCTGTTCAACAGAGCAATCACAAGGTTATCCACGCCCTTTGCCTTTGGTGCAGTGCGAGCTGCAATCATCATCTGCTGCGCCACAGCAGATACCGTTTCTTCCCGTATTTCCTGTTCAGTGACCACCTTCATTGTTCATCCTGTTCTTAAAAGTTATCTTCTTTCTGCTGCCCCTGTCTGAGCAGCACAGACAGGGGCATACCTTTTAACCGGCCTGTTGACCTGTCCATGCAGCAAGATAAAACCACCCGGAAAAAATACACCAACACGGCCATCCATGGCATTGCGCCGTTTGTCAGCTGAACCGACTGGAGCTGTTGTCCCCTGTTGGTACAGGGTGTTTTTTCTAAACCAGCAGTGCGTTCTTTTTATACCAGCCAGCAGACGCTGTCAGTAGGCCAGGTACAAGCCATCCTGCTCTTGGTTTTGCTGCTTACCGGGGCGGTCGTTCTGTGTCGCGAAACCATGCCCGTACGCTCTCCATCTGTTTGATCTGTGCTGCCGGAGCCCGCCGTTGACAAGCAACATACTCCTCTGTTCCTGGTTCCGCTCCCCAGCGAATTTCCACACAGTCGTTCGGGTTGTAGGCCATTTCAAAAGCAGCGCGGCGAGCCAGAATATCAGCCACCGACAACTCCCATGGTTCACCATTGCTGCGAATATATCGGATCTTTTTCTGAGCAATCAAAATATTATGTAACTGCTCGATCTCTTTTCTCATCTGCCGGGCAGCTGTTGGCGTGAGATGGAACAGCCTTGGATACTGCTGCACCTTGGCCGGAAAATCAAGCAACACATCCATGGCAATAAGCAGACGCATGTCCCGGGACGGCGTGGAGAAATCCTCCCATGGTCCAATGGTTTCAAAGATGGCTGCCCCCTTTGGCATGGGAATGGTTGCTCCGCCTCTGCGGAAGTATGCTTCACCGTTCTCAACAGACCTGACCCGTGTTTCCAGCTGTTCGACCAGGGCGGCAAGAGTGGCCTCATAGGCCTGTCCAGCGTCCAACCCAGCTGGATTCAGCAGAGAGTGCATCCTGGCATAAAATACATCAGATGGCAGTTCAGCCTGCTCCGGTGAATACTCCGGGATCTCACCATTTTTTAACAGTCGATGATCAACAATTGGTCGAAATCGCTTAAAGCCGGGACCGGCGCTGTCGGTACTGGTAAACAAAAACGTCCCCTCCCAGAAGCGCTTTCTGGCAATGGAGTTATCCGGCTGTGCATCAACCGCAAACAGAAGCCCCGGCCTGCTTCCTGTCTGTTCCACCCATTTGGTCAGCACAAGTGTGTGACCGTAGGGATCGGCATAGACTGTTCCCGGCCACAGAGTTTCCCGTTGCAATGCAACAGGATAAAAATCGGTTTGTTCATCGTCAAGTGCGGTGCGACCGTTCCCCGAATGTACGGCATCCATAAGCCTGATACTCATGGCACGAAATTTTGAGGCCGGACTGACCCGCTGGACAAAATCAGTGTTCATGATCGCTGATTCACACGAAGGCGGCTTGCCGGCCCTTCCACGGTTACACTGCCGATAACTGAAAGGCAGCCCGTTTTTCCAGGCAAAATAGCTGCGGAGGAAATAAGGGAAGTCCGCACAATCCGGTGTTGCCGACAGGGCAGCATCTTCCTCAAGCCCCAGGGTGTTCAATAAGAAGTTGCGTTCAGGATCGCGGAGTACAGGTTCCAGGGATGGGAAACTGATGTCCTCGTCAACACCGCCATCAAACAACTTCTCAATCCAGGCGGCATAAAACGCCTCGTACATCTCATCCCAACCTGCAGTATCCCGGGTGTCATGTCCATTGCCAATGATCAGGCATGCCAGTGTTCTGTCACCAGACTGTGCCTCAACCTGATACAAACCATTGCCGAGCGGCCCTGTCTCGGCTGTTATATGCCATGGCAGCCCGCCGGTACCAGCTGTTGTGGGTAAAAGGAGCGTTTCTCCCTGCGGACTGATCATCCGTATATTGGTCAGCGGTTCAACCGTGGAAACCGCCATAATTTTAACAGGTACTTCGGGTTCGCTTTTTTGCGGTGTGATCCAGATGCGGGTGGCCTCTCCCTGAGTACAATATTCTGCATAGCCGGCACAATGCCACAGGATGGACAAAAGAATCACAGCAAGAAAAACAGATCTTTTCACAACACATTTCCCTGAAGAATGTTATGGTGGAGGCATGCGTCTCTCATGCATATATACTCTACATTCCAGACATCCGGCTGCGTACCGCCCACCATCTTTTATCTCCACATGGTGATCGGGTTGTCGGAATAACCTGGGGTCTGGTACACAGCTGCTCATGGTCTGCCCGACAGACAGGATAACACTATCATGAACCGCCTGCAAAGTAACTGCCTGATTGGTGCCCTTATCATGGCCGCAGCTGCGGGTCTGTTCTTTTTGTTGACCACGTGGCACAACCCGTCTTTAAAACCGCAGGAAACAGTCCACCAGAAACAGGTCTGCGTACAACCGACAGATCTCAGATCACTCAGCGCAGTCCCGCAGGATCCCGGTCGTTTTGCCGCTGCCATGACCGAGTCACTTAACCCCGTTGAGCAGCAGCAACTTGAACAGCACTTTCATCGGGATTACTTTACACCCTGGACAGCATCCGCACCGCTCTTTGACGGTAACATGGTGTATACCAGTCTTCAACAGCTGACCCATTCAACCTGGTACGGAGAAAACCGGCTGCCGATAGAACCGGCTCGTCTGCAGTCTCTTCTGATGCTGGCGGATATGGAACAGTTTCCCAGTATGCATGAGCCGGGCATAGTGACCCGGCCTGCATTTATCCGCGTTTTACCGACAACCAGGCCATTGTATAAG
This sequence comes from Desulfobulbus oligotrophicus, assembly GCF_016446285.1. Taxonomy (NCBI): domain Bacteria; kingdom Pseudomonadati; phylum Thermodesulfobacteriota; class Desulfobulbia; order Desulfobulbales; family Desulfobulbaceae; genus Desulfobulbus; species Desulfobulbus oligotrophicus. The sequence continues at coordinate 2,570,181 of NZ_CP054140.1, forward strand.
ACTCCGGACGACTTTCCTTTTGACCGCCTCCAATTTGCAGAGATCAAACCCAACGAGCCTGTTCGTCTTCTGCACACAAGTAAAGATGGGGCATGGCTGTATGTTGAGACCGCCTACGCCAATGGCTGGGTGGAACCCGACGCTGTCAGGCGAGTTGACACTGCTCAGCGTGAGCAGATACTCCATGCTGAGCAGGTGGTTATAGTCCGTGATTTTGTAAAGGTGCAGAGCGAGGATGGCGACATCCTGCCGCAACCAAAAATCGGCTCCCTGTACTCACTGATACGAGAAGAGCCGGAGTATTGGCTGGTCAAAGCTGCGGTTACGGGCAAAGACAGGTATGCGGTAATAACAAGCGTCCGTATTGCCAAAACCGACGCCCGCAGACATCCGCTGCACTTCAGCCCTGAAAACGTAACGCTCATCTCCGCGGAGCTCCTGAAAACTCCCTACGGGTGGGGAGAAATATACAGAAACCGCGACTGCTCGGCCACCACCAGGGATTTTTTCCTGACGTTCGGTATCCTGCTGCCACGTAATTCCTACCAACAGATCACCTCCGGCCCGTCTATTTCGCTGAGCAATCTTTCAAACACCGACAAGAAAGCACGTCTTCGTGAGCTCGGTATCCCCTTTCGCACCCTTCTCTATCACAAGGGACACATCATGCTCTACGCAGGGCTGTTTGCTGAGCAACCTGTTGTCCTGCATACGGCCTGGGCACTCCCCTACAAAGAGCCGGGCTGTACGGAACAGTTGTTTATACTCGGTAAAACACTATTCACCACACTGACGGCAGGTGAAGAGCTCCCGCTCGTCAAGGGAACATCCCTTGATCGGTTAGACAGCATGCTGATTTTGCCTCACTACGAACAAACAGGCGCAAAACCTGACTGACAGCCAGGACAGTGTGCACCTCCACTGCTGAGGCGGTCTCAACACGGTGAGCAATATGCTGCTCGCATCAGGCCGAAATTGCCGGAATCGCTGGGAAATTATGAAGGAAGATTGGTGGAAGAAAGCAGCATAGATGCCGCCAACAGAGAAAAACAGGCAAGAAGGTCAATTTCCAGGCAAAACAACATCAATCCTGCCTGTTGCAGCGTAACAAGGAAAAGAAGGAAAACACCCACCAGAGAAACATTCTTCAGTGGTGCAGTGGCATGAAACAATTAAAAATCTGTGCAGGAAACGTTTGACCGTTCAAAGAGAAAGATGATGGGAATAGAGACAACAAGGGGCAGCAACAGGTAGAGTAAACGCCAGATAAGCAAGGCAGCCATCACATTTGTTGCCGGTACCGTATCGATGACCGCAAGAAAGACCGCCTCCATCACACCAAGGCCACCGGGGGCCTGGGAAACAAGGCCAGCGGAAAAGGATAGGATAAATGCTCCTAACACAACAAAGTAACCGGGATTGCCGGCTTCGGGTAAAACAAAATAAATGATGCCTGCGGCAGCCATAATTTCCAGGGGAGCTGCCAATATCTGTCGGATAACGATACCAAGACGCGGATAGACAATATCCAGTGTCCCTATACGAAATGGCTTGAAGGTCTGCCATGATCCGAACACATACAGTCCACAGAGCAACAGGAGTGTAAACCCCGCTGCCTGTACCAACCAGTTGGGCAAAACCATCTGTGGAATCAAATTTGAAAGGGATAAAACAATCTCCGGCTCAAACAACAAAACAGCCCCTAAAAGCAACAGTGTGCCGAAAAGAAACGTAAACGAGCACATTGCGATCAGGGCGGCAACCTCAGTTGCCTTAAGCCCTTTGGCACAGTAAGCACGTAACCGGACAATTCCACCGGATAAAACCGACATGCCGAGATTGTGTCCAAGTGCATAGGTCACAAAGGAACAAACAGCAACATACGACCATGAGATACCTCTGAGTCGCCCCAGATGAAGGAGAGCAATCCTATCGTACCAGGCCAGGGCAACGTAGGCGGCAAGCGCAGACAAAACTGCATAAACATGCGATATGAATGGAATATCAAGAATATACCTGGATGTGGCTCCGGCAATCACCTTGATGTCGCTCCATAGATTTCCATTATCCAACAGGGCCTTAGCAACGGGATCATAGGAGACTTCAGTCCGGAGTTTAATATACAACAGTCTGATAGCGCTGATCATGATGAAGACAACAACACATTTCCACACTATGCGTACAACACGCTTCATCGTATCAGGTTTTTGTGCAGTTGAAATCGGCATTCCTAGGCCTCAAGATCGCTGGAGAACATCAAAAATCTTGAGTTGAAGACCAGCCACCAGGTCTTTGTGGTGAGATGAGTGATGGTCTCTGTGCCGTTTTCATCCATGACATACCTTTTACACCTCGCTCCAATCATCGTTAAACGATCACAGGCCATTTTCCCCATACACACAAGAGATACGGCAACTGATGCCTGCAATATTGCCTGCCCTCAACTGAAACTGTCAATACCTTTTCCAGGATTGCACAGGCAATAAAAAAACCCGCTCTCCTGGAAAGAAAGCGGGTTTGTTGACTCCCTTGACAACAAGGTGGGGTGAGCGATGGGACTTGAACCCACGACCTCCGAGGCCACAACCCGGTGCTACCACCTGCTGAGCTACGCTCACCACGAACGTGCGTTTATATACCCGCACAACTTGTTTTCTGCAAGCAGAAAGTCAGTCAGCTGTCACCTCACGCTGACAATGCTTGCACACGATTGCGCGGGCCTTGATCAGCTCCGAGCAATGCGGGCACTCCTTAAGATAGTGACAAGCGAGAATCTGACCAAGTGCAAGATTCACCTCGTGTTGCAGGTGCGGATCTTTGAACACATGGTTCCGCAGAGGTTCTATACAACAGGTATCATTGATCGCTGTCAACATGGGTATTGCACGTTTACGTTCATCTATCCGGACCGAATCATCCAGGAGAATAGTCAGCACTGGCGCCGGATCCTTCTTCGCAACGCAGGTGTCAAGGGCTGCGATGGCCTCCTGCTGTCGCTGATAGCGCTCGTCTTGTCTTTTGATGGCTTCAAGATCAACAATGCTGCCGGTAAAGGCATCTTTTGTGATAACCATCATACTGAACTGTTCTTTTGAATTGGGTAATTCCATATATCGATACGATCCAACGCGACCGTACTGATCGGCAATAAAGTCCCAACCTTTCACAAACATCGGACAGCTGTCGTTCAGACAGATAAACAGATACTCTGATCCCCAGCCCAGCCCATCACCAACGTGAACAGGAGGAGCATGACACAGAGACAGGTCTTGACTGCAGTGTGGGCAACAATGCTTTTCTTGGGAATATTTCATCAACATCGATAGCATGACAGCTCTTGGCTCCTTATTTGGCCTGAGGGGCTTTCATTGTTTGTGGCAAGGGACATGGAGGACCGTCGACCGACGGTGATGACACGGCTCTTCAATCAGGAACAAAACGATTGACCGGGCCAAAAAGAAGCAACCCACACCAGAGTATTAACAGTAGCAGTAAAACAGTTTTTTTCCTGTGTCGTAAATTCATGCGTCTAGGGTAACCATTCCTTTTGTCGGGGTCAACCGGGCTTTTCAGATCATCCGCCCCAGAACCTCGTCAACAGCCATAGCCTGTTCCATTCTGGCTGTGAGAAACTGTGAAGACAGGTGGGTGGCATTACGGTCAATCAAGGCGCAAAGCTCTGCAATAGCGGCAGCATCTGCCATCTGGATGACATGGCGAAGATTCTTGACAAAATCAAGGACAATCTTACGGCTGTCGCCGGTTGTAGCCATAATCTCTGCGTAGGTCCTGGAATTTTGGGAATGTACGCGGGACATGGCTAAAATAGGATACAGCGAGGTTAAGGTGCAGTGACTGGCAATATCATCACTGGTGATATTGTTTTCATTGAGAGTCATGGCCAGAGCAACCGAAATCACTGTCGGTAATTTTTGACCGATCCCCATGAGCAAGTCGTGTTTAGCCGGAGAGTCATAGATGATCTCGGCACCGTGTTTATAGAGAAATGCCTCAAATTCGCTGCAGAATACGCCACTGCGTGCGGTCCGTACCACTATTGCATTCTTGTCTTTCATGGTGGCGGCCTGGGGACCCCACAGATTATGAACCAGCATGAGCTCAACAGCCTCACTGGTTGAAATCAGGGCTGTCTTTATGGTTTCCTCTGATTCTCCGGCAAGAAGGATAAGTGCTTTGCCGGCCCTGATCAGCGGTCCATACTGACGAATGGTTGTGGAGGTCGCTGAGATCGGCACACAGATCACCACTGCATCCACCTGGTCGATCATCTCTTCAGGGCGCAGAGAGGTGGTTCTGCCGGTCAGTAACACCTCGTACCCTTCACTCTCCAGCCGCTGGGCAAACCACTGACTCATCGCACCCGTGCCGATAAATCCAAAGGACTTAATGTATTTAGTCCGCATATCGACCCGGGGAAAACTGCCGAGTACACGGATCATGCCGCGTTGCTGTATAACCTTGGCTTCCAGATGGGCAATGGCACTGGAGAGATTTTCATTTTGAATATGCCCTTCGGCTTCAAGATAAATACGTAACTTCTGTGTCTTGATGTCATTTTCCGTCCGCATATCAAGAATGTTGATACCGCGTCTTGAAAATTCATTCAAAATATCCACCAGCAAACCAACCCGGTCGTCAAGTGGCTCGGTAATCAGCGCGGTGGCATCATAACCGGTCAAAGGTGCTGCCACATGCCCCAGTACTGCATATCGGGTCCGGCTATGAGGAGCCACATCTTGTTCAATGATGCGCAGACCATGGGCTCGCAGCGTCTCGGCACTGTTGATGACCGCCTTTCCCTCTGTCCGGCCGCCCTTCCTGATCTCATTGATGGCCTGATTGATGTCCTGAACACTCAGTTCCGTTATATCGGGCAGGTACTTTTCGATGAACTCAGCGCATTGCTGAAAAACTTCACGCTGACCGATCAGCATCCGAAGAGTTTCGATCGAATCCGTTTCAGTAAAAACACCCAATGACTGATGCGCCTGAAGCACCAGATTATCAACCCAGTATCCGGCCTTCATGTCATCAAAAAAACGAAAAACCTGTCTTTTATCTCCTTCACGGGTATTGTACACCGGTAACACTGCATACTCTACTTCCTTGCGCACAAACGCATCGAGCAGTGCTTTAACATGGGTGTAAGCACGAACATCGGCCTTGCTGTCAAAATGAACCGCAGCCTGCCATGACAGCGATTGTTGCGGGCCAAGGGTTGCGATGATCTTCATAGCAGTTGAAACCGACAGGATATCAATAGCATTGTGACTACATCAGTTGTACGCAGCTGCACTGCGATCCGACTGGAGGCAGTCATTTCTGGATAAAGAGCCTTGAGCTCCTCAACATTCCGGACAACACAAAGGCATTTACCTCTGTGCCGCTTGCCAACAGGGGATTTTCTGCCGGCTGATTCCGACAGTACACAAGAACCGGACGGCTGCACAGTCGAAACACAGAACAGTACCTTCTCATACAGCACAGGACATCAGCAAACAGACACATCGTGCCGGTGATAAAAAAAAGAAACGAATCGGTAATGGTGCAGCTATGGTACAGGCAAGGGCAGACAAGCAAAATCGGCAATACCCTGTTGCAGGAATGTGGAGATACCCCCGAAAAAGCTATCACAAGTATACAGAGAGCAGTAAAGAGAACTCGGATTCTCTGTTTTGTGCTATCAGGGCCATACTGAATTTTTATGGACCCAGCCGCTGAGGCTGGGATGGGTTACCTTGACCCACTCACCTTTTCGCTCGCCTTTTGCAAATATCACATCTTTAACACCAGTGCCGATCACTTTTTCTTTTGATCCGGGGCCAGCAAGAATCTTGCACTGTCTGACTTTGATAATGGCATACGGTGTTCTGGTGGTTAAGGATTCCAAAACATATCCCTTGTCACCTTCGTAATCCCTTACTTTCAGCCACTGGCCCTCCTTCTTTAACACCTCCAGAGGGTAGCCCAGGGGCAACTCGAAAAGAACATCCGCATTGGTATTGGGGGCTGAACGCATGTTAATTCCGTCCTTGTCGATACTCACATATTCGGCTGCAGAAACCATGGAACATAAAAAAATCGCAACCAGCCACCCGCTCAGCATGGATGTGATCACTGTTTTCACCGACATAGCCGTCTCCACATGTGCGTGTTCAAAGATTATCCTGCTCTCCGGAAGAAACACCGGTCAGCAGCATAAAAAACTCCTGATTCCCCTTGGCACCGCGAATCGGTGCAGGGACGATTCCTGTACACTGTAATCCCAGTTCTGCACCAAAGTTTTTCACCATTTCCAGAGCTTGCTGATGGCGATCAGATCCGACAACAATACCGTTTGGGCCAACAGCTTCCCGAGGTAATTGAAACTGCGGCTTGACCAATGCCAGCACCCGGACTTCATTATGAAAAAGGGGGACAAGAGGAGCAAGAAGAGGTTGAAGAGAAATAAAAGAAGCGTCAATCACTGCCAGATCTATGGGAAGCGGGATCTGCATCCTGGTTAAAAATCGGGCATTTGTCCGCTCAAGAACAACGACTCGTTTATCGGTGCGCAATTTCCAGTCAAGCTGCCCATATCCCACGTCGACTGCATAGACTTTTTGAGCACCATGCTGAAGCAGACAATCGGTAAAACCTCCAGTGGAACACCCTATATCCGCACAGATCCAATCGTGGGGATCAACAGCCGTGTCCCGTAAACCTGCTTCCAGTTTATCACCGCCCCGACTCACATACTTCCGGAGCTTTTTCACCACAATCTCACTTGAAGAGGCGACCAGGGTACCCGCTTTATCCCGGCGCCGGCTGTCGACCAGAACATGCCCGGCACCGATCAGTCGCCGCGCCTCTTCAATGCTTGCAGCCAATCCCCGGGCAACGAGCAGTGCATCAACCCGCTGCTTTTTCCCGTTCAAAACCAGCCTCTGTTGACTACAGTTTCCCCAGTCTCTCCTTCGCCTGTGTCGCTTCTGAGCTGCCGCCGTAATCATTGATCAGCTTTTTATAGATAATTTTTGCAGTTTCATGATCCGTCAGTTTTTCAAAAGCCATACCCTGTTTCAGCAAGGCGCCGGAGGCAAGGGAATCTTTACTGTGATTGGAAATAACTTTTTGATAATCCAGGATCGCTAAATCGTACTCACCCTGGTTATACAGACTTTCACCCATATAATAGAGTGATTTGGCCGCCTGCGGTCCATTTGGGTTGGTAGACAAAGACTGTTCAAAAGATCTGTAAGCATCTTTATAGCTTTTTGACTTAAACTGATTCATCCCCTGTGTAAAAGAATCAGAACCTGACGATGAAACTGCTGTTGCTTTTTCAGTGGCAGCAACCGGTGGTGTACTTTTTTCTGCTGATGAACTCCCCGAAGCTGTCCCGGTTTCCCTCACAGCGGTAGATTCAACTTTCTTTGCAGCCGCTGTCTCAACGGGTGCGACGGTCTCCCTGTCTCTACTCACTGTCCCACCAGAAGGCGCAGTGGCAATCTTGATCTTTGCCGCATCAGGATTCACCCTGAAAGAGGTGCTTGCGGCTGCGCCTGTTCCATAAGCAGTCGAGGAAGAGATTGCAGATGCACCGGAAACAGAAGCCGTGGCACTGGTGTTACTTACCTGCGCAGCTTTCTGCCGGGCGGCCTCAGCTTTTTGTGCAGCAGCCTGTGCCCTTTTCTCTGCTTCAACAATACGTTCCTGCTGCGCCTTGCTGAAATTCTCACTGACCAGGGCCAACTTCTCTTCAAGTACCGCAACCTTCTGCGTTAATTCGGAAATCTTTGCATCCTGACCGGATTTAGTTGCCTCCAGAGATGACTGTAATCCGGCGATGTCCTGTTTAACCTGTTCGCGAAACTGTACGGATTGGCTGGCACTCTCCTCCACACTCGATTTTATGCGGAGGGTTTCATCTTCAACCTGGTCGATCTTGCTCACCGAGCTTGCCTGTCTTTTTTGCATCTGATCAACCGTGGTTGATCGGACATCCTCAAGTTTCTGGTTGACCGCTCGCAACTGGTACTGCAGGCTCTGAACCTCGTCCTGAGTTGCACACTGATTCAACAGCAGCAACGAACAACCAGCGATCGCAATGTGTTTGAATCGTTTTATCATATTCAGCTCCCCTTTATTTCCAGCTACCACAACAGTTAAAACAAAAGATCAGCAGGCTGTATGAAACCACTGTTACCCCGGGTACTTCAGGGTAAACGGCCTGACCACTGTGGAGAAGACTGATTTCCCTTCATTGTAAAAAGAACACGGACATCCTTGCCGGCTTTGCTGACCACACAGATTTCAGACCGGCTGCCGCTTTTTCTTGTAACAGCAAGCAGCCGTCCATCCGGCGCCCACGTCGGTGTTTCGTAACGGCCTCCACCGGTACTCAACTGGCGGACATTGCCTCCGTTACGATCCATGATAAACAGCTGATAACTGCCTCCCTGCAAACCGGTAAAGGCAATCTCATCACCTTTGGGTGACCATGCCGGCTCCACACTTTCGGTGGTTTGGAAGGTCAATCGTTTTGCCTGACCACCTCCGGCATTCATGAGGTAAACATTCGGTCTGCCACTGCGATCCGACACAAAGGCAATCTGACTTCCATCCGGAGAGTAAGCCGGTGATACGTTGATACCGGCCCCTGAAGTTAACTGCTGCAGGATCTTACCCTGGCGATCCATGGCATAGAGATCCGGATTGCCGTTCTGGCTGAGGGTGACAACCATGGTTCGGCCGTCAGGAGAAAATGCAGGCGCAAGATTCAGCCCTTTTCGGCGTGACAGGGAATTTGTTGTTGTTTTCTGGCGAAGATCAGTGATGTACAGATCCTGATTGCCCCGATGATAGGTCGAATAGGCCAGAAAGTTGCCGTCAGGAGTAAACCGAGGTGAAACACAGAGGGCCCGGTGACTGGTGATCTGCCGCGGATGCCTGCCAAGGATATCGGTCAGATAAATCTCCTTACGTCCAGTGGCATCGGATACGTACGCCATACGTGTCCTGGCCACACCCTTCTCACCGGTAAAGTCCTCAATCAGGGCATCACACAGTCGCAACGTCATATCTTCAATCTGCCCGGCCGCTCCTTTATAACGACGACCTGACAGGGTCTTATCACTGCCCACGTCAAGGATGGATCCTTCAACCATCATACCGGCAGGATCACTGCCGACCTGTCCCAAAATCACATAATCAACCCCCAAACCCTTCCAATCCGCATCTCGGCTGCCACCATATCGACTGCTGTCAACCACACTGATAAAGCTGTGGAGCGCCAGGCCTTTGGACAGTAACTGCGTAACGGCCTTTGCCTGATCATTACCTGAAAAATTGGGAACAGCCACCATGATCTTCCGCATATCAGAGGCGGTGATATCAAAATAAGCTCGCTCAGCACAGCTTTCACGAGCAGAAACACTCAAAAGCAAACAGGCGATCATCACAAAAACTTTGGAAAACAAGCTTTTCATCATCATAATAAAGTATAAAAATTGTTGGTTAATAATGATTTACAAAACAGCGATCAACTATACACCAGGCCTTACATATTGCCAAGCTCACCCGGCAGAAATTTAAACCCCACTTCAGTGGTTTCCTGTTGCATCAGGGTGGGAAATGGAGGCATTGGAGCTGCGCTCCTGATGGTTTTTTCCACCATCTGGTCAAAAAGCGGATCCTTGGAACGCTGATCAAACTGAATGTGTGTCACCTCTCCATTTTTCCTGATGGTAATGACGACTTTCGCCAGCAAGCTTGCATCCCACCTCCGCATCTCGGGAAGTGCCCATTTGCTCTTAACCTTCTGAGCCACGGTCTGCCAGTATGTCTGCTCAACGATGGACTGGGCCTGTTGCCGACCTGTTGAACCACCGCTTACCGCACTCTGCATAGCCTGGGATTGACGACTGGCATCAGCACGGATTGCCGAGGCAGCCGCAGCAGCAGCATTTGCCTCAGCTGCGAGTTTCCGTGCTTCAGCAGCAGCAGCACGGGCCTCATTTTCTGCTCTGATCTGCTCAAGACGAGCCTGAGTGATTGCTTTTTGCCGTTCTGCCTCTCGTTTCCGCTCTTCAAGTTTCTTCTGCAGCTCACGCTCTTCCTGCTTCCGCTGCTCAGCCTCACGCTTTTTCTCCTCAATTTTTTTCTTGAGATCACGTTCTTCCTGCTTGCGTTGCTCCTGCTGTCGCTCTTGAACTTTTTCTTCTTCAAGTCTTGTATCTTTTGCCTTTTTTACCTTTCGCTTTTCCGGAGCAAGAGAGACCGGACTTTTCAGCACTTCCGGTTCGGGAGCTGGTTCCGGTTTGACAGCTGCTTTCTCTTTGACTGCAGGCATGGACGGTTCAGGCGGCGGCACAGACTCAGACGGTGCTTTCGGTTCTGGCGGCGGTGGTGGAGGAGGTGGAGCCACGGGTTGCGGTTTCTCCACAGTTGGTTTACCTGGTGGTGGGGCAGCCGAAGATGGGGGGGTGAGCGCACCACCGGCATCGGGCAGCGCAACCAGACTCACTGACACCACTTCTTCGACAATGGCCTTGGGTTCAAACAGGGAAGGTGTGAACATGACCAGCAACACAACAGCCACATGGACACAGAGCGCAAGGGAACAGGCTAACCACCAACGGTGATCAGCCTCTTGTTGATAAAGATAAAAATCTGTTTCAGAGTACTGCACAGAAAGCAACCAGCCGTTATTGTTTCCCTTTTTCAGCCGGAACAGTGATCATTCCCAGCTTTTCAAAGCCCGCTGCATGGATGTCGGCCATAGTGGCTGTAACCACACCGTACGGTACGTTCTTATCTGCACGCAGATAGATACCTTCTTTCTTGACCTCCGGAGGAATGGCTCGCAGCTGTTCTTGCAGGGTATCTGAACTCACTCTTTCCTTTTTCAGATACACATCTCCTTCCTTGCGTATGGTCACCACCAGGGGTTCCTCCTGCTGCTGGAGTGCTTTGGTCGTTGCCTCCGGCAGGTCAACCTCAAGCCCCTGGGTCATCATCGGAGCAGTTATCATAAAAATAATCAGCAGAACAAGCATGATATCAACAAGCGGTACAACGTTGATATCAGAAACCAGATTTCTCCTGCCCCTATTGTTTGCAAGCGGTCTCATGTCATCAGGTCCTGGTGAGGATATCTCTTTCGATCAGATTGATGAAATCCGTGCTGAAACTTTCTACGTTAGAATCGAACTCAGCAACCTTGTTGGAAAAATAGTTGAAGAAAATAACGGCAGGAATGGCCACAGCAAGACCGGCGGCGGTGGCCACCAATGCTTCAGATATACCCGGAGCAACAACAGCCAATGAGGCTGAGCCTCGTTGACCGATACTCTGGAATGAAGTCATGATACCCCAGACGGTCCCAAACAGACCGATGAACGGCGTAGCGCTGCCGGTGGTGGCAAGAATGGAAACTAAGCTGGCCAGACGATCGGACTCAAGAAACTGAGCCTTTCGAACGGCTCGTTTCATAGTGTCCATTGTTGCCAGCTGCATTTCCAGCGTGGTTTCTGTTTGCGTGGAGCTACGGGCGGCACTGATCTTTTTGAGTTCATTGAATCCGGCGACAAAGACTGTTGCCTCAGGGCTCAGAGGGCATGCTCTGGCTGCTTTATAGGCTTCATTCAGAGTTTTGCTCTCCCAAAATGCATCAAGAAAATCTAAAGAAGCATGCCGTGCTTTTCGGAGAACAAGAAACTTCATGATAACAATGGACCATGAAAGTACCGAAAAAATGAGCAAAACGAGCATGACCAGTTTTCCCATCATTCCGGAATGTTTCATAATTTCAAAGATAGAAAACTCCACGATGTTCCTTCCTGTTGAATTTTGATGTTTTTCTGACTATGTGTATCTCTGTTATGGATACAAATAAAATACCCCTACCCACCGCAGCCCTGTCTTTCCATTGGCTTTCCGATCAGAAGGGCATAAATTTAAATTCTCACCTGTTTGCCACGCGGACAAAACATAATAATACATGGAAATTATTCGAAATCATCATTTCTGAAAAATATGTTTATTGCTGCCCCACCGTATGCTTTTTACAAGAACACGCTCTTTGAGCATGCGCAAACGCGTTATAACCCCACACACGGTGGCGTTGCTCATCAAATATCTATCGCATACGAAAAATGAGAGAACAGCGAACCTCGGCACAGGAAAGTACCATTCGAACCTGACAACGACAACAGCGGATAATATACTAATTCTACAGTTCTGTCGACCTCGAACTGGAAACAAACCATAAAGTATTCCCAGCGTCAATATGGCGGATAGTCAACAAAAAGCAATCTTGACTTTTTACACGAGATAAGGAGCAACCTATGTCAGAACACATGTACGATGTGGTCATTATCGGTGCAGGTCCTGCAGGCATTCAGGCAGCCATTCATGCCTCCCGAAGAAAAATTCGGGTCTTGCTCTTGGGCCGTATTGAAAACTCCGCACTCTATAATGGCCATATTGAAAACTATGCCTTTGTACCTCAGACCACCCTGGGTGCTGATCTGCTTAAACTGGGGCTGGAACAGGCAAAACGTTTCGGAACCGAGCACTCTTCCGCAGATGTTTTAAAAATTGCTCACGAAGAAGATATTTTTCATCTGGAGCTCGAAAGCGGCAAAACTGTTTCCACCCATTCTCTCATTCTGTGCATGGGGGTTTCAAAACAAAAACTGAATGTTCCGGGTGAAAAAGATCTTTTAGGCCGAGGTGTGTCGTACTGCGTGGACTGTGATGCCAATTTTTACAGGGGAGCTGTGGTGACTGTAACGGGCAATCGCAGCGCTGCTGTTGATGGTGCCCTGACCCTTCTTGACTACGCATCAAAAGTGTATCTGGTGGCTGAAACACTCGATGTTTCCGATGAACTGCTGACCCGTTTGCAGTCAAGCAGCGTTGAACGCATCTGTAGCTCAATTAAACAGATAAATGGTGATCGCATGGTGACCTCTTTGGAGCTGGCAAACGGAGAGGCTCTGGACACCGAGGGTATTTTTATTGAATTGGGATCAAAAGGCGCCATGCAGCTGGCCACCCAGATCGGGGTACTCCTCGATCTGGAAGCAAAGTATATTGCTGTTAATCAGAAACAAGAAACAAATATTCCGGGAATTTATGCTGCCGGAGATATTGTCGGCCCTCCTTTGCAGATGGCAAAAGCCGTGGGTGAAGGGTGCGTTGCCGGCATGGAAGCAGCCACCTATGCGCGAAAAAAGAAAAAAGAAAAATAGCCGTATATGATATCTTGTCAGACGGATAATGAGCCTATTGTGGAGAGCTTCACGACCACATCCTGACGGAAGATGTTCTAGGACTCCCTGGACACACTCTCCTGCTGCTGAATGCGGTTGTGCAGCTCCTGCATGGAGCGGAGATAGCGAAAAATCTCCCGGCTGTACCGGGGATTTCTTGTACGTACAAAAAGATAGGCAAGGCGAGAAAGGGTCAGTGGATCGATCACCGGTACTGTGCGTTGCAGCTGCGAGATGGTCGTACTCGGCCAGTTCTCCGTCCAGTCCTCACCACGTTCCCTGCACAGTTTCTCCTGTTCAAGAGCCTCATTGATCAGTGTATGACGATAGGAATCTATCGTTTTAACCTGTTGCTGCTCCTTCAACTTGTTCCCGCGATAACGACTGACCAGTTCGTACAGACCCTCTAACGGGTACTGTTGAATAAGTCTGGTCAGGTACTTAACCTCCCTTTTCCTCGCCTTGTTGAGGGGACGACCCGCTACAGTCAGCAAACTCTGCCTCATCTCGTCGGGAAGAGGCGTTTGGCTGAGCACATGGGCAGGAAGAGTTAGCAGCTCTTCCACAAGCAGCTCAATCTCTTTTATTCTCCGCTTTTGCTCAGAGCGGCTTATCTGCATACACTCCCCAACATCTTAAAATGCCCCTCATCCCTTTATGGTTGCCGCCGTATGGCCACGATTTTGTCCCAGATATGGTCTGCTGTTTTTTCTTTGGAAAGCAATGGTAAGGTGGTGCTACCCTGTTGATCAATGAGAGTGACCTGATTGGTTTCAACATCAAAACCGGTTGTTGAACCAAGAATATCATTCATTACGATGAGGTCGAGGTTCTTTTCCCTTAGTTTGCGACGTCCCTCTTCAACATGCCGGTGACTTTCCGCAGCAAACCCGACAAGTGTCAGATGGGGATGACGATTTTGACCCAACTTCTGTAAAATATCGACATTTTTGACAAGTTCAAGTCGTAACCCTGTCTCCTTCTTCTTGATTTTGTGTTCTTCATACGCCTGTGGTTTAAAATCAGCAACAGCCGCTGATTTAATAATCACATCCATATCTGTCGCCCGGTCAAAAACAGCCCGGGCCATTTCTACTGCTGTGGTCACTCGTATGACCTCAATACCCGGCGGGTCAGCCAAGTGTACCGGTCCGGTAATCAGGGTGACGTCAGCACCTCTGCGCCGAGCTGTCCGTGCCAGGGCAAACCCCATCTTTCCGCTTGAACGATTACTGAGAAAACGGACAGGGTCCAATGGCTCCCTTGTCGGACCGGCGGTGATCAGCACTTTATAATCGCGCAGGTCAGCAGCTTGAAAAAGACTCAACAGCTTCTCTCTGGCCACCTCCCAATCAGCCAACCGCCCATCACCGACCTCTCCACATGCCAGGCTGCCGGTTCCCGGTTGCACAATATGGTAACCATACTCTTCCAGACAGCGAATATTGTGCTGTGTTGCCGGGTGTGCAAGCATATTGGAGTTCATGGCCGGGCAAATCACAACCGGGATACGTGCGGCCAATACAACTGCTGCAAGGAGACTGTCAGCAGCGCCTCGTGCCAATGCAGCAATGGTTTGTGCAGTAGCCGGGGCAACCAGAATAACATCAGCCTCTCTTGAGAGGTTCAGATGCGCCATGATCGCCTCCGGCGTATCACCAAACATATCCCGGTGCACCGGATTACCACTCAACGCGGCAAAGGTGAGAGCGGAAACAAACCGTTCCGCTGCCTCGGTCATGACAACTGTCACCACCCCCTCTTCCTTAACAAGAGACCGTGTCCATTCCGCTGCCTTGAAAGCCGCTATAGATCCGGTAACACCCAGTATGATTCGCTTTCCCTGTAGACCTGGCATCGCACTCAATATAATTAGAGATTGGAATCATCAAAGGTGTTCGATCGTCCACCAGAAGTTTTGTCGATGGCTACATAGAGTTTCAGTTCTGTTTTTCCGAGTACTCCTTCGGCAATGGTCACCATACATGTCTTGTTCGGCTTAACAAAGGCCAGCATAATGGTTTTAGAGGCCGACTCTCCCACAAGGCGCCATTTATTATCCTGCATTGATGCGACCATGTAGTCCTTCAATGACATGAGTTCCGCCCGCCCCTTATACGTGAAGATACCGCCACGAAACGATTCTGTTTTGATAACCATTGAATTTTTTCGATCCCATATCAACTCACTCGGGAGAGTAATATCCTTGATATCATCAGCAAAATTACTCAGCTGCGGTAATCCTGAAGCATCAGTTCCACCCATCCCCGCCTGTCGGGAAGCACAACCGTTTAAAAACAACAGTGCAGCCAGACTAAAAAAAACAAACCATTTCATCCCTTTTGTGTGTTGCATAGAACGCATCCTCCAGTTGAAAAATTCCACTCTGAAAACTTCAAATCACTTGCATACGGGAAGAACATGCTCGCATGTCCGAACAACATCATTTTATATTTGCCTCGCACGCAGCACAGGTGTACACAGTGCTGCACATCCTCAGTGACTCCTGTCAGCTGCTGCGAACATATTCCGACCGTAACCCGCCGACCTAAGGTCTCGGGGTGACTGAAATAAAAAGAGAACCAAGTCGGTAAGTTGTAAAAAATAAAGATTTCAATGTCAACAAACATTCACTATGATATCCGTGTGAGTCTACCCGCACCGCCAATGCCACTTCTTACAGGAAGAATCTGCACGACATCCTCCATTACCCATGAAACATATCAATACAACTCCACCTCATCCTTCAAAGCCGATAAACAACCCACAACTCATTGACACCCACTGCCACCTTGACATGATCGCTGCCCATGCAGATGTAAACACCGTTCTTTCCGAAGCGGCTCAGCAAGGTGTTACACAGGTAATCACCATAGGCATTGATGTGCAAAGCTCACAGCAGGCCATACTGCTTGCGCATCGTTATCAGGATGTTTACGCGACCGTCGGTGTTCATCCGCACAATGCCGGGGAGGTCAAACCGGCAGTCTTGCGAAAACTCGCCCAGCTGGCTGGTGATTCTACAGTGGTCGGCTTTGGGGAAATCGGTCTTGATTACGTCAAAAACCATGCCCCGCAAAAAATACAGCGCCGGGCATTTACAGAGCAACTGCACCTCGCCAAAGAGCTGAACTTGCCGATCATCATCCATGATCGGGAAGCGCATGCCGATATTTACCGTCTTCTTGAAGAGGCAGGACCTTTTCCGCAGGGAGGGGTCATCCATTGCTTTTCCGGTGACCTGGCCTTTGCTGAACAGATGGTTGCCATGGGATTTGCTCTTTCAATTCCCGGTGTTGTCACTTTTTCCAGCGCCCGTTCTTTGCATGAGGTTATCCGGCATATCGATCTTACACATCTTCTTGTCGAGACGGACAGCCCGTACCTCGCACCAGTACCTTTTCGCGGTAAGCGTAATGAGCCGAAATTTCTGATCTATACGGCACAAAAAATAGCAGAAATAAAAGAGGTTTCCCTTGCTGCCGTTGCCCAGGCAACTACTGCCAATGCAATCCGGCTTTTTCATCTTCCTCACGCTGATCATGATTCGTGAAAACTTACGTCTTATACAGGCGTCGATTGCTCGAGCAGCTGAAAAATCGGGAAGAACTCCTGAGGAGATCACCCTTGTTGCTGTGACCAAGACAGTGCCGATCGCAGCCATCCAAGAAACGATCAGATGTGGACACAACTTTTTTGGTGAAAACTATATCCAGGAGGCTGCCGGCAAAATCCCCTGCTGCCCTCCGGATACCAACTGGCATTTTATAGGTCATCTTCAAAGCAACAAGGCCAAACAGGCAGTTGAACTCTTTCAGGTTATCGAAACTGTTGACCGGTGGGAAATTGCCAGAATACTGAATAAATATGCCCGGCAACTGAACAGATATCCTTCAATTTTAATACAGGTCAACCTGGGCCGAGAACGGCAGAAGTCCGGTATTTTATCCGAGCACCTGGAAGACTTGCTCCATCGAATCGGTCAGGAAACAGCACTACCGGTCCTCGGCTTGATGACCATGCCACCCTATTTTTCCGATCCTGAACAAAGTCGCCCGTACTTTCAGCAACTAAAAGAATTGAGCATGCAGCTTGCCAGGAAAAATCTTTTCGCTGATAATAGTAACGTTGTCCTCTCCATGGGCATGTCAAATGATTACACCGTTGCCATTGAGGAGGGAGCAACTACTATCCGTGTTGGTTCAGCCTTATTTGGGACGAGAAACATCTAAGAGGAAGATATGAAAATTGTGATAGTCGGTACCGGATATGTCGGTCTGGTAAGTGGTGCCTGTTTGGCTGAATTTGGTCATGAAGTGATCTGCGTCGATAACAACCGGGAAAAGATCGAGCGACTCAAAAAAGGCATCATCCCTATTTATGAGCCCGGACTTGATATTCTTGTCAAAAAAAATATCGAGGAACACTGTTTAAGCTTTACCACAGACCTGTCTGCGAGCATTCCGGAAGCAGAGGCTGTTTTTTTGGCTGTCGGTACACCAAGTTCACGGCGCGGTGATGGTTATGCTGATTTAACGTATATCTATGATGCAGCACGTGAACTTGCTCCGCACCTTCGGGACTATACTGTTGTGATCGACAAAAGTACTGTCCCTGTCGGAACAGCGCGCCAGGTTGAACGGATTATCCGGGAAGAAAACCCGCAGGCAGTCTTTGATGTTGCCTCAAATCCTGAATTTTTACGAGAAGGGGCAGCTATCAACGACTTTATGCGTCCTGATCGCATAGTCATCGGGGTGGAGTCCGATCAGGCCGAAAAAATACTCAGAGAGATCTACAAACCTCTCTACTTACGTGAAACTCCCCTGGTCTGCACGACTATTGAAACCGCTGAACTGGCTAAATATGCCGCCAACGCCTTTCTCGCAGTGAAAATCAGTTTTATCAATGAGATCGCCAATGTTTGCGAAGCAGTCAATGCAAATGTCATTGATCTGGCAAAAGCCATCGGAATGGATGGCCGGATCGGCAATAAATTCTTACACCCCGGCCCGGGATACGGTGGATCCTGTTTTCCTAAAGACACATTGGCCCTTATGCGCATTGTCCAGGAGTATGGAGAAAACGTTCACATTGTTACGGCCGCAGTTGAGGTGAATGCCGCGCAAAAAGCAAGGATGGTCAAAAAGATCAGAGAAATGCTGGGAGGAAACGAAGCAGGCAAGACCGTTGCAGTTCTTGGACTTACGTTTAAACCGGAAACCGATGACATGCGGGATTCTCCCTCTATCACTATTATTCCGGCTTTATTGGAAAAGGGAGCAAAAATCAGAGTCCATGACCCTCAGGGAATGGAGGAGGCAAAGAAATACCTGCCCAACACCATCGAGTATACAAGTACGGCCTATGAAGCCGCAACAGGTGCTGATTGCCTTGTTTTGCTTACTGAATGGAATCAGTATCGCGCTCTCGATTTTCAGCGCTTAAAGGAGACAATGAGATCACCGGTGTTTATCGACTTGCGAAATGTTTACGACCCTGCCACTGTACGAAATGCCGGATTTTCGTACACAGGTGTAGGCCGGAAATAAAGGAAAAAGGTTTCTTGCGAATCTTACTCAAGAAACCTTTTAATATGCAGTTACATGATAAACCACCTGCACCGTGGCGGTTGCAGGTTAAGTCGTGCTGCTGAAAATTTATCCAAAAATGAGCGCTGCAGACTTTTACAAAAGGTAGCTTTATTTCCTTTTCTTTGCCGCACGCTTTGAAGCTTTCAAAGGATTGATACGCGTTTGAATAACGTTTGCTTCCGATTTCATATGCGTAGCAAAATTACAGACCCCCAAACGCCACTTTGCGCCTGGATTTGCATATGTCTTGCAAAACTGTTTTTCCTCCACCTCGACGATGCGATCACAGCCGGAGCACTGTTCAACAATCTGTAAAAAAGAACCGTATATATTTTTTGTGGTACTGTCTGTTTGCATGTTGCCAACCCCTGTAATGATATAAACTTTTTCTTGAACCAGAAAAAAATGTTACCTAAAATAAGATGTAAACCTTTTTAATTAAGAAATTGGTGAGCATCTGTCAACATGTATCTTATCATGAATTGGCTCACAGACTTTCAAGAAATTTTCCGGAGAACTTCTCATGCCGATCTTTGTCTGGAAGGGAAAGAACAGTTACGGTGAACGACGTAAGGGTGAAATAGAGGCCGTCGATGAAGCTGGTGCGCGGGCACAACTCAGGCGAATGCGCATCGAGAACCCTACTGTCAAACTAAAGCCAAAAGACCTTTTTGAAAATCTCAAACTCTTTCAACCTAAAGTTACCGGTAAAGACCTTGTCATCTTTACCAGACAACTTTCAACCATGATTGATGCCGGACTTCCCCTTGTGCAGTGCCTACAGATTCTGGGCAAACAGCAGAGTAATCCAACCTTTAAATCGGTACTGACCTCTATTCAGAATGATGTTGAAACCGGAACGACACTTGCCGATTCAATGCGCAAACATCCAAAGATATTCGACAATCTCTACTCAAATATGATTGAAGCCGGTGAGCTGGGCGGTATTCTTGACACGATCCTCTCACGACTGGCTGCCTTCAAAGAAAAATCCATGGCCCTGCAGAAAAAAATTAAAGGAGCCATGACGTACCCGATCATTTGTTTGGCAATTTCAATTCTTATATTGATTGTCATTCTGGTATTTGTTATTCCAGTCTTTGTTGAAATGTTTGCGAGCATGGATTCGAAATTACCAACAATAACCCAACTGGTTGTTGATATGAGTAATTTTGTTAAAAGCAATATCCTCTTTGTCTTTATATTTTTTATGCTCGTCGTCTATGGTTTCAAAAAGATATATAATACTGAAAAAGGTCGCCTGCGGGTTGATGCTTTTGTCTTGAGAGCTCCGGTCGTTGGACCTTTGACAAGAAAAGTTGCTGTATCAAAATTTACTCGTACCCTGAGTACGATGCTGCAAAGTGGTGTACCCATCCTGGATGCGCTGCAGGTCGTTGCTCGGACTTCCGGAAACAAGGTTGTTGAACGTGCTGTTCTTCGAGTATCGGAAAGCATTGCTGAAGGACGCCCCATTGCGGAACCTCTTGAGGAATCCGGGGTTTTTCCTAACATGGTCGTGCAGATGATCAATGTTGGTGAATCCGTTGGCGCCCTTGACACTATGCTGGAAAAAATTGCTGATTTTTATGATGAAGAGGTCGATCAGGCTGTAGAGAACCTCACTGCAATGATAGAGCCGTTTATGATGGTTTTTTTGGGCGGCATGATAGGCGGTCTCGTTGTTGCCATGTATTTACCAATTTTTCAGATGGCAGGAAACATATAGCCATCCAGTAAAGGAGCTGTTCAGATATGAGCGAAATTATAGGAATACTTGGTAGAGAAATTCTCGACTCCCGTGGAAACCCTACCGTTGAAGTTGAAGTGTACCTGGAGTCAGGTGTGATGGGCAGAGCAGCTGTACCCTCCGGAGCTTCAACAGGAAAAAGAGAGGCTCTGGAACTTCGCGACCCCAAAGATCCGCGATACGGCGGCAAGGGTGTTCTGCAAGCCGTTGCAAATATCAATGAGCGTATTGCTCCCGCCTTGCTCGGCTTTGACGCGGCCCGACAGGTGCTGATCGACAAGACCATGTTGGCTCTTGACGGAACTGCCAATAAAGAAAACCTTGGCGCAAATGCCATCCTCGGAGTTTCCATGGCTGTTGCCAAATCCATGGCTGCGGAACTTGAATTACCTCTCTACCATTATCTTGGCGGGACCAATGCCAAGGTCCTTCCTGTGCCGATGATGAACATCTTAAACGGCGGCGCACATGCTGACAACAATGTAGATATTCAAGAATTTATGATTCTGCCGGCTGGTGCATCGTCTTTTACTGAGGCTTTACGCATGGGTACGGAAACCTTTCATGCCTTGAAGACGGTACTTAAAAAGAAGGGCCTGCAAACCGCAGGCGGCGATGAGGGAGGGTTTGCTCCGAATCTGCGTTCCAATGAGGAGGCAATGGAGTCAATTCTTGAAGGTATTGTTCAGGCCGGCTATACACCGGGAAAAGATATCTATATTGGAATAGATGCAGCTGCCAGTGAGTTTTTTGCAAACGATGAAAAAGTATATGTTCTGGAAGCTGAAAAAAACCCAAAGAAATCAGCGGACCAGTTAATTGATTTCTATGCTGACTGGGTGCGAAAATACCCGTTGATCAGTATTGAAGATGGTTTGGATGAATCTGATTGGGATGGCTGGCAACAACTGACCCAGACCCTTGGTCAAAAAATCCAGCTTGTCGGTGATGATATCTTTGTGACCAACACCGCCATCCTCAAAGAAGGCGTTGACCGGAAGATTGCCAACTCAATTTTGATTAAACTTAATCAGATAGGAACCTTGACCGAAACTATTGATGCGGTTGACATGGCCCATCGTGCCTCCTATACAGCAGTGATTTCGCATCGATCCGGTGAAACAGAGGATGTTACGATTGCTGATTTAGCTGTAGCGCTGAATACGGGGCAGATTAAAACCGGAGCACCGTCCCGCAGTGATCGAGTTGCAAAATACAATCAACTTTTGCGCATTGAAGAAAGGTTGGCTACTTCTGCTGCATTTGCTGGCACATCGGCTTTTTCATTTCTTAAGTAATCTAAAGTTGACAACTACCTGTGTTTCCTCCTAATATGTGTGATATCCGTATACGGAACAGTTTGTATCCGCACAGAGGAAGTGACAAAGGAGGTGGAAATGACTCTTACAAAGGCTGACTTAATTCAGCAGGTTTACAAGACACATCCCAATCTGACCAAGTCCCAATCTACAGATTTCGTAGAAATGTTTCTTAACCTTGCTAAATCTTCACTGATCACCGGTGAAGATCTTCTCTTAAGTGGTTTTGGTAAATTTAATATCAAGAATAAAAAATCCAGACGTGGCCGTAACCCCCAAACCGGCACCGAACTCACCCTTGATGCACGGAGAGTGGTGACCTTTAAACCGTCTGGAATTTTACGTACACGAATCAACTCTGACTAACAGTTTTCTTCCTGCAGATACAGGCGCCGGGCACCTCCGGCGCCTTTTTTATTCGTCGTCTTTATGGCACAGCTTTAAAGACAGACCAGATAACTGACGCCACCTGCGGATCTGCACCACCAAAGCTGATGCTGTTTTAGACATCCGGTCCATTATGCCTTCAGATTATTCTGTAAAAACACTCAACTGCAACACTCTATCCTACCAGGACATCTTTCTGGAAAGATTGTATGAGAGCTCTGTTGACAGCTCACTTACTGATAAATTACGTGAGTTCGGCCAGACCACGCCTCTTCTTGTTTTACAAAAAGCAGAGACAGCTTATCAGATTATTGCCAACTTTGCAGTTTATCAATCCCTAAAGACTCTTGACGTAACAGATGTATATTGTCGTATCTTACCACATTCTGTAGCATCTTATAGACGCTATTCACTACAGGTTCTTCATGGCTGGAATGAACTGCAGAATAGTCCTATCCTCCGTGCTCATCTTCTGCAACAGGTCAAAGACAACTGCACAACAGAAGAACTGTTATCGATACTTTCCTTGATGGAGCTCCCCTCTCAACTCTATACAGTTGATGAGCTGGTCTCTCTGCTCAACCTTTCGACCGAGACAATATTCGCTCTACATCACGGTCTTCTGACGTTGAAATCAGCAAAATTAATGCACCGGCTTTCTCATCAGGATCAGGAATATGTGATAAAATTATTGGAACTGTATAAACCCGGGGGATCCAAGCAGTATAAACTGCTCGAGATGATCATAGAGTTGACGCGAAGGATGAATATTTCCGTTGCTGACCTTGTGCAGAAATGGCTCCCCATGGAGCAGGACAACCGCACTGACAACAATCCGCAACATCTGCAAAATATTCTCCGTGAGCTGACAGAATTGTGTTGGCCTGAAAAAATAAAACTGGAAGAACAGTTTTTACAGTTTGTTCATTCACTGGCCCTGCCGAAAAATATAACTGTTATTCCAAGCCCGTCCTTTGAAGAGAAAGGTTGCTCACTGTGCCTTCATTGTTCAACAGAGGAAGAGTTACAGCACCTGTGGAACAGGATACGACCATTTTTTCCTACAGTGTAGCAGGATCGCGAACAAGCGCCCTGACAGCAATGTCATTTCCAAGACGATCCACGCTGATCTCTGTCAGTATACGCGCTTCTTCACGGCTGCCGATGCTGTATCCGTCAACCAATGGAACACCAATGTCGCCCACAATATAAGGTGCATACAGCAAAATCAGTTCATCCACCAGTTGCTGCCTGTAAAAAGCACCATGAATACGGGATCCCCCTTCAACAAGAACTGAAACAATATTGTTTTTACCCAGACTGGTGAGCACTGCAGTTAAATCAAGCCGACCATCTGACACTGCAGGAGTGCGACAGATCCTGACACCCCGGGCCTCAAACCCCCTTGCTTTATCTTCAGGTGCGTTCTCACTGCAGAATATCCAGGTTTCTGCAGCAGAGTTTTGCGTTATCATCTGCTGATCTGTGGGTAGACGCAAAGTTGAATCAAGAACAACTCGAAGAGGGTCACGTGAAGGTGTTTCCGATCCCTGCAGACGAGTCGTCAGCCGGGGATTATCAATGATGGCAGTTTCAACACCAATCAAAATCGCATCAACCTGGTTGCGGAGCTCGTGGACAAACTGTTGTGATTCCGGACCGGTAATCGGGCTTCCCTGTCCGGGACGAAACGTTATCTTCCCATCAAGACTGAGACCGGCCTTCATGATGATCCATGGCAGACCAGTGGTGCTGTGTTTAATAAAAGGATAGTTTAAAGCGCGACACGCCTGTTCACTGATCCCCGAGAACACTCGCAGGCCCTGACTCTCAAGATACGCAGCTCCTCCGCCGGTAACCCCCGGGTTGGGGTCAAGCATGCCGATGACGACGGCACGAATGCCGCTGCAAAGAATAGCCTCAGTACAAGGAGGTGTTCTTCCTGCATGATTACATGGTTCCAGGGTAACATAGAGTGTTGCTCCGCGGGCGCGGGGCCCTGCATCCATAATGGCATGCACCTCTGCATGGGGTCCCCCGGCCTTCTGATGGTATCCGCAACCAACGACCTCACCCTGGTTGACAAGTACTGCACCAACAACCGGATTGGGTGATGTTCGTCCCAAACCCTTTCTTGCCTCCTGCAGTGCCAGCCCCATATAAAAAGTATGTTCATCCTCTCTCTTCTTCATCGGCAATCTTTACCCTTCTCCCCAAGAAACTGCTTTAACTCATCCATAAACTCATTGACGTCTTTAAATTGCCGATAAACCGAGGCAAAACGAACATAAGCAACCTCATCCAGGCTCGGTAACGCCTCCATCACCCATTCACCGATCTGGCTCGTAGGTATTTCTTTGCTCCCATGATCCTGAAGCTTTTGTTCAATAGCATCAACGAAAATGTCTATATCCGTCAGGCTGACCGGAAGCTTCTCACAGGCTTTTTCCAACCCTGCAACAATTTTTCCCCTATCCCACGGTTCCCGTCGCCCGTCTTTTTTAATCAACATCGGCAACATCAACTCGATCCGTTCATAGGTGGTAAAACGTCGCTGACAGACATCACATTCACGCCGACGCCGGGTAATGGTTTTATCTTTATTGATGCGCGAATCGATCACTCGACTATCTAAATGTCCACAGTAAGGGCATTTCATACGGCTACCTGCACTATATCAACCTCTGTTCACCATAAAAAAACCGGCAACTCCTTCATGGAAGTATGCCGGTCTTTCGATCTTTTCGTGCGGGATAAGATTATCCCATAAGTTCAATCCTCCGCAAATGGCGACCGCCAGCAAAGGGCGTTGCGAGCCATGTCCTGACGATATCAACAGCAATACTCACACCAAGAACGCGAGCCCCCAGACAGAGAACATTGGCGTCATTATGCTCTCGGCTCATTCTGGCTGTAAAGGCCTCATGGCATAAAGCCGCCCGGATATGGGGATATCGATTGGCGGCAATGGACATACCGATCCCTGTTCCACAGATAAGGATACCGCGATGAGCATCCCCAGCAAGAATCGCCTTGCACACGGTTGCCGCATAGTGGGGATAATCGACGGATTCTTCAGAATAACTCCCGACATCTACTACTTCGTGGCCCAGGCTCTCAAGAGTTGCAACAATGTCTTGTTTGAGAGAAAAACCGCCATGATCACATCCTATTGCAACAACAGTCACGTCCATTCTCACTGGATTTGAATTCAACGAAATCGTCTGAAAGCAATAACTCCGTTCGTACCGCCAAAGCCAAAAGAATTTGACAGTGCGGTTTCAATGTGAGCATCCCGGGCAATCAAAGGTACATAGTCCAGGTCACAGTCCGGGTCAGGATTTTCCAGATTCACCGTTGGCGGCAGTATACCATTGTACAGGCTAAGAACTGTAAAGGCAGCTTCAATACCACCTGCAGCTCCGAGCATATGGCCAGTCATTGATTTTGTTGAACTCACTGCCAACTTATAGGCGTGGGGCCCAAACACCTTTTTGATCGCCAGTGTCTCACATTTATCATTTAACGGCGTTGAGGTGCCATGAGCGTTGATATAATCCACATCTTCGGGACGCAGGCCGGCATCTCGCAGAGCAGCTGCCATACAGCGGGCCGCACCCTCTCCGTCCTCAGGGGGGGCAGCAATATGATAGGCATCGCTGCTCTGACCATAGCCGATAATCTCAGCATAAATCGTTGCCCCGCGTTGCTTTGCCATTTCCAGTTCTTCAAGGATCATCATCCCTGCTCCTTCGGATATAACAAACCCATCACGGTCGCGATCAAAAGGTCTTGATGCGGCTGTTGGATCATCATTACGTGTTGAAAGTGCTTTCATTGCACTGAATCCACCAACAGCCAGCGGGCAGATAACCGATTCTGTTCCACCGGTTACGGCAACATCGCAGTCACCATAGGCAATATGGCGAAAAGCTTCTCCCACAGCATGCGTACCTGCTGCGCAGGCAGTTGTTTGCGTAAGATTAGGACCTTTGCACCCTATTCTCATGGAAATATGCCCGGAAGGCATATTGGGAATCACCCGGGGAATAAAAAATGGAGTGATTTTCCTCGGACCTTTTTTGGTTAAAATACTGTGATACTCTTCAATGGTCGGCAACCCACCCATCCCACAGCCGGTGATCACACCAACACGATCAATATTTTCTTCTGTAATGGACAGGCCGCTGTCTTTCCAGGCAATATCCGCCGCTGCCAGCGCGTACTGAACAAAAGTGTCAAGATTCTTCGCCTGCTTTTTCTCAAACCACTGTTCAGAGACAAAATCCCTCACCTCAGCCGCAATCTGTGATGCCTGCTCAGAAGCATCAAACCGGGTAATCGGTCCAATGCCGCTTTGCCCATTGATCAGTGCATCCCATGTTGGCGCAGTACCAATACCTAACGGCGTGATTAACCCGATCCCTGTTACAACGACCCGTCGCTTCACAACTATCTATCCTGTCTCAGCCTTGAATTTTTGCTACGAAATCAATAGCATTTTGTACGGTAACGATTTTTTCCGCCTATCCTGTCTCAGCCTTGAATTTTTGCTACGAAATCAATAGCATTTTGTACGGTAACGATTTTTTCCGCCTCTTCATCCGGAATTTCAACATCAAATTCCTCTTCCATGGCCATGATCAATTCAACCAGATCCAGAGAGTCGGCACCAAGATCGTCAACAAAAGAAGCAGCCGGAACAACCTTATCACGATCAACGCTTAATTGTTCCACAATGATATCAATCATTTTATCTTCAACAGCCATTACCTTTCTCCTATAGTTAGTAGTACTACGGTTTTTTTTTAGTAAAACAACGCGGAAACATAGACATTTGCACGTGCTTTGTCAATGCCCCATATACATACCACCATTGACATGTAATGTTTGCCCGGTCATATAGTTGCCGCCCGGTGACGCCAAAAAGGCCACTGCCGCCGCAACATCTTCAGGAGCACCCAAGGTACCCAGAGGTATTTGGGCTTTTAAACTTTCCTGCACATCCTCCTGCAGGTTATCGGTCATGTCAGTGACGATATAACCGGGCGCCACACAATTTACAGTGATATTACGCCCAGCCAACTCTCTTGCCATGGCCTTGGTCAGTCCGGTCAGTCCTGCCTTTGCCGCAGCATAATTTACCTGCCCTCCATTACCAACAAATCCAACCACTGAGGAAACGTTGATAATCCGCCCCCATCTCTTTTTCATCATGGTTCGTACCACTGCTTTACTGCAAAGAAATGCGCCTTTGAGGTTTGTGTCAAGCACACTATCCCAATCTTTCTCGCTCATGAGAGCCACCAGGCCATCACGGGTAATGCCTGCATTGTTGACCAATATATCGATCTGACCGTATCCGGCTATTGTTTCCTTGATGCTTTGCTGAACAGCGCCCGGATCGGCAATATCAAAACGAACCATAAAACCTTTACCGCCAGCGGTCTGAATCTGCCCCAGAGTTTCTTCTGCAGCAGCAGAATTCGCGACATAGTTCACACCAACGGTCGCCCCTAAGGAGGCCAGATGGACACAAATCGCCCGACCAATACCACGGCTGCCGCCAGTCACCAGGGCTACTTTATTCTCCAGCATCATTTTTCACCTCCTGCAACCGTTTGATCAACTCGGGAATCACTTCAAACAGATCTCCAACCACCCCATAGGTGGCAATATCGAAAACCGGTGCATTTTTATCACGGTTAATCGCCACGACAATTTCAGCGGACTGCATACCAACAGCATGCTGGACAGCCCCTGAAATACCACAGGCAATGTATAATTTGGGGCTGACGGTTTTTCCGGTCTGCCCGACCTGATGCGCATAGGGTATCCAACCGGAATCAACAGCAGCTCGTGATGCTGCAACAGATCCACCTAATTCAACGGCCAATTCTCTCAGTAAAGTAAATCCTTTCGCTGACTCCAACCCTCGCCCGCCGGCAACAAGTATCTCAGCCTCCTGGATATTCACCTGATCGTCGGCACTGCTCACCGTTTCAACAACTTCAACCTGTGACTGCAGCAGTTCTTCGGTGAGAGGCAGGTGAACAACTTCACCACTTCGAGATGGATCGGGCTGAGCCGGTGCCATGACGTTGGGACGAACTGTGGCCATCTGCGGCCGGGTCTGAGGGCACTCAATGGTGGCCATGATGTTACCGCCGAAGGCCGGCCGGGTCTGCAGCAAGGTGCCGTCTTCCTCCCGAATCTCCAAGCGTGTGCAATCAGCTGTCAGGCCGGCATCAACGGCTGTTGCCACATAGGGAATAACCGATCGCCCTATGGCCGTTGCACCGGCAAGAACCACCTCCGGTTTATACTGGCGGATGACGGTCTCTAAAATGTTTGCATACACATCCTCTCGGAACTGCTCCAAAAACGGATGTTCCGCCAAAAGTACCGTATCAGCACCTGCAGCAATAAGGCTGTCGGTATATTCAGTCACCTTGCCACCAGGCAGTATCACGATCAACTGAACACAACGTTTGTCAGCGAGTTTTCTGCCGATACCCAACAGTTCATAGCTGACAGGAGCAATTTTGCCGTGACGGTATTCAGCAAATACCATGATCCCGCTGTAGTCACTGATATCGGTTTGCGGGTGTTTATCAATCGTGTGAATATGCAATGCGCCCTCGGGACAGTTGTCAACACATGCACCGCATAAGGTACAGGACTCATTGACCACTGCACAATCTTCCGGCACACTGATCGCACCAAAAGCGCAACTGGTTTCACAAACTCCACAGGCTGTACATTTCTCACAGTCAATAATGAGCATGGATACGAATTCTATTTGTTGGATAAATGATTTTAAAGATGTGACTTAAGACGGGCGACGAGCTGGTCAACCTGCTCAGCGATACTCCCTGTAAAGATCTGCCGGTCACCTCGGGGTTCCGGTGAAAAGACACGGACAACTTTCGTTGGGGAACCGGCCAATCCGATGCACTGCGGATCCGCACCGATATGGGCTGCGGAGAACTGCTGAATTTCAACCTTTTTGGCCCTCATCTTGCCTTTCAATGAGGCAACACGTGGTTCATTGATGTCTTTAACAACCGTTATCAAAGCCGGCAACGGAAGCCTCACAACATCAAAGCCATCATCCATCATACGCTCAACTTCGATGGTGTCATCGGTTATCTTTCGTTTTTTCTGGACACAGGCGGCATAGGGCAGTCGCAAACGCCTTGCCAGACCGGGCCCCACCTGCGCGGTATCACCATCAATGGCCTGCTTACCACATAAGATCAGATCAAAACCGCCAAGAAACTCCACAGCCTTGGCCAGGGTATAGGATGTAGCCCAGGTATCAGCTCCTGCAAAGGCACGGTCAGAAACAAGCACAGCCTCGTCAGCACCGCAGGCAACCGCCTCGCGCAAAACAGCTTCTGCCTGAGGCGGTCCCATGGTGATAACTGTCACCGAACCGCCCTGCTGCTCCTTTATAACAACCGCCTCCTCAAGAGCATGGCGATCATAGGGGTTCATGATGGACTCTACACCTTCCCTTGCCAAGGTGTTGGTCTTCGGATCAAGACGGACATCTTTTGCATCCGGAACCTGTTTAACACACACAAGAATCTTCATATCGTACGTCTGTTAGGAGTATTCTTTGTTGAGTTCCTGACCAACGACATTGCGCTGGATCTGATTGGTTCCCTCATAGATCTGGAGAATCTTCGCATCACGCATCATCTTCTCCACCGGATATTCCTTCATATAGCCATACCCGCCAAGCACCTGAACCGCATCTGTTGTCACCTTCATAGCCATGTCAGTGGCAAACACCTTACACATGGATGATGCCTTCGACATATTTTTGGGATGCATATCAATATGCTTGGCTGCTGCGTACACCAGAGCTCTCGCGGCTTCGAGCTGAATTGCCATGTCAGCCAGCATATGCTGCACCGCCTGAAAAGATATAATGGGTTTACCGAATTGAACGCGTTGCTTGGCGTAGGTAACAGCTTCGTCCAGCGCAGCCTGAGCAAGACCGACCCCCAGCGAGGCAATACCGGGACGAGACATATCCAGGGTTTTCATGACCGTAATAAAGCCTGTCCCCTTTCTGCCCACCAGCCGATCTTTGGGGATACGACAGTCCTTAAGTATCAACTCCCGGGTTGCGGAAGAACGGATACCCATTTTGTCTTCCTTTTTTCCGTAGGAAAAACCAGGGTCGCCGTCTTCAACAATGAAAATTGATGCGCCACGAGCACCTTTTGTGGGATCGGTCATCGCGACAATGGTGTAAATCTCTGACTCACCACCATTGGTGATCCACTGTTTTGTACCGTTGAGCACCCAAAAGTCACCGTCTTCCACAGCGGTTGTTCGAATGCCGGAGGCATCACTGCCGGCATTCGCCTCGGTAAGCCCGAATGCCGCCCAGCGAGCGCCGCTTGCTATATCGGGCAAATATTTCTGCTTCTGCTCTTCACTGCCGGCAATCATCACGGGAAAAATACCTAAAGCACTGGCAGCAAAACTCGTAGCAACCCCCACACAGCCACGCGCCAGCTCTTCCATCGCCAGAACGATTTCAAAACATCCCCCCCCAAAGCCTCCATACTCTTCAGGCACAAAAATACTGAACAAATCGGCTTTGGCAATATCCTCTAAAATTTCGCGGGGAAATTGATTTTTCTCATCGAGTTCTGCTCGCACAGGGACAATCTTTTCGTTTGTGATCTCCCTGGCAGTATCGATAATCATCTGTTGCTGTTCCGTGAAAAAATAATCCACACGTATCCTCCTTAATATCTTACCAACGCATGAGCAAGGAACCCCAAGTAAGTCCGCCACCAAAAGTACACAGCAAGACAATGTCGCCTCTCACTAAACGTCCCTGACGATGCGCCTCATCTAAAGCGATCGGAATACTAGCGGCTGAGGTGTTACCATATTGACTTAAATTGATAAAAATCTTTTCCTCAGAAATCCCTAAACGCTCCTTGAGATTATTGAGGATACGAATATTTGCTTGATGGGGAATCATCAGACTGATATCTTCGATAGCGGTTTTCGTTTTTCTGAGGAGAGTTTTAACCGCATCTTCCATAAGACGAACAGCGTGTTTAAAAATATCACTCCCATTCATCTGAATATGTGCCCCCTGCCAGTCTTGACGCTGTAAATCAGGATTGAGACTTTCCGGGCTGTCCATAAAGAGCAAATTCCACAACTTCCCATCTGCTTTCAAATTACTCCCAAAGATGCCCCGTCCGTCACTTGAGCCGCTGACGATCACCGCTCCGGCGCCATCGCCGAAAAGGACACAGGTATTGCGATCTTGCCAGTTCACACGGGCGGACAATGTTTCAGCACCGATCAGCAGGATCTTCATATCCGCACGGTTTTGAATATAGTTGCTGGCCAGATCCAGACCATACGTAAAACCGGCACAGGCGGCATTGATATCGTAGGCAAAAGCGTTGACTGCCCCCAGTTCAGCCTGCACAAAGCAAGCGGTCGACGGCATGATCATATGCGGAGAAATGGTGGCAACAATGATCAGGTCCAGTTCTTCGGGATCAATGCCGGTCACAGCCAAAGCTCGACGAGCCGCCTTCGCTGCCAACTGGTATGTCTGTTCCCCGGCCGCAGCTATATGACGATTGCGGATTCCAGTTCTTGTGGTAATCCACTCATCAGAAGTCTCGACCATCTGTTCAAGCTCAAGGTTGGTAAGAGTCCTTGCCGGGAGGCAGGAACCGGTACCAAGAATAACCGCTCTTATCATGGATACTTTTTATCAGACAACGGAGGTGTTGAGGGCACGAACGATTGCCGGGTTAACCTGATTACGCACCATGCTGGCCGCAACTTCAATGGCGTTGGCAATCGCCAGGGCATTGGAGGCACCATGGCAGATGATACCCGTACCATCAATACCTAACAGAGGTGCGCCGCCATATTCTGCATAATCTACTTGTTTTTTAAATCCGGCAAAGGCTTCACGGATAAAAAGATAACCGATCCTTGCTCGCCATGTCTTCATAATCTCTCGTTTTAACAGGTGCATAGCCGCTTCGGCCAACCCTTCGCTCACCTTCAAAACCGTGTTTCCAACAAAGCCATCACAGACAACAACATCAACATTCCCCTTATAAATATCACGTCCTTCGACATTACCAATAAAATTTAGGGAGCTTTTTTTAAGAAGGTCGTGGGTTTCCTTGACCAGGACATTGCCTTTGCAACTTTCCTCTCCAATACTCAACAGGCCAACTCGAGGGCTCTCACAGTTTAAGAGCAGACGAGAACAGGAAGAGGCCATGACGGCAAATTGGTACAGATGCTGCGCCCGACAATCAACGTTGGCACCGATATCCATGAGCATGACCGGCTGCTTCAACGTTGGAAAAAAACTGGCGATCCCAGGTCGAGAAATCCCTGGAAGACGACCGA
Source organism: Desulfobulbus oligotrophicus (assembly GCF_016446285.1). Classification (NCBI taxonomy): domain Bacteria; kingdom Pseudomonadati; phylum Thermodesulfobacteriota; class Desulfobulbia; order Desulfobulbales; family Desulfobulbaceae; genus Desulfobulbus; species Desulfobulbus oligotrophicus. The sequence continues at coordinate 2,602,936 of NZ_CP054140.1, forward strand.
GTTTTTTTATTGCGGCTGCCATAGTTGCTCCGGAATTCCCGGCAGATACAACTGCATCAGCTTCACCATTTTTCACCAGCTCGAAGCCGACCATAATGGTCGCCTCTTTTTTTCGACGAATCGCCTCAACCGGAGATTCATCCATAGTGATAACGTCTGATGCGTGGTGAATGGTAATTCGATTAATTACCTCAGGAGATCCGGACGAACTGTCGACAAGCTGCTGTTCCAGATGAACCCGGGGACCGACAAGAATGACATGGAGATCATTGTTTTTCCGAACCGCGGCGAGAGCACCCTGGACCGCCATTACCGTCCCCAGGTCGCCACCCATGGCGTCAAGGGCTATTCTCACAGTACCGCCTAGTTGATATCTTCCTCAAACTGAATGACGTTGCGACCTTTATACATACCGCATCCGCCACACAACTGATGTCGCATTTTCGGTTCACCACACTCCGGACACAAACCAACACCCGGTTTAATCAAAGCATCGTGTGAGCGTCGAAGCCGTGTTCGTGAATGAGAGTGCCTGCGTTTTGGTAAAGCCATTTTATATGTCCTCTTCTTGTCTGTATATGCGGGCGATTCATTATCATCAGCCTGATAAAGCCCGCATACCCACGGTTAATGTTATTTTTTTATATGTGTCAGTATTGCAAATGGCGACTTTGAATGCTCGCGGTCACATTTGCACAAAACCTGGTTACGATTGCCGCCACACCAGGCACAAATCCCTTTACACTCTTCCGAACACAGTTTTTTCATGGGCACCATCAAAAATAACTGCTGACGAACAGCCTCGTTGAGATCAATAACCGGTTCATCTAAGATAATTGTATCAACAGCCGTTATCTTACCTTCCAGGTCCCGCAATCGCCACGATGCATCTGTCTCATACTCAAAAAGCAGCTGCAGTGCTGTATCCACCTTCAGTTCATACAAAGCTAAACAACGATCACAGTCCAGCTGAAGGATAACAGCGAGTCGTCCCTGCAACTCCGCTTTGTTCTCTCCCTTACGTTTTAACATCCCTGTCACATGCAGGGACTCCGGCATTGCCACAACCTCGGACATCCCGTCAAATCCCTTAACACTACGCATTTCGATGTGACTGCCGCCAGGAGGGATTTCACTTAATCGAACCAACATTTCACTACCCCAGCCAATGCTCTCTCGATTTTTGTAAAACAAAAGATTATATCAGGAAAAGAACTGTTCGCCAAGTAAAAAGAAGAATGCATGGGGCTGGGAGGAGATGTCGGCTGTATCTGTCAAACCTGGAACACCCGCGTGTCTACCTGTATGACTGCAGATGTACATCACGCATTGTGCGAGATAGCGCGGATATACGATCAGGAAACCTTGTTCTCCTGTTCCAGTTCAACAATTTTTTTCCGAAGTTGATCTGTTAAACCCGAATACCCATCTTTCCGTAAAATTTCCCTGAACTGCTCCATATAGTTGCGGACGAGACTGACTCCTTCGACGATCACATCATAGGCCATCCATTCATTGCCGCGCAAAGTCATTATATAGGCAACTGGAATCGTTTTTTGCTTATCAACGAGCAGGGTTTGCACTTCTGCACGTTGCCCTTTGATTCGCTGTTGAGTAAACTCCACTTCCTGGCCTGAATAATCGTCTATTCTATCCACATAAACGTACTGCAACAGCTGAGTGAACAGCGATTCAAACTCGTCCTGCTCGCTGGGAGACAAGTCTCGCCAATATTGGCCAATGACTCGCTTACTCATCTCTCTGAAATCAAAACGTTCCCGGACAACACTGATCACACGACGACTCTTCTCCCGTTTCGACAACGTCTTGAGATCGGGATCTGCAAGTGTTGCGGTCACCTTTGCGATAAATGGTCGGAACTGTTCAGTGGGGTCCGGCGTGGCAGACGCAGCAGTTTGAATACCAAAAATACCGGCAATGAAAAGAAAACAGACTGTAAAAATAAACAATTTTATCCGACTGATATACATACCATTATCCGTGAGATATATGAGCTGAGGCTTTACTGATGGGTGTGATCAAACTGTTTAGCCCGGATTTGAAAATAACCGTTCCGGAAAGCGATGTATGGATCAAAGCTCAATGATTTGGCATCTTCATATTCACCGAGGTGCAGCGACGTATAGTTTACAGAACGCACACCATGTGCGGCCGCTGTGGTTAAAACATCATCATTCCAGGGAGTATGGGTTGTCATTGCAAACCCGTCACCTACAGTTCCCGTCAGATCCCGGAGTGTTGAAGGGCCCAGCAGGGGGACTACCAGATAAAAACCATCCCCCACTCCCCACACTGAAAACGTTTCACCAAGCGAAGCATACACCGGGCTCATTTTAAATTCATGTGCCGCTGGATCCGCCAGACCAAAAACCCCGCAGATACTGTTGATGACAAATCGTCCCAGTGTTCGGCCGGCATCATGCACCCGACCCTGCAACAGGCAGTTTACAGCCCGGACCGGCTCGCCCAGGTTATAAAAAAAATTACTGACACATTGACGGATATCTGAGGGTAGCACCTTGCTGTATCCGGTGGACACCGGTTCAAGGACCCACACGTACACCTTGTCATTGACGTTAAAAAAGAATCTGTTGACCGGTTCAAGAGGGTCGCTCACTGATGACGGTTCATAGCTCTCGTCATCAAGATAATCCACCTCCTGCCCCCAGGATATTCCATGACAAAAGACAAGTACGAGGACAAAAACGTACCGTGAAAATGTCTGACAACTCTTTCTCAGAATCATAAGATATCGGTGATTATTTATCTACCTGACCAAAGGCAAACTTAGAGATGAGTGACTCAAGATCAACAGCAGACTCAGTATCGACAACTGTATCTTCAGGTTTATACAGTTCTGAATCACCTCCCAGGGTAATCTGAATAATTTTATCACCTATGATTCCTTGAGATTTTACTGAAGCCACCGAGTCCACAGGGACAGTCACACTTCGATCAAGCTGCATGCCGACCACGGCCAGACTGTCTTCGTTCAGCTTAAGATGCCGCACCTTTCCAATTGTTACCCCTGCTATCTGAACATCAGCTCCGACTTTCACACCGGAGATGTTGTTGAACTCTGCATTGAGAATATAACTTTTTGACTCAGTCACCCACGGCACTTCCCCAAGTTGCAATGCCAACCATCCTAAAGCCAAAAAGCCGATAATTAAAAAACTACCAACCAATATTTCAATACGGGCGCTCCCCATTGCTTTATCTCCTTGATCAAGCAGCTTACTGCCCCATCACCATTCGGGCAAATTCACGAATTTCCGGCTTGGAAGAGCAGGAAATCTGTGTTGCATCTGCAAAAACATCCAACTCACCTTTATTAACCAGAATAATTTGATCAGCAAGGGTAAAAATCTGTGGAATATCGTGACTGACGATGACCGCCGTATATCCTAAGTGTTGCTGCGTTGTCGTAAACAGTTCATAGATCTCTTTAGTCATCACAGGATCAAGTCCTGTCGTCGGTTCGTCGAAAAGCACAATCTTGGGATCAAGTTGTAACGCTCGCGCCAAACCGACCCGTTTCTTCATCCCCCCGCTTAACTGAGCCGGGTACTTATCTTCATGCCCAGCCAGTTCCAACTGTTCAAGGGTAGCCGCCACCTTGGTATAAATTTCATCATCTGTCAGTTTTGTTCGCTCTCGTAACGGCAGGGCAATATTTTCGAAAACGGTCAATGAATCAAACAGGGCTCCACCTTGAAACAACACTCCAAACAGCATGCGTACCTCTTGAAGCGCTTTATACCTCATGGTGCCCACATCTTGATTGCCCACCAGAACCTGTCCGGAGTCGGGTCGCAACAACCCTAATATCAACTTCAGGATAACACTTTTCCCCTGGCCGCTTCCTCCCGCAATCACGGTGGTTTTTCCTTTGGGTATAGAAAAACTGGCGTGCTCTAACACACGATGTCGTTTACTCCGTGTGTCAAAAGATTTACAAACATCAACAAATCGGATAGCCGACTCATGATGCTCTCTAATATCCGTATTCACAGTAAAATTGCTGTTAAGAGATAATCAAAAATGAGTACTGCTATAGAGGATAAAACGACGGCCTGGGTCGTGACCTTGCTCACACTTTCCGCACCGAAACCAGCCCCGCGGATTTTCTGCACAAAATAGCCTCGGCCGGTACAGATCCAGACCACAAGCAAGCCAAATACAAAAGATTTTATAACACCCAGTCGTATGTCATGGTTGGTCACACTCTGTTCCATTCCCGAAAAAAATGAACCACTGTTAACACCCATTAATTTGACTCCGGCCAAATATCCTCCCATGATGCCGACGACATCAAAAAGAGCTGTCAGGAGGGGGACCGAAATAAGAGCAGCTAAAAATTTAGGTGAGATAAGGTAACGAAAAGGGTCAATGGCCATACATTCCAAAGCATCAATCTGTTCAGATATGCGCATTATACCTATTTCTGCACACATGGCGGAACCAGCGCGACCAGCCACCATCAGCGCTGTCAGTACCGGGCCGAGTTCCATGATCAGAGTGAGTGAAACAGCCGATCCAAGCATACCCTCAGCCCCGAATTTATGGAGTGAATAGTACCCCTGTAAACCCAACACCATCCCGGAGGACAGAGCGGTGAAAAAAATAACTGTGACTGATCCGGCACCAATAAAACCGAGCTGCTTGATCATCTCTCTGAAACGAAACGGTTGCTTCAGTAGACCGACCAGAGCAAAAAATAAAAAAATACCCATTCGGCCCAGATCGGTCAACACGTACAACGTTCGATCGCCCAAGGCTCCCAAGAAGCGAAGCGGGGCCGGCTGCTGATGCGTTTGGTTGACTTCCAATCAACAAATCTCCCTGTTACTTGCTCTTACCGGATGATACGAAGCAGCAACATCCATGTGCAAGAACAAAATGAAAAGACTGTACACCCCTTTATGCAACTTACCGAGCTGGAGTGAATTTTGAGGTAAAATCCTCAAGAAAATGTTCAGCCACACCAATGGGATCGTCTGAGGAATACAGGACCATGGTTTGTAAAAACATAAAGCTGTCGTCTTCCATATGGGTAAACTGCACCCCTGCCCCACCAGCATCTTTTCTGCATGTTCTTGCAAGGATTGTGAGTATCAAGCTGGATTTGCAGCCGGTTTCATACAGTTCCAGACGGAGATCCTCTCCTGTGGGAAGATCACAGGCTTCTTCTAAATACAACCCACTCAGGCTTAAGTTCCGTGCTCTGAATCGACCCTGCAACTGATCTTTAACGTAAACTTTAACGCTACGGGTAAAAATAACTCTTGGATGTCTGCGCTTTTCCGGAGAAAAGGCCAAGGCGCCTATGGTTGTCATCTTGATACTCGAATAAGAACTGATCAATGAAGTAGCCTGTAGTATCGCATTCCAATAAAATTATCGCAAGCAGTAATTCTCCTGGTATAACTCAGGCAGATGAAGACCCGTCAGCCCCGGCACAGAGCAAAAAGCCGGGGTGAAATCATCACCCCGGCTTATTCACCGTAACGTCTATGCAAAAAAACTCACAGACTAAACATCAGCTCAACTCTGCAACAATCAATATACACCTAAAAGGTTAAGTGCCAATAAAAGCAGTCCAATGCAGGCAATTCGCTTCACCACCAGTGGACTGACCCGCTTGGCAATCTGTGGAGCTAAATAACCGCCCAGAATCGCTGCGGGAAACATGGCCAGAAAAAAGTAGAGGTCAAAGTTACCAAACTGGTAATGACGCATGGTGCTGATTGAGGTGTTGAAAAAGATGGCAAGCAATGAGCTGCCGACAACCAGATACATAGGTAGACGCAAGGCAACGGTCATCAGCGGCACCATGAAAGGACCGCCGCCAAAGCCGAACATCGAGGACATGATGGCAATTAAAAAACCGCCGATACAACCAACCACCATGTTTACTTTAAATTCTTGTCCCCAAAATTCTATTTTCATACTCACTTCCTCCTCGAGCGGATTGCTTATTTTTTACCTTGAGCAGCTTCTTCAGCACGTTTCTTGAATTCTTTAAGGATAGCCTGTTCTTTCTTGTTCTTTGCCAGATAACCAGGCGTGGTCTGCCAGAACATCAGTACCGCGAGAACAATAAGGATCCATCCAAAAGCAAACTTAAACTGATCCAAAGTAATCATTTCAGTTAACTTCGGACCTATAAATCCACCGAGAAGCATAGCCGCTCCAATGCTGCAGCCAAGTTTCCAGTTAATAAATTTTATTTTAGAATAGTTATAAATACCGCTGCCCTGTGAGAAAAGAACAGTAGGCGTAACGGTACCGGCAACAATTGTGTGCGGCAGGGCCGGAAAAAGTGTCAGCAGGAGAGGGTTCATGATAAAACCACCACCAGCACCCATAAGAACGCCAAAGATGGCGACTACCAGGGTCAAGAAAAACGGATAAAAAATGTTGAGGCTGGTTCCGGCGTTACCCAGGTAAACATTGGGAAAATCAATTTTATTCTCAAAGGTAACAGCTTCGCTCTTGGCATTTTTATCAGCCACTGCGACAATCTTGTACTGGCCTGGGGCCAATCCTTTACGAACGTTGATATCAGCTGTGTAAGAACCGTCCGGCTTAAGATCAATCACAGCGGCAAAAACGTTGTCAATCTTGCGAAAACGAGCCTTGACCAGCTGCATGGATCGTTTGTTATTTTCTTTAGCATCAAGGGCGGGGAGCAGATCACCGCGGCTACCGATGATACTGGCCATCAAGGTTGACTGGTAGCTGTCGATCTTGGCCTTTGCCGGTACAGAGTATGCCCCTTCAGCACCGAGGCTCTTGAGCAGTTCCGAATAACTCCATTTATTCTTTTTCTTGGCTTCTTCATCGATCTTTGCCTGCAAATCCTTGGATACAAAAATTTTATAATACGCAGGCATCTCGCTGGTTATATAAAATTTATAAGGTCGCACACCGGTCTCTTTGTCCGGATCTGCATCAAAACGGTTGGCCCGCACCATATGATCGGCAGCATAGACCTCCAGATAAACCGGCTTGCCGGCAGGTACCTGACCACTGACCTTAATGGTTCCGCCATTATTAATCTGTGCTTTGTCAATGGTTATGGTCGGTGCATCCAGCACCGCCGATTGTCCGGATGCCTGAGAGGTGTCTTCGACGCCGCAGGCGACGTTAACACCGGCAAACATTACCATTGCCGCAACAAGCCATGGCATTATTCCTGTTTTTTTCTTCATACTCGCGTCTCCTTTGAGTCTGTTTGCTGAGGTCAGCTTGTAACCTCCACCACAAACGGTAAACATAATCCCATACCACTCGGATCATTAAACCCGATAAAAACCTATAATTCACATGCATTTACTGCAACAAAAAATCTTCTCATCCCTGTGTATCCCTGCAGCCCTCCTTAACGCCGGTCTTCAGCGTCTTTTGAATTTTGTGTCAACGATAGTATTTTACGTTCACCGGCGTAATCCTGATCGGTAAAACCGGTCATTGATACCATCTTACTGGTTAACTCCCCAATCTGTTTTAAGTTACGAACGATAACTTCCAGCTCTTCGCGCTCTTCAGGCAGCTGAAGCTCTTCGGCCAGAAGTTCCGCAGTTCCTAAAGCGGCAAACAGGGGGCTGTTGACCTCATGGGCCACAGTGCCTGCCAATGCTAAAATTGCCTGCAACTTACCACTTTGTAAACGTTCTTCCGCCAACAGGTACTCACTGGTAACATCTCGAATAATTTCAATTACATACAAAATATTGCCACTGTCATCATGAATGGGAAATGCTGTCCGCTCCAGCCATCGTTGTGCTTGATCCTCACCAGATGTTTGCAGAAAGGGGCGCATCTCTCTTCCCTGAAGCACCTGTTCCACCGGACTGTCTTCAGAAGTGATATCGCACAACTCGGTATAGGACCTGTCAAGTACCTCATCTTCCGGCTTGCCAACGGTTTCAAGATAGACCTGATTAGCAAGCACTATCCGCCGACTTTGATCAATAACCAACAACTGATGCTGTAAGCTGTCAATAATGTTTGCAAGAAACTCCTCATGCGCCTGCACCTGTCGCATCAACCGGGTAATTTTTTGGTAGCTGCGCGCTTTACGTATGGCCGACCCTCCAACCTCTGCCAAAGTAACGGCAAACCTGACCGCAGAATCTGTAAAAACACGTGGCCTGTCACTGAGAATACGCAGGGCACCGATGACCTCACCATTGACTTTTACGGGCACTGCCAGCAGTGAACAGATGCCTTCTGTGGTCATTTGCTGATGGTATTGTATACGTGGATCACGTCTCACATCATAAATTGCCACAGGCTCCCCGTTGAGCACCACCTGAATGTTCCGCTCATGACTGACCTCACCCCGGTGCAGATAGGCTGCCGATAGTCCATAGGAAGCGGCCAACTCCAGAAGGCCCGATTCAGGGTTGATCAAGCGCAAGGTGCAGCCTTTAGCACCCATACTCACTGCAGCCCGCTCCACCACAACGTTAAAGATATGATCAATGTCAAGAGTGAAATTTACCAGGGTGGAGATCTCCTGAATACCATTCAAAAAGACCAGCCGCGCCTCCATCTCCTTAAACATTCGGCCATGGGAGATGGCCACTCCGATCTGTTCGGACAAACCGACAGCTAAAGCTATCTCGGCATCTGTGAACTGATGAGTTCTGCGCGTGAGTAACCGCATAATGCCAATGAGCTCTTCCTTATACAAGACAGGTACAGTCAAAATACTCTTGATACCTTCCTGAGCAGCTGCTTGACGAAACTGCGGACACGACTCCTGTGCTGCATCTTCATTGTACACAGGTGTTCCGGATCGAACCGTTGTTAGGGTCTCCTCAGTATCGATAACTTCGCGAGAAAGATATTCCAGTGAAACACCGTGGGCAGCGCCAAGGACAAAAGTTCGGGTGGAGTGATCAAGCAATCTGATGGTACAGGCATCAACGATCAGCAACTCCGTCAGACTCCGCACAATTGTATCCATCACCTCTTGGTGATCAAGGGTCGTTGAGATGAGACGGCTCACCTTTTGGTACACCTCCAGAAACTGCCGGTCACGGCCTGGAACGGCTCCTCCTGATGCTCCCTGCGATGCTCCAGTCTGCATTGGCGATTCTGCGACCACGCTTACTCCGATCCCTGATCAGCGTGCGCTGCCAGGACCTTTTCTACTTTTTCCTCCAACTCTGTCCGATCAATTGGTTTTACACAGTATTCATCAGCCCCCAAACTAATAGCCTCACGCGCCGTCTCCACAGTCGGGTAACCGGTGAGCATAATGGCACCGATATTGGGCTTTGCCTCTTTCATGATCGCCAGAACTTCAATGCCGCTCATCTTTTTGAGTTTTATATCCAGGATAACGAGGTCAACAAAAGATTGCCGTACAAAGGCGATAGCCTCATCTTCATCCGTAAATGTATGGACGACATGTCCTTTCTTCCTCAGAATTTTACCTATTAATACGGTCGCATCAAGAACATCATCTAAAGTAAGTATTTCAGCCATTTCCACGCCATTGTAAAATTACAAACATGTGCATACGTCCGCATGCACATGTTTTTGTTAAAAAACGAACCGATCATCGTAGTCCTTATCTTAACAGGTCAACATTTGCATGTTCAATGCCAGGTTCGCACCATCACTATATTCATAAAATTCTTTTAATATCATTTAGTTAAAAATGACATATCCAGCAGAACAACACGTTAATTAATGGATGGGCACACTCTAAAGCAACAAAAATGTTGCAGAGCAACAAAATAATTGCATGGGCAAAGAGCTGCGATAGGAGAAAAACAGAACCCTTTGTCGAGAAATCGTCTAACGTTTCTCAAGCAGAACTGTGAAAAGACCCTGCTCAATACGTGGTTGAATACTGCTGAGCAGCTCAGAACTTTCCAGATACGGACAGGGTTTAGCATAAGGAAATTCCCGACACTGCCGGGGTCGAGCCTCATGAATTGTGCAGCGTTTACTCAACCGATCGTCGGCAAGCAGAAGACATGATCCGTCTTCCTTGATTTTGAAGGTATTCCTGTTCTCAAGATAACGTGTCCGCACCTCACCATCACTGATGTTGAAATAACGTGCAATCCGATTGATATCTGCGGCATCAAGGTACAGGGTGGCTCCGGGTAAGCGATAACAGCAATACCCTGGACAAAAATTACAAAACGATTTGTTGCGAGCCAATACATACTCGCCTCTCTGACCTGACATCAGCGAAAACTCCTTGATTCAATCCTGTATCGTCGCAAGAGACGCTGCAGGGCCTGTCGTTCCATGCCGCAAATCCGGGCAGCGGCCGTAACATTTCCTGCTGTTGTTTTTAAGGCTGCAGTTAAATAAGCGTCATTGAACTGTTGCAGCACCTGATTTTTAGCATCCTGGTACGATAGGTGAGTAACTGAGGTGGTGTCGATTGAGTCATGCACGACTGATCTTTTTCCCGCTGTTCCCTCTTCTGACGCATCGTTCCACAGATCGCGCCGTTCAATTATTGTCTGCTCATTGAGTAGAGCGCATCTGTTAATAATATTCTGCAACTCCCGAATGTTCCCTTGCCATTGGTGCTGCATCAAGGCCTGCAGGGCATCGGCTGTAAATTCCATGGATGGGCGGCCATGCTCAAGACAGTACCGTTCAAGAAAATGCTGGGCCAACAGCGGAATGTCTGTTGCCATGGCTGCCAGGTTCGGCATGGTTATGGTCATGACATTTAAACGGTAAAAGAGATCCTCACGAAACTCTCCCCGTTGAATCTTTGCTTCGAGATCCTGATTAGTTGATGCAATCACGCGGACATCTACTTTGAACGTACGATTCTGTCCCAGCGGCTGCACCTCTTTCTCCTGGAGCACCCGAAGCAACTTGGTCTGCACACTCACCGGAATATCGGCAATTTCGTCCAGAAAGATGGATGATCCGTCGGCCGCTGCAAAAAGCCCGGTTTTATCACGATCAGCCCCTGTGAACGCGCCCCGCCGATAACCAAACAACTCGCTTTCTAAAATATGCTCCGGTAATGCCGGACAGTTCACAGTGACCATGGGCCGCTGATTCCGGGGTGAAAGATTATGCAGTGCTCTTGCCGCAAGCTCCTTACCGGTTCCGGATTCTCCACGGATTAATACTGTTACCGAACTGGGTGCAACCCGTCGTATCAATGCCACGGTTTCAACAAGTTTCCGGGATCGGCCAACAAAACCAAGCCTGTGGTCATGCCCGGAAAGCTGATGGTGCAGTTGAATATTTTCGCGGAGCAATCGTGTGCGTTCAACAGCGCGACGGATGGTCTGCAAAATATGTTCGTTATCAAAGGGTTTTTCAACAAAGTCATAGGCACCGTCCTTCAATGCCCTGACCGCCATTTCAATGGTGCCATGCCCGGTCATTAAAATGATCGTCATGGTTGGATCAGAAGCACACAACCGCTGGAGTAATGCCAGACCATCCATGCCCGGCATTTTGATATCGGTCAGAACAACATCCGGAGATTCGGCCTGAACGTTTGTTAAAGCCTCCTCGCCGGATGCAGCACTCATAACCACATACCCGCATTTTTTGACCAGCATCTTACTGAGAAAAACGAGCATGTCTTGTTCGTCGTCAACAACTAGAATTTTCGGACAGACACCCGTACTCATAATTCTTTATTCGCTGTTTTTTCCAGTCATTGCCTGAAAATAAAGTTGAACAAACCTGCCTGAAATAGTGTCGGCTGAACTGAAACGCAAATCTGCCGCCGACATTTTGCTCCCGGTGAGTATCTGAAAGGCCTGCATCGAGAGTTCAACAACCTGGTCCTCGACATCACGCATACTGCTCTGTTCATCCTTCGTCCAGCAGAGACATCGCCTTGGTCGTTCTGTAAAGATCAGGCACCGGCCATCTTCCAACAGGGGACAGACAAGATTTTCTTCTGGGAAATGTGCAGCCAACGTCTCAGTGGACAATCCGGGAACCTGCCGATGCAGCTCCTTCATATGCCGGGCAAGGACAAGCGCCCGATCGATCACCGCCTGTCGCTGCGCATGTGGAAGAGTTCTGTTGACCACCTCACTGAGGTGCATACTTTCAATCAGATGCAATTCAAAAGGGCTATGACAACAGGGATGATTGTTTTGGCCACAGACTTCTTCGTCCCGGGAGGTTTCATCCTCTACACGAGCGAGCAGTTGTGCGTATATTGCCAGTAAAGGGGCAACATCCGTACTTGGGCGGTTATCGATTTTAGGGGCCGCGGTTTGCAGTGATCCTGTCTGTTTCCCATACCGTTTTAAAAATTTACGCTGCTCATAGGTTGCAGGGTTGGCGTTTCGCCCTTTCATTGCTTTTTGTGCCAGTTTAAAATCAAAACCACGCCGCAACAGATACGCCGCAATAAATGTACCGGTACGCCCATGACCGAGTCGACAGTGTACAAGTACTTTTTTATTTAAATAGATACTCTCATCCAGCCAGTCGAGCGCCTTTTCCATGGCTTCAAGATCAGGTGCACATTCATCAACGACCGGCAAATAGTACACTTCAAAACCACTGCCCTCTTCTATCTCATGCAGATCGCAGAATTCTCCACATAAGTTAACAATGGCGCGAATTCCCTGCTCTCTGATGGAGTCCAGGTCCTCGTAGGACATCGGTGCATGACCCGTGGCCAGATGATCTGTAATCCAGTGCATTTGGTACATGGCAAACGATCCGGTCTAATGTTTTTCGTGATCGGCAGTGTCGCCGATCTCAGCAAAAAAATCCTGAACAAAGGGGGCAATATCTTCAATCTGCATACTCATGTCGAGTAACTTGGTCTTTCCGAGCAGGTATCCCACCTGGGTCAGTACACTCATAAGTCTGGGCGCGGCCAGAGCCTGTATTCGGGCATCAAGAAGATCGCCACGGACACGAACTTCGAAATCCAACTGTTCGAGAATCCGTTGCAGCAAAACAATTCGAATCACCTTTCCCTGATAGTCACCACCGCCGCCGGCAAACCGCAGCTGACAGTAATTGGCCCTGCTCACCGAGCCGCACAGACAGTCAAGCAGGGCAAAGTGAAAGCCGAAACGCATATTTAGATTTAAATAATCCGGGCTGACGATGGCATAGGAAGCATACTCTTTGGTTACGCCGACGCTGATACCTCCGGAAAGAGCTGCATCGCTGAATCCTTTCCAATCAAAATGCAAGTGATTGTCCCAATCAACCCTGGGATGACTGAGCCCCTTCCAGAGCGCCAGAAACGGCTCAGAATGCAGTTCCCGGGGGGTGATCTCTTCACTGCCCTCCTGATGAAAGGCTCCACCAACATCAAGCAGATAAATATCAAGCGGGATATCGGTCGTCAGTTTTCGACAACGGGACGACGCACTGCCGGCCATGCTCCCAAGACCGAACATGATCTGGACGGCCTTTTCATGACTGAAACGGATAATATCGTGCAAAGAGCGGCACGATTGTGCCCGAAACTCAGGCGATGCAGGATCCAGAAGGTGGAGCGGGGTGATGTGATCAAGCATTGACCGCAGCTTGCGTCGATAAGCTGAATCAGGGAGATCTTTCTTCTCCTCCAGGCCGGTGAGAAGCTGGTCAACCCTGCCCGGATACACACAGCCCCTGAAGCCGTCCACCGTCACCTCCGTGCCCTCGTTTAACACGGTCAGTGCTCCCTGAGCCTCAACCAGCAGTGCCACCTGAAACTCTCGACAGACTGTGGCAAAATGACCGGTTACAGAACCCTGCTCACAGACAACAGCAGCAAGTTTAGGAATATATCGAGCCAGACTGGGCGGAATATGTCGTGTGACAAGTATGGTTTGTTCTGCTGTATCAATCCCGCCTCCAGGTTGAAGGTGTTGAACAATGCCGTGGGCAACTCCCTTTGATGCGATACGGGCATGCACAAGCAGTGGCGAAATATCTGGAATTTCAACCGTCTGAGATTCTTCAATCTCCCTATTATCTTCCACTGCCAACGGACGGGCTTGCAAAATATACAGATTATCCTCACCATCGATCGCCCATTCAATATCTTGCGGCACACCGAAAAACTGTTCAATCTCGCGAGAAATCCGCGCTATGTGCACAGCCTGATCTCTATGTAACGATGAAGAATGACTTGATGTGCAGCGAGCGGGTGCTCCTCTGCCTCCCTTGTTTTTCTCATCTGTTCCAGAGTGTTTATACGTAGCAGCAGTCTCTTCAACCGGCGTTAAACTGCCCGCAGCAAAGCAAAACGTATCAGGCACCGCCTCTCCGCCGACAAGGGCCAACCCAAGGCCTGGTACAGCATGCACCAACAGCTCTCCACTTCCAGCTGCAACCGGATTACGGGTGTATACCACCCCACTGGTTACTCCATCAATCATCCTCTGTACCATAACTGCCATGGCTGCATCTTCGTCACTGATACCGGCATGTATTCTATACAAAAGGGCCTGTGGAGAGTACTTAGAAGCACACACCTCAAGGTACGCTGCCAAGAGCCCTGCCCGGTCAACCCCTAATACAGAGTGATACTGACCGGCAAAACTATGTTCTCCATCTTCATGCAAGGCTGAAGAACGCACGGCAACCGTGAAAAAAGAGCTCCATTCGTTATTGGCCAACGCATCGTACTCTGCCAGAATAGCTTCAGTGATATGACTCGGGATCTCCATGTTTTGCACCAAGGTCATCAGTGCCTGGGAGATCTGGTCCAAACTTGCCGGAGTATTCAGGTCAAGACCGGCCAGTAGAAGGTCTATTGCCGGCCGCAACTGATTATGTGCGACCAGGAGATCGTAGGTGGTGGCACTGATTGTAAAACCTTCAGGGACACGAATTTCCAGACCATGCTGAAGGGCTGTCAGGTTATAACTTTTGTTCCCGGCCAGTCCAGGGTCAACAGGGGTGTCATGATCAAGAACAAACGGTGGAATTAAAAATTGTTCCGGAGGAGCCAGAAGTAACGTTATATAGAAATCATATTTGGAATAGTACTCCCGTAAAGGGCCTGCCATCCCGGGTTGCATCTGCTCCAGGGACGTGATCATACCCGAAACTGCAGCGGCAAATCGGCGATACTGACTACGGATCCGAGCAAAATCCTCCGGCTTGTGCTCATAGTAGAGAGCCTCCAGGTCCGCCATCAGCTCATGGCTCCTGCCATTAAAATCAAGAAGCTCCTTAAATGCTTCATATGTCTGTTGAACAACCCGGTCAGGTGCCAACAGCCGCATCGACCAATGCTTTAGAGCTGCTCTAACCACGTATCTTAGCCCTCATCTTTCTCTCGGAAATGATCAAACCCCTGATAGGTTATAACTTTTTCTTCCTGTGTACCGTCAGCCTGTGTACGAATCAGAGTCACCTCCCTGCCGGCAACGATGGTACCAACAGGTGACAGCTGGAGACCGCAACTGCTGCCAATGGCCAACAACTGATCACCGGCATCAGCAGCAGTGGTGAACAACAGCTCGTAATCGTCGCCACCTCTGACGGCCCACTCTTCAGGGTCCCCACCGATCGCATCGGCAACCTCTTTAAGTGCACCAATACCCGGCAGCGCCTGAAAAGAAATTTTCGCACCTACCCCGGACTGCCTGCATAAATGCGCCAGATCTGTGGCCAACCCGTCGGAAAGATCCATCATCGCATGCACAAGACCACTTGCGCCCAACTTTTGACCAACCTCCACCCTGGCGACAGGATCAAGGTGTTGCTCACGAAACGGTTGCCAGCGTCTATTATGCGGCTCGAACGTACGTTGCAATAACGCCAGACCAGCCGCTGCAAAGCCAAGAGAACCACTGACCCAGACCGTATCCCCCGGCCGGGCGCCATGACGGTAAACAACCAGATCAGGTGCAACCTCACCGATCACCGTCAGGCTGCAGACCAATCCGTTGGGATTGGCAACAGTGTCACCACCGATTAACTGACATCCATACTCATGACAGGCATCCATGATACCGCGGACAAATGACTTAAACCAGGTCGCGTCAAACCCTGCAGGCATGCCGATCGAGAGCAGCATAAACATCGGTTTACCCGCCATGGCAGCAATATCACTGATGTTGACGGAAACAATTTTGCGCCCAAGTTTGTCAGGTGAATGAAACGCTGCATCAAAATGAACGCCTTCAACCAAAGTGTCCATTGTCAACAACCAGACAAGATGATCGTCTTTTTGAATAACCGCACAATCATCTCCAATGCCCCTTATAAGCCCCTTTGTGTCCGGCGTTATAAAGGTGGTCAGATATTCGATAAGTTGTCGCTCGTTCACTGCTGATAGTACTCTGAAAAGTAATATAGTGCCAACATCCTGGTCATCCCCACACTGCTGTAAGCACTGGTGAATGGTTCTTAAAAAAAACTGAGACATGAGTCATGAGCAACTGTCTGCTCTTACAACTCACCAATATACAGACTGCCCCCATCGGACGGAATAAAGGGTACCGGTCATTCACTGTACAATACAACCTCGGACCTTGTTCCAAAGAGCAGCACACATATGGACACCTGTGTATACGTCAATGCAGGTATCAGAAAACCAATGGAAAAGATCTCGCCCAAGAGTACAGCAATGTGCAGTTCCCTGAGAGAGTATTATAATCAACAGCCATTTACCGACCCGTAGCAGGAGTTACTTTTCACCCGGGGGTAAACATCTCCCGACACCTCATTTCACAATACGCAGACCACGCGTTCGAGCAGTATCTTGTATCTGATCACCCGACTCCAGGGAAGGTTGCGGTTCCGGCGAGTGTATCTGAACAGCTTGAACAAAGCGTTCTTTTCCTTCCATGGTAAAGATCTCCTGTCCGGTGAACTGAGGGGTTCTCAATGTCCAGGTCAGTGTCTGTATCGGCACAGACAGGAGGTGCAAGGTAACATGCCACCATTCATCCCGCCGGGTACGATCACGCACGATATCGCCGACAAAAGCATAGACAAGCAGCCTTGGCTCCTTGGCAACGATGAGTACAATGTCACCAATACCAGTTGCCGGTTTAAAAGGTAAAATTTTCTTCAATTCAGTAATCAGTTGTTCCATTGTAGATGCCCTCTGCTTGAGTCGATTTCAGCACCGGCATGCTATTTACCGGTAACTTTCTGCACAGGTTTAAGGGAAAAGTCGACACCAACAGAGACACTACTACTGGTGACACTACCACTTAAACTAAACGTCGCATACTGCTGCAGTGCTGTCAACAGGGGTATGACGTATCGGCGTAGTTTCAGTCGTGTCTCCGGAGAAAACATTCTCTTTGGATCGCGATTTTCCCTGGCAGCCATAGAAAGCAAGGGTAAAAATCGTTCGATCAGACCATCGGGACGAGTAAAGAGGAATATATTACCGCGATCCCTTTGGAAACCAAGTAAATCCTGGTAATCATGGTGCTCATCAAGAACGAAATAGTGCTGAGCCTGGTCAATCAAGCCGGCATTATCGGCAATGATCAATCGATTCTTCTCCAACATATACGCCGGCTGCAGCAACCCCCCTGCGAGCATCACCGTATAGACCTCAGTTTTGCCGGATTGGATGCTGATAACCTGTAAATCTTTGGTTAGTCGTCTGATAAGACGTTCAACTTTGTCCCGATCTTTGATTTCTATTGATAAACAGCCCAAAGAACGATTGGCTTGATAGGAGATCTGATGAGCATCCATAAATATACCGAATCGTTGGCCGAACAGATCAAAAAAATTGTCAATTGCAAGTCCAGTCTGTTCGGGGACGGAGAGTTCCATCACTGAAAAGAAGCTGGAAATCTCAACAGGTGCTGTTTGAACGATAAATTTCCATAATCTTTTAAAATCAAACCAGTTTGTCCAAAACAACAGAGAGGTGGACGAAGAGACATCAACCGGTAGTGGACCCTGTGGCTGAGGAAGATGGTACAGAACGTCGACCGCTGTTCCAGCACCTCGGTTAATCGTCGCTATACCGCCAAGTTTTGTGATCTGATCCCTGGTGTGCTGATACAAGGCGACCTGTTGAAGTTGCAGTACATCAAACTTATGAACCAGGTGGCCTATCCACGGGACATTTTTTTGCAAACGGGTCAGATCCAGATAACAAAACACATCAACAGGAAATGCATCATGGACCTTTAAAGGCTGGACAGCAGGGTTGTCCAAGAAACTCGGGTAATGGCGAATTTTCTGTTGAAGGTACAGTTGAATACATTGATGAAGAAGTGACGCATTTTTCGCATAGAGAAGAACGTCTGACCTTTGCCAGCAAACAATTTCTTCTCCATTAGGCATCTTCAGATGTTCAATTATCTCTCCTTGAAACAGAGACGTGGTTTCTAACTTCAACCAATTGGAGAAATCAGGATGGTTTTGCATGGAGACAGCCGTGCCTGTCTGCACAGCCAATACCGATTGCTCCAGGAGAAATTTTGGCGGAAGATCCTGATGATCGTTACCCGGCAGCACAGCCAGAGCCACTGGTACGTTAGTCAGAAGGTGCATAAACGGAAGATCGGCGACAGCGTCATACTGTGCTATTAAACTGTCGATTTCCTTAAAAAATGGAAACAACAGCTCCTGCTTATCAAATAAATGAAAAGAGTTTGATAATATTTCTCTGCTCTCCGGCCAGTTTTTCCGCCAGCGCTGCCAATTTTTACCGGCATGGTCCCATTCCACGACCAGTAAAGAGTCTTTGGGAAATACGCCTAATAAATGAAGCGTAGGTCCTGGTCGTTCAACTAAAAGAAACCAGCTTGTACCGAAGACGACAAAAACGAAAAGCAGGGTAGCAAGACGAACAAATACTTGAATATGTCTTTTATTGTTCATATGCAATGCACAGTAGTCCATCAAATATCTGATCAATACTGCTTGAAAATAAATTGAAAATCAAAGATGACAATTGCTCATTATCCATACCAGGTTCTGCCTGGTCAAAGAATAGGGATAACCGCACCGTGACGTTATCAGAAATGAAGGGCTTTTCATATGAAAACTACTTCTTCTCTGTAAGTTGATAACCCCTCTTGCATCTTGTGATACATGACGGGTGTAAAAGCCAGGGGTAACGTTATGAGCAAAGAGGTGAAAACGATAAAAATCCGAATATTGCGACAAAATAACCGGAGTATGGACATCCATATGCAGGTTTGATGCTTCCCTGTAACAGATTGAGCCAGGATTTCGGATTGCTGAACAGGATACTGCAACGCAGGAGAGAATTTAAATTATCCAGCAGGAAACAACGAGAAGGGGAAGAAAACTGCGAGATAGACCGGCTGATCTGTGTGTGATTTTAGCTCTGACCGTGTCTGATAATAAAGAGCGTCATCACTACGCAAGTTTCCATTGCTTACAGCAAAATATTGAAAGGTGCGGTGAGTAAAAATCAGGACACGAGCAAAGACGCAGGAGCAGAAGAGATGCTCAAAGCTGATCTGACAGATACCATCGGCAATGATATCTGTCAGATCAAGTAGAGTGTACGAGGCAAGGAACTTCGTACGACACGAAAAAGGGAGACCGATAGAAAATCAGCCTGGATATTTCCCTTCAATGTAATCGATTAAATACTTATTTTCGACCTCACGTTTACTGATCTGTGCATTAACCACGTCACCAATGGATATAAGCCCAATGACCTCTTTTTTATCCATTATCGGAATATGACGTACACGATTTTCTGTCATGACAGCTTGAATGTAATCAACTGTATCTTCATCTGAAGCACAGATAACGTTTTTAGTCATCACCTCTTTAACTTTCTGCAACGCACAATTTTCGGTACACCCTTCGTGGATAGCTTTCAGAATATCGTTGGGAGATATTATGCCAACGAACTCATTACTATCGTTTAATACAACCAGAGAGCCGATTTTATTACTAAAAAACTTTGCAGTTGCTGCCATCAGAGTAGCGTCTTCAGAGACAGTATAAACTTTACTCCCTTTTACCTTTAATATGTCCTTAATTTTCATAGCTGTTAGTCTCGCAAGGGTAATCGGTTACACAACAAACATCAGATCATGATCGGATACAGGCTGATCGCAAAAACACATACTACCAGTGCTAAGGTACAGGCCGGGGCAAAAGAAGACAGCACTGGTTCGTTAAATTGTTCCTCGGCATTATAAAAGTACATATTAACAATCAGCCGCAGATAGTACCAGATGGAGATTATACTGCTCAGAATACCGAGTACAGCAAGAGTTACCTGGCCGGCATTTATGGCTGAGGTGATGATATAAAATTTCCCCATAAACCCTGCAGTCGGTGGTATTCCTGCCATGGAAAGCAGAAAAACGGTAATTGCTGCGGCTGAATATGGACGGGACTGCGCCAGACCTTTAAAATCGTCAAAAGTCTTACGGGTTTCATTTGCCCCACCCAGATACGAAAGGGCACAAAAGATACCCAGTGTACCGGCAGCGTAGGCAGCAAGATAGTAGGCAATAACACTTCCTGTAAACTCTGTACTGCCAACGGCTACCAAAGCGATCAGCAGATAACCTGAATGCACGATTCCTGATGCTGCCAGCATACGTTTCAAGGACTGTTGTCCGATGGCGATCAGGTTACCGGCAAACATAGTCAATACGGCAATATAAAACAGAAAAGTTATCCACTTTTGCTGCAGTGCACCGTCGGTGACAAGAAAATTGGCAAAGACTGCAAAGATGGCGGTCTTTAAACCTGTGGCCATATAACCGGTAACAGGAACACTGGCACCATCATAGACATCAATCACCCAGGCATGAAAAGGAAAGGCTGCCGCTTTAAACAACAGTGCCACAAAGATGAAGAAGGCACCACCAATCATAAGCGGTGATTGTGTGAGGCCGACACTGGCAATATACTCACCGATCTTAACGAATTTGGTACTGCCGACCGCACCGTAGATCAAAGCACTTCCCATAGCCAGGAAGGTTCCGGCAAAGGCACCCAGGATAAGGTACTTAAGCACGGCTTCCGCGCTGATCACATTATCACGATCGTAGCCGACAAGGATATAAATAGCTAAAGACATGATTTCAAGAGCGATAAAGATCGTAATCAGCTCTTGAGCCATTGTCAGGAGTAACATGCCGGCAGCAGCATATGCAATCAGGCAGTAGTATTCTGTACTGCAGAAATCGTTTTGCTTAAAATAACTTTGTGAGCTCAGAGCTGTAAAAAAACCACAGGCAAGAATGATCAGGCCTGCAGCTTTTGAAAACTTGCTCGCCACTAGTATGCCACTGAAGATATCAGAAAAAAGAATGGTATCCCCTGCGATACAAGAGGTCACTTGCACCAGAAAGGCAAGGGCAAACAGTCCTGCAGTCACGAAAGCGGCAACTTCGTGTGAGAGCTTGTTGTATGTTGAGGCAATCATAAGGGTGATTGCCCCGACACCAACAACAATCAATGGCATCAATAGCATTAAATCGTTTGTCATGATTACAATCCGGGTCTATTACTTTTCAGTTGTAAGCTCAAGTTTCAGGGCATTTTCTGCAGGTGCATGAGCTAGGGTGTGCGTCGGTTGATTAAATTGTAATGCTGTTGAAGGCGTAATTTTACTTAAAAACGGCTGGGGGTAGATACCCATAAGCAGGATCAGAACAATAACAGGCAAAAAGGTGAGGCCCTCTACCAGAGACAGATCTTTGAACTGTTCGGTACGAGGGTTACCTTTTTCAAAAAACACCCGCTGAAACAGCCACAACATATAACAAACACCTATAATCAATGTTGTACCAGTGAGGACTCCGATGATTGCATTGAATTTAATGGCTCCCAAAACGATCATGAACTCACCGATAAAGCCACTGGTTCCTGGAAGACCAACTGAAGCCAACATCGCAATAGCAAAGTAGACAGCAAACACCGGAGCCTTAGAAGCAATCCCACCGAAGTCACTGATTGTTCTCGTATTGGATCTTTCTTCAAGAATCCCCAGCAGTAAGAAGAGAACACCCGTACTGGTGGCGTGGGCGATTATCTGATAAATACTTCCAGTAAGCGCCTGTATATTCATGCAGAATGCGCCAACTGCAATAACACCCATGTGGGATGCTGACGAAAATGCGAGCATTCGTTTAAAGTCCTTTTGCGCTATTGCCGCCAATCCACAGTACATCATCCCTATCACACCCAGATAGGTCAAAAGAAGGGCAAATCTGGCGAATTCATAGTCAAAGACAGGTATAACAAAACGTATAACTCCGTATACACCGATTTTGGCCATGATGGCAGAAAGCACAAAGGTGGTTGCTGTCGGAGCTTCTGTATAGGCATCCGGCAGCCAGGTGTGAAACGGGAACAAGGGGATTTTGATCGCAAATGCAATCATGAACCCCAAAAAGGCAATTGCTGCAATTTCTCCTGTCAGGTTTAACTGCGCCATTTTTTCCATGGAAAAATTCCATTCATTAAATTGCGCATGATAACTCACACCCAGATACACAATCGCAGCCAGCATGAGCAGTGAGCCGGCAATTGTATACAGAGTTATCTTAAGTGTGGCCGGTAGTCGTTTCGCCCCACCGTAGAGCCCAAGCATAAAGAAAACGGGCAGCAGCATGACTTCCCAGAAGATGTAGAAGAGAATCATGTCTGCAGCACAGATTGCACCGGTCATGGCCCCTTGCACTATGAGAAGGTTGGCATAGTATCCCTTCTCTCTGGTCCCGAAAATAAAGTAGACCATTGGGAGAAGAACAGATGCAGCCATCAGGATAAAAAGGCTTATTCCGTCTATCCCCAGGTAGTAGGAGATGCCAAGCGAAGTTATCCAGGGCACTTTTTCAACAAATTCGAGGTACCCTGTCGACTGGAATCCCGTATAGAGATCAAGGCTTAACACCAGTGCTGCTAAAGAAACAGCCATACCAGTGAACCGAGAGACGGTCCTACTTGCCGGTGAAACCAAGAGCAGTAGGCCTGCGACTATGGGCAGGAAGATAATTACGGAAAGTACATGTTCGAACATTCTCTCACCCTATCAGTTCAACGATTGAGAAAGTACTAGGCTCATAATACTTAATCCTAGGACCATGTAGATCGCATAGACCCGGACATAGCCAACCTGCAAGACCTTGAAAGCCGCCCCAAGTAACATATACAGTTTAGATACACTTTTGACGGGGGCATCGGTGACATTCGGTTCGATCATATTCCAGATAACGGCACCAATAGCCTTGTACGGGCGAACAATGACTCTATCATAGAGTTCATCGACATAAAATTTATGGTAGGCAAAACTTGCGAACCCTTTAAAGGAAGGTTCCGCAGCGCCATGTGCAAATCTGTTGTAGGCTATCTTAATACCAATGGCGAAAGCAATAACACTTGCAGCAATAACAAACATTTCAAGTCCGACACTGCTCGGAGCATGCTGTTCGGTGAGGCTGGGAGCAAGCCAGTGTGAGATAATCTGATCACCTCCAAAGATGGAGGGCAGGTTAAGAAAGCCTGCAAACAGGGCACCGACAGCGAGAATGATAAGCGGGACAGTCATTACAGCGGGCGACTCCTGAGCATGTTCGTACGCTTCAACGTCTCGCGGCTCGCCATGAAACACCACAAAGATCATCCGGAAAGTATAGTAAGCGGTCATCCCGGCCACCAACAGTCCTATCGCCCAGATGCCAAAATGTCCTGTTGCCAATGCACTGTAGAGAATTTCGTCCTTACTGAAGAAACCGGAAAATGGTGGACAACCTGCAAGAGCCAGGGACCCTATCAGCATGGTGATATAGGTTTTAGGCATCTTAGCTTTCAGGCCCCCCATCTTCCAGATATTCTGTTCATGATGCAGGGCATAAATAACAGAACCTGCTCCAAGAAAAAGCAAGGCTTTGAAAAAAGCATGCGTGAAAACATGAAATATTCCGGCAGAATAGGCAGCCACCCCTACTCCTGCAAACATGTAACCCAACTGGCTCACGGTCGAGTAGGCCAGAATTTTCTTGATATCGTCTTGAAACATACCGAAAATCGCAGCTAAAAGAGCTGTCAGTATACCGACCCAGGCGATGATGTTGCCGGCTATCTCAACACCTGCATAGAGGAAACTGAAGCGGGCAACCATATAGACGCCGGCAGTGACCATTGTTGCGGCATGAATAAGAGCAGAGACCGGGGTTGGACCGGCCATTGCATCAGGCAACCACACATAAAGCGGTATTTGAGCTGATTTACCGGTTGCACCGATAAAAAGAAGCAGACAAACCGTTAAGGCGATGGCCGGCTCAAGGTTGTGAACGTTGGCTTTTAAAGAGAGATAATCAAACCCGCTTGCCCCAATTCCCCAGAAGAGGAAACACATACCAAGAACAAAGCCAAGGTCGCCGATACGGTTGACGATGAACGCCTTGTTTCCGGCAAGAACATTTTCGCGATCTTCGTTGTAGTAGCTGATAAGGAGATAGGAACAGAGCCCCACACCTTCCCAGCCGATGAACATGACCACAGGACCGTCCCCAAGAACCAGGATAATCATGCAGCCGAGGAACAGATTCATATAGGCGAAGAATTTCCCGTAACTTTTATCGCCACCCATGTAACCGATCGAGTAAATGTGGATGAGTGAACCGACAAACGTTACAAATAACAGCATGAGGCAGCTTAACGGATCACCGAGAAACCCCATGTTCACATGAAGATCCCCCACGCTAAACCATGTGAAGGCATTATAAACCAGTAGACGGGATGCCTCAGGCATTGCCCTCAGCGCCACCCATACTTTCAAAGCCAGGACAAAGGAGAGAACCGGGCCGATACAAGCCAGGAGGCCGTATATTTTTTCTGCCACCTTAATACGGTTGCATGTGAAAACATGCAACAATCCAATGAACACCGCTCCCAGTAACGGAAAGAGCGGAATAAGTCCCAAATAGTTTACACTTTGTTCCATGGATTCACCCTTTGAGTAAACTGAACACGTTAGTGTCGAGTTTGCTTCTGTGTTTGTGCAGTAAAATAACTACGGCCAATGCTAAGGCAGCCTCGGCTGCGGCAACTGCCATCACCATCATAGCGAGCACGTGACCTTCCATACTCTCGTGCATGCGTGAAAAGGCAATAAATACAAGGTTGGCAGCATTCAGCATCAGCTCAACAGACATAAACACTGTGAACACATTCCGTCTGGCAACGATGCCGACTATACCAAGACAAAAGAGAATAATGCTTAAGTATAAGTAACTATGCATCATCTTTTGATCCCCCTCTTCCCTGCTAAGATGACAGCGCCAATCAAGGAGACCAGCAACAGTAACGAAATGATCTCAAACGGAACAAGCCATTCTCGAAAGAGCAGCTGACCAACTTCTTTTGCACCACCAAAATTATTTCCGACGATCGAGGTCGAATGCTCCGGCAAACTACGGACGATTTTTGCGAGGAACAAACCTATCGGAAGAACAACCACACCGCCTCCAAGTGTATAGAGCAGTCTGTTTTCTTCCTTTGGGAGGTCTTCATCCTGAATGTTCAAAAACATTATGATAAAGACAATCATTGACATGATCGCGCCTGCGTACACGATGAGTTGCAGTGCAAAGATCAATTTTGCAGAAAGCAACGCATAGAGGCCGGCCAAGGAGATAAGAGTAACGACAAAGCTCATAGCTCCGTTCATCGGGTGACGAAATAAGATCAGGCCAACCGCACCCAAGACCGCCAAAATGGCAAAAATTAGAAAAAGCCCACCGGCAAACATGGTATCAAGCGCCCCCTTTTTTGTACTCTTCTTCGGTAAATGCACCTGGTGTCGCTAGGAGTGCATCGAGTCTCATTACGAAGGATTCCCGTTCCTGTCCAGTGACTGAAAAAATACCTGTATCCATACGGATAGCGTCTTTAGGACAAGCCTCCACGCAAAACCCGCAGTAGATACATTCCAGCAGATCGATTTCAAATCGAACCGGCATTTTTTCACTCCTGCCATCAAACCGTTCACCTGCTTCAATCATGATACAGTTGGCAGGGCAGTTCGTTTGACACAGAAAACAGGCAACACATTTCATGGTTCCGTCTTCATGTGTTGTCAATCTGTGACGACCACGCCAGCGTGGTGTGATCTCGGGTTTAATCTCTGGATAATGACGAACGTAAAGCTTGGAATTATCAAGGAAATTGGTGATAAAATGTCGGAATGTCACTGCCATTCCCTTGAAAATCTCAACCAGGTACAGCCGCTCGTAAAAATCCTTGCCTTTTCGCTCTAGTATTTTTGCTTTTCCACTCATTGCAAACCCTCAATCAGCTCAATGCAACAACAACTGCACTGGTTACAAAGATATTCAGCAGAGACAGTGGCAACAACGTTTGCCAGCCTAGTCTCTGAAGTTGATCATATCTGAAGCGAGGCAAAGTCCATCGAACCCATACGTAGACAAAACACATTATGGTTGTTTTGATCAGAAAGGTAGCGATCTGTAACAATGCCACAAGGATATTTGCTGCAGCGCCGGCAGAGAGGACCATAAAGAACAGCAAGAGCACTTCAATGCCACCAACAACAATCCAAAGTAATTTTGTGTATACAGCAGTTTCACGGATGTTCGGATCATCGGCCATTGCATAGGGCCGTTTATTATTTTTCTGCATCCATAATGAAAACAGAAAGGCAAAAGCCGGGACAATCAGCATAAGTAAAAAGCTGACAATGCCTGCATGATTCACCAGTGTCTCCGTCGTAAACCATGGAATCTGGTAACCGCCAAAATAAAGGGTTACGATGATGGCACTGGATGTGAACATGGCAACGTATTCACCCATGAAAAACATCCCGAATTTCATTGAGCTGTACTCAACATGAAAACCTGCAACCAGTTCACTTTCACCTTCAGCAAAATCAAAAGGGATTCGGTTTGACTCTGCAAAAGCTGCTACAATGAAAATAATTGCCCCTAAAGGTTGAAGAACTATGCCCCACATCGGGATAAAACCAAACAGCAATTGCCCCTGATACTGGGTGATTTCCGTCAGATTAACAGTGCCATAGACAATCAGTGCACTGATAACAGCCAGAACCAGTGGTATTTCATAACTGATCACCTGTGCGGCTGCACGGAGCCCCCCTAACATTCCATATTTGTTATGGGAGGACCATCCGGCCAGGATGATGCCGTAGACCGCGAAACCGGCTATAGCCAGGAACCACAGGATCCCCAGATCCGTTGGAATAGCCTGCATAATGTACTGTTTGCCATTAATAACAAGGATGTCAGCAAAGGGAATGGCAGCAAAGGAGAGCAGAGATATGAAGAAGACAATGACCGGTGCCAGTACAAAGTAAAATCGGTGTCTGACATGATCGGGAATGATATCTTCTTTGGTTATCAGTTTTATTGCGTCTGCGAGGTTCTGGACAAGACCTGCAGCTCGAAAACCGAAGATATTTGCCCGGTTGGGGCCGGATCTATCTTGAATAAAGCCGGCACCTCGCCGCTCCATCCAGACGAGCACCGCAATAAAACAGAGCGGGACTAAAGCTCCGAAGGCAACTCTTAAGACTAAAAGGAGAATATCAAGCTGCGACATGGGCGACCTCGTTTTCAGTTAATGCGATCCCATCACCGGGGACCTGATCCAAATCTATATCCTTTAACTTCGGCACGTTGGCTTGCAGTCCTTCACGGGCCTCCTGATGAGAAACAATCCCCCCCCCCAGCATGTTGATGGCTGCTATCATGGACGGCATCGGCTCATTTTTAATGACTGCCGCATCATAACGCTGCAATCGGCCATCACAGTTGATAATGCTTCCACTATCCTCACTGAAAGAAGCGACCGGTAACTTTATCGAGGCCTTGGTAACGAAATCGTTTTGCCGGCTGCCGACAGTTATCAGCTTAACCTGACCCAACAGTTGATCGAGGTCGGTCTGCGGTAACGAGAGGCTGAGATCGTTATCAAAACTCAGCAAAAGATCAGCGCCGGCCACGGCGGTATCGAATCCGGCTCTTGTATCATCAATTCCCAGCAGGTGAAAGGTTGCCCGGTTTGCTGATTTATCGTCTTGAATCAAAAAGTCGTCACCATCGCCATTCTTAATGTAGCCATCACTAAAACCACTGACCTGG
Source organism: Desulfobulbus oligotrophicus (assembly GCF_016446285.1). Classification (NCBI taxonomy): domain Bacteria; kingdom Pseudomonadati; phylum Thermodesulfobacteriota; class Desulfobulbia; order Desulfobulbales; family Desulfobulbaceae; genus Desulfobulbus; species Desulfobulbus oligotrophicus. The sequence goes on from NZ_CP054140.1 coordinate 2,630,997, forward strand.
GCATTGATAGTTCCGGCAAACTGCTGCAACGCATACATCTGTTCCAAAGACGCATTTGGTGAAACAAGTATCACAGTTTTTGCAGCTTGACTAAGCTCCCGTCGCACCGCCTCGACCGCCTCATTGAAACCAGTCTCACGTTTATCGATCATGGCACCCAGGAGACGGTTATCATTTTCCAACTTGTAGGTCATCCGGCCATCATCGCACATAAAGTACCCATTGACCTTCTCGTTATGACGCGGCCTGAATCGGTAAATGATGTCATCTTTGTATTTTTCACGGTTGTGATCGATAAAGATATTACACCCTTTACTGCAACCATGACAGATAGATGGACTTTTTGTCAAAAACCAGACGCGCTGCTTGAACCGGAAGTCTTGACTGGTCATCGCACCAACCGGGCAAAGATCAACAACATTTAAAGCATAGCGGTTATTGAGCGGTCGCCCGGGGAAAATCTCCACGCGTGCATAATCAGTGCGATTGACAATGCCGAGTTCACCGGTTTTCGTTATCAAACGGGTGAAACGTACACAACGAGCGCAAAGCACACAACGCTCCTGATCGTGAACAACCCCACAGCCAAAATCAAGTTTCTTTGATTTCAGAACCTGCTTAACAGTCATGCGACTTGGCTGAGCATCATAGCGCATATAATAATCCTGCAGCTTGCACTCACCAGCCTGATCACAAACAGGACAGTCAATGGGATGGTTGATCAGTTCAAACTCCATGATGTCCTGCTGGATCTTTTTGATTTTCCCGGTATCCAGCTGAACTTTCATTCCTTCAGCAACACGCGTTTTGCATGCCGGTACCAACGGCGGTCGGCCGTCTTCAATACCAACCAGGCAGAGTCGACAGTTACCATCCGCTCCTAATGCAGGATGGTAGCAGAGATGGGGAATTTCAATACCGATTGCACCTATGGCATCAATCAGATTTTTCCCTGACTCCACTTCAACTTCTTGACCATTAACAAACAGTTTTACCTTTTCAGCCATGGTAACTCTATCCTCGTTACATCGTGGCGTGTTTCGAAGCGCTGTGAGCTATATAGGCCTCGAATTCACTCCGGAATTTGTTGAGATAACTGCGTGTCGACATGGTACAGGCTGCCGAAAGTACGCAGACAGTCTTCATTTCGATGTTATCGCACAGTTCAAGTAACAGATCAATGTCTGCCATTGTGCCTTCATAGTTCAGTATTTTCTGCACTATTTTCAGCATCCAGCCTAAGCCTTCCCGGCAGGGTGTACATTGTCCGCAGGACTCGTGATGGTAAAAATGAATCAGGTTTTCAACGAGTTTGACGATGTCAACCGTATCATCAAGGACAACAATCCCACCAGAGCCGAACATCGTGCCGTGTGCCGCCATGGACTCGTAATCCAGAGTAACGGTTTTGGCTTCCTCTGCCGTCAGCACCGGAGTTGAACTACCGCCTGGAATAATCCCCTTCAACGTGCGGTTATCACGCAACCCGCCCGCTACCTGTTCAAGAACATCCAGTATGGGCAACCCAAACGGCAACTCATACATGCCGGGCTTTTTAACCAGGCCCGAGATGCCGAACAGATGGGTTCCGGCACTCTTCTCGGTTCCATACGCCTTATAAGCCGCCGCTCCATTGGCCAGAATGAAAGGCAAAGATGAGATACTCTGCACATTGTTAATGATGGTTGGGCAACCGTATAAACCTTCAACTGCTGGAAAGGGGGGTTTACTGCGCGGCTGACCTTTTTTGCCTTCAACAGATTCGAGCAGGGCAGTCTCTTCACCACAGATATACGCCCCTGCCCCCCTGTGCACAGTGACATCAAGCTGAAAGTCGAAGCCGGCGACTGATTCGCCAAGATAACCAGCTGCATACGCTTCATCTATCGCTGCCTGCAACACCTTGACCTGGCTGGTGTATTCACCTCGAATATAGATGTAAGCAGCATGACTTCTGATAGCATAACAGCAGATAATGATCCCTTCTATTAGTAAATGGGGATCACGGACAAGGATATATCGATCTTTGAAGGTAGCCGGTTCAGACTCGTCGGAGTTGACGGCAAGATACACCGGTTTATCCGTATCTTTGGGTAGAAAAGTCCATTTCAGCCCCGTGGGAAAACCAGCCCCGCCACGACCACGCAAGCCACTTTCCTTGACAATTTCAGTGACTTCTTCCGGTTGCATGGCAAAAATTTTATCGAGCGTCGCATAGGCCCCGTGTTTTTTGGCAACCTCAAGAGTGTTGGCGTCTGGTATATCAAACTTGGCACTAAGTACCTTTACTTGCATAGCGTGGCTCTCCTTATTGCAGCGTGGCCAAGAGTTCTTCGAGTTTCTCCACCGTCATGTTCTCGTAGAACTCACCGTTTATCTGGACAACGGGTGCAGAGCCGCAATGCCCCAGGCATTCGACCTCTTCAAAACTGTAAAGGCCATCTGCTCGCACTTCACCGGGCCTCACATCCAAATGCTCGATGATGTAGTCAACAATTTCCTGCTTGCCCAAAAGATAACAGGAGAGTGTCCGACAGACGCAGATGTGATATTTTCCCTTGGGTTGAAGGTGATACATGGTGTAGAAGGTTGCAACCTCATACACTTTACTGGCAAAGGTCCCGATTCGATCGGCAACATAGGCCATTGCCTCAGCACTGATCCACCCTTCCTGCTCCTGAACAAGCCAAAGAGCCGGTAAAATCATTGATTCTCGAGAGGGGTACCGTTTAATCAACCGCTCAAACTCAGCATCTCGCTGTGCATCAAAGTTAAACGGTTGTCCTGTTTCTATCAGTTGTGATCGGTCACTCATCTGTCCAACTCTCCGCCAATTATATTGATACTGCCGAGGTTGATCACAGCATCGGCAATCATGTGTCCTTCAACCATTTCGTGAAAAGCGCCCATTATGTAAAAACATGGTGGCCGAACCTTACACTTGTACGGTTGTCCGGAACCGTCGGAAACGAAATGGAAACCAAGTTCTCCATTGGCGGCCTCAAAGGAATCATACCACTCCCCGGTTGGTACCTTTACGCCTTCAAAGACAAGCTTAAAATGACTGGCCAGCCCCTCAATGTTATCGTACACCTCTGACTTGGGCGGGAGTGTCACTCTATTATTCTTGACGTTGACTGATCCCTGAGGTATGCGTTTCATGGCCTGGCGAATGATACGGATACTCTGGAAAATCTCTTCATAGCGGACCATCATACGGTCGTAGATGTCGCCTTTGGAACCAAGCGGGATGGTGAAGTCAAAAGTATCGTAGAAGTAATAGGGGTTGTCCTTTCTTAAATCAAAAGGCACCCCGCTGGCCCGCAAACACGGTCCGGTAAAGCCGAAAGAGAGTGCTGCTTCCGGAGACAGAACACAGACATTCTGGGTTCGTTCATGGACGATTCTATTTTTCTGCACCAGTTTCAATGAATCACTGACACCCTTGGCGATGGCCTCCAGATGAAACTCCATATCATCTTCCCAACCATCATAGAAATCGCGGTACATGCCTCCGATCCGCGTAAAGGAGCTGGTGAGTCGTGCGCCGGTCAGGCGCGCGATTAAATCGTACGATGCTTCTTTTTCGTTATACAGATACCAGTAGTTGGTCAGACCACCCATATCGACCAGGTTTGCCGCCAGACAAACGAGATGGTCCTGAATGCGGAAAAACTCTGCAAGAATAACCCGCATAAATTTGGCTTTTTCGGTGATTTCAATACCAAGCCAGGATTCCACCGCCTTTGCGTACGCTATATTGTTCATCAGTGCCGAACAGTAGTTCAGCCGGTCGGTCAGCGGCACAACCTGGTTGTAGGTCCGGTTCTCAGCGGTCTTCTCAAAACCACGGTGGAGGTAGCCGATCTCATTGACATTGGCAAGAATGGTTTCACCGTCAAGGGCGGCAAGAATCCGGATTGCACCATGTGTTACCGGGTGCGACGGACCAAGGTTGAGAAACATGATTTCAGTATTGATGTCTTCCATTACAGCCTGGTCAACACCTTTAAGCTCCAAACGGGCCTTGATCTCATTTTCAAGACTGTCTGTCTCGTAACAGACCTGTCCTTTTTCAATCGGATAATCTTTCCTCAGCGGATGACCCTGAAACTGCCAATGGTTCAAAATTCGGCGAAGATCCGGGTGACCGGAAAAATGAATTCCGTACTGATCATATGTTTCACGTTCACCCCAATTGGCGGAATCCCACAGGGATGTTGCCGACGGAATACCAACTTCAGGATCTGTAACAGGTACCCGCACCTGGACCAACAGATTTCGTTTCCAGTTGCGAAGCGTATACACAACAGCAAAACGAGTTGGTTGCGGAACAGGATACTCCAGATAATCGATCGCAGTTACGTCCAAGAGTAATCCAAAGTCGAGCTCCGGGTCGTTTTTCAGGCGAGAAAGCGTTGTCTCAAGTTGCTCTGCCTGCACAGTTAAGACCACCGCGTCAACCGCAGCTGTGCAGGACACCTCCGGAAACGCGGCCTGGATAAGTTCAAGCGCCGTTGTATTCATAATCAATCCAAAATCCCTTTGAAGTCTTTGTGGCGATCGTTTAACACACTCTCACCCCTGATCTGCGCCTGAATTTTCATGAGCGCATCCAAAACCGCCTCCGGTCGCGAGGGACAGCCTGAGATGTATACGTCCACCGGGATAATGGTATCGATCCCCTGCACCGTACAGTAGTTATCGTAGATACCACCGGAACTGGCACAGGCGCCCATGGCGACAACCCATTTGGGCTCAGGCATCTGCTCATAGATCTGTTTGAGAATCGGAGCCTGCTTGTAACTGATGGTGCCGGCAACAAGCAGAAGATCAGCCTGCCGGGGAGAGAACCGAACGACCTCAGCTCCCCATCGTGAGATATCATGCTGACTTGCCGCAGCACTCATAAACTCAATTGCACAGCAGGCAGTTCCGAATACAAATGGCCACAAAGAGTACTCCCGACCCCAATTGATAACCGCATCAATCTTCGTGGTGAGTACCGAATCACCTAGACTTGCTTCTAATCCTAACGCCAATTGAGCACCCCTTTCCTAATAATGTAAATAAGACCGGAGAAAAGCAGTATCATGAAAGTCATCATCTCGACAAATCCGAACCAGCCCAGTTCGCGCACGCCAACTGCCCACGGATACATGAACACTGCCTCAATATCAAACAACAGGAAGAGTATGGCCAGCAGATAGAACTTGACACTGAACTTCTGTTCCACAAAGCCTATCGTTCGTTTAACACCGCTCTCATACGGCTGATTCTTGATCGAGCCACCGGCTCGTGGCCCAAAAACCGTCGTTGCCAGCATGAACAGCGGGATAACGAGAGCAATTCCAATCAAGGCTATCGCAGATAGTACCAGTTCCGTAACCATGAATCCGACCTCTCCCTCAAGCATAGATAAACAAACATAAATATTTTATGAACAGGACCTAACACCGACTAAAGAATGAACGGCTATTCATTACCGGTGCAGATGCGATCTGTCAAGAAAAATAGTGTTGTCAATAAATTCACCACCACCCGGCAGACCAGACCAGCCCCTTTCACACTTGTGCAAATGTTGCCAACTGTTCGACGACAGCCTGTACTAAAAGACACCTCTTTTTGCAACCAGTACCCTTACCTGGCCTGAGGCGCAAGTTTCCAAACCGCCATGCAACCAATTCATCAACAGACCATGTCCAGGTGCATAATCCGCCCAACTTGCACTGTCCCAGTGCCAGGGAATACCAGAAAACTCTTTACTGCTGCTGCCATAAAAAACGTCCTGCGTGCTGTCTTCCCATCGCCGCAATACTTCTGATGCCGGGGCACCGACCTCTGATTTTAACCAGCATCCAAAACCTCACGGCTTTGACTTCCCTTCGCCCATGAGCAACAAACCTGAATAACCGGAGGGTATTCAGGTTTGCAAGCAAAGAGACAGTCCGTTAAAAAGGCACATCATCACCAACGGAATGGGGCTCCTGATATGAATCACCACCAAACCCTGATGGCGGTCCGTACTCTCCCCCGCCTCCACTTGTTCGCGGTGAAAGCATCTTCATTTCGTTGGCAACAATCTCAGTGGTATAGCGGTCGTTCCCATTCTGATCCTGCCACTTCCTCGTTTGCAGTTTACCCTCTATGTACACCCGTGAACCTTTTGAAAGGTACTCACCACATATTTCCGCCAGCCGTCGCCAGGCAATAATTCTGTGCCACTCCGTCTGATCCTGCATCTGTCCATCCTGGCCTTTCCAGCGCTCGGTTGTAGCCACGCTGAATGTGGCCATGGGCGTACCATTCTGTGTATAGCGCAACTCCGGATCTGCCCCCAGATTGCCTATTAAAATCACCTTGTTAATCATTATCCACCTGTTACGAAAAGTTGTCGTAGATTCAACATACCAACACAGATTGCCTTAACTATGCGGCGCACAATAAACCACTTGTACGTTGATTGCAAACCTCTACCTGAAGCGAAATCTTCAGCAACAACAATTTGTACCAGCGCGTACAGTAGAGTGGCACAGACACCCATGACCGCATCGCTTTATTGAACTCTCGCAACAGCAAAAAGTCCGTCACCCAGGTTGAACAAGATCTCTGCCGACAACCCGACACCTGTTACTGATCATGACCAGGAAGATGGGATTACAATGAACTGTGCACATCCATCAGATCTTCTGTTCGACCTTCCCAAAACAGGGGATACAGAGAGTTTGGCCGGCAAAACGACGGGTACGCGATTCCATGGTCTTTTCGCCGCAGTGCTCGCAGACCAGACTCTGGAGAACTCGAGCCGGCCGGGGCGCTCCCTGTTGAAGTTCTGTCACCACAAACATCTCCGCCAGCGGCAATGTCATCAATCTGGTCTGTGCTGCAGACCGCAGATCACCCAGACGCTTTATTTCATCCTCAGTGGCGTTTCCGGTGCTGTTTTTTTTCGACAACTCGCTCATCTCTTCATCCATATCACTGCGAGCCGCCGGATTCAGCACAGCACGGAACCCCTCGCCTGTGACCTTATGGAAAAAAGAAAAGGCCATCTTACCGTAATCACGATGGATGAGATTACCTTTTCCCATGGTGGCACCGGTTAAAAACTGGATGGCATCAACACCGCACATATCTGTTTCCACAACAGCGACAATTTCCTTGTCCGATGGATTGCCAAACTTTTGCAAAGCCAACTCAGCCGCCCGGATACCAATGGCCAGACCAGGACAGGAGTGGCCGTGAAAGGCGATTGTTTTGTTGATACGTTCCTCGGAAATCTGACAGCTCATACACAACTCCTTCATGTTTGCGGCAGCACCACAGGCTGCCCATCAAGACGATGAATATGCACCGGCAGGCCGTAGACCTGTCTGATCATTTCGGCAGTAACCCTGTCCGGTGTGGTTATGGCGTGAATACCGCCCTTTTTTAAAAAAACAGCCCGATCCGCATAGCGCAGCGCCATGTTCACGTCATGCATGGTCATTATCACGGCAAGACGACGCCCGTTGACCAGTCGACGGATCATCTGCATCATTTCGACCTGATTTTTCAAATCAAGTGCGCTGGTGGGTTCATCAAGCAGCAGCAGCGACGGTTCCTGAACCAGGGCCCGGGCGATGCAAACCTTTTGAACTTCGCCGCCGCTCAGTGTATCCATATACCGCATGCACAGATGCGTCAGGCCGAAAGAATGGATAACAGCAGAGACTTTATCGAGATCATCCCGATGCATCCGCCAGCGGATATGGGGAGAACGACCCATGAGAACAGCGTCAAACACTGTTAATCGTGAAGCTTCATTTTTCTGGGAAACATAGCCGATGTCACGGGCTATGCTGGCCGGCGGCAGGGTGAGAATATCTTGTTCTTCCATGAGCACAACGCCTGCGGATGGCCGCTGCATAGCATTCATGCATTTAAGCAGCGTGGTCTTCCCCACCCCGTTCGGCCCGAGAACGGCAAGAAGTTCGCCACGTTCTACAGAAAAATTGATATCAGTCAGAATCGGACGCCCGTTGTAGGCAAAGTGCAGATCACAGACTGTAAACATTAGGCTCGCTGTCCACGAATGATCATCCACAGAAAAGTCGGCGCACCGAGAAAAGCGGTCAGCACCGACACCGGTACCAGATGCGGCGTCAGCATCAGCCGGGCAACTGTATCGGCAAGCAGTAACAGCAGTGCCCCGCCGCCCAAGGAGGCGGGCAGTAAAAAACGGTGGTCCGCACCGATGAGACGACGAAACATATGCGGAATCACCAGACCGACAAAACCAATGATACCAAGAAAGGCTATGATCACCGCGGTGATCAGGCTGGCCAGGAACATGCCGGTCATCCGTACACGTTCCACCCGCACTCCCAACCCCCTTGCCGTTTCATCACCGGCAGCGATCGCATTGTAACTCCAGCTGTTGGTCCAGAAGTAAAAAAAGCAGACCAGCGTGACCGTGCCTGTGATACCCAGTTGCGTCCAGGAAGCCCGGCCGGTATCACCAAAAGTCCAAAACACCATGGCAGCCAGCTGCACGTCCGAGGCAAAAAACTGAAGAAACATCGTGGCGGCGGTAAAAAGCGCACCAAGGGCAACGCCTGCCAGAATCATCGTTTCCGGCGTGGAGCCACGCAAGCGAGCGATAAAGATGATGACAGCCGAGGCAACCAGACTGGTCACAAATGCTGCTGCCGTCGTGACAAAAGGGCCAAGGATGGTCACCGCACCCTGTCCGGATGAGGTGAAACCAGTGCCAAGCATAACTGCAAAAGCAGCACCAAAAGCAGCGGCATGGGAAATACCCAGAGTAAAAGGCGAACCCAACGGATTACGGAGAATAGCCTGCATCACCGTCCCGGCCACGGCCAGTCCGCCACCGGCCACAACAGCCGTCAAGGCCTGGGGAAGACGAATGCCCCGTACAATGGCATCAACACGCGGATCAGGGCTCTTGCCGACCAGGACGGCAACAACATCGGCAACCGGCACCTTTGCCGCTCCCAGTCCCAGAGAAAGAACAACGACCAGACCAAGGGCGACAAAAATCAACCCGATGATCATGGTCTTCCAGCCTAAATAGCGGAAGTATTCCTCAGGAACCTGGCCTCGGTTCACCTGCATCAGCGTACCAGCAGACGGGTAAAGATCAGGTTGGAGAACATGGTGTTCATGGTGGAAAATACCGGCTTACCGATCACGGATGTGTAGATTTCATCGGTCTTGACAGCAGGATCGATGTCTTGAAACCTGTCCGGATACAGGGTTTTACCGATAAAGTAGGCGTTGGCGAGAATGGATTCGAAATTCTGAGCGTACCAGTTGTAGGGAAGCACACCGAACACCTGTCCATCAGTAACCGCACGTAGCGTGGCATATGCCGGATCTGTGCGTAACTCATAAAGACCACCGGCCTTCTCCCCCATCTGTAACGTGGACAGATCGACAAACAGATAGTCCGGATTCCAGCTGACAATCTGCTCCCTGGCAATAATAGAATGACTCAAACTTTTGCCTGCCCCCTGCAGGGCAAGATTACGGGCGCCGATAAACGTAAAAGGCGGATAGGCGGGTTCTGTGGACTGCAATCCATGCGGGCCTTTGAAGGCGACCCCGCTCAGATAGACGGAAGGTTGTTCATCCACAGAAATACCGGCAGTACGGGCCTGCAGATCGTGGATGGTTTTTTCAAAGTACGCAATAACTGTTTCAGCTCTCTCACTCCGACCGACAACTTCACCCATAAGCCGCAGTGCGGCCTGAAACTGGGGTCGACGGGCACCCAGATCACCGCTGTCGATCGCTACAACCGGAATACCGGTTTTTGCCTGCAGTTTGTCGGGTCTGTCGCCCAGGCCCATAAAAATCTTGAAGATGACCTGCGGAGCCGGATCAAGGGTCAGGATTATCTCTGGATTGTCCAGACCGCGAAATTGCCCAAAAACCGGCATGTCTTTAAACTGCGGGTTAGCCAGGGCATAGGGACGGGCGTCAAACGCACTGTGTCTGGTTTCAATATCATCCACAGCCACCACTCGGTCCTGGGCTTGCAGATAACAGAGTAAGCGTAAACAACCCGAACCCGAACAGATAACCCGTTTCACTGTATCGGGGAGGACAACGGTACGCCCTGATGCATCGGTGACAGTACGGCCCTGAGCAACCTGCACAGCAAAAAGCAACAGCAAGAGAACCAAAGCACGATAGATCATGACACCCTCTTGAACTGCAGACAGGTACCCTGTACTCCGTACAGAACGTACCTGGAACAGGGTTTTATACACAGACGGGGATACAGATTGCCTCACTCCTGTTCCTGCACAGGTGCTGAAGCAGCAGGGACAACAGCAGAATCACCTCTCGCCGACCCGGTTTCCCGGTGAAGCTGAGACAGCACCGGTATAACACGTACTGAAAAACAATAACACCTTAGTCGTCGCGCACAGATTTACAAGAAAAATGTTACACAACATGCAGACATGTTACCTGGTTTTATGTCACCGCGATGAACCGGCAAATGACCGATCAACAGCCTGTTGAGCTGCAACCTTTGCACTGCAGGATTCTGCCGGCCGGCAGGAAGAGAGACAGGCAGATTCGGCAGACGACACTCATCGACCGGCAAAATATCTGTTGATCACAGCGCTTCACTGCCGACCTCGCCGGTACGGATTCGCATGACATGCTCAAGATCAAAGACAAAAATTTTGCCGTCACCGATCTTGTCTGTCCAGGCAGCCTTCTGAATGCCCTCAACCACCCGGGTGAGCTGGCTCGCATCAATCGCCACCTCTACCTTCAGTTTTGGCAAAAATTCAACAGCATACTCTGCACCACTGTACATTTCAGTGTGGCCCTTCTGTCGGCCAAACCCTTTCACCTCGGTCACCGTCATCCCTTTAACGCCTAAAGATGTGAGGTTTTCCCGAACTGCATCCAGCTTCGCCGGTTTAATAATTGCAACAACCAACTTCATATATCTCTCCATTGTAAACAGTTACATACATCATTCATTTTGCTGATAAGCTGCCTGTGGTTCTCCAGGTAGAGCACCAATCATACCCTGTCCGGCCCCGGGTATCCGACCTGTTCAATACAACAAAAATACACGGAATAAACCTTGTAAGACGCTACGTTTTTAAAAAATGTTTCTTTTTTACCGGCTGAACAGCCGGATAGAGTGCAGACGATGTCCCTGCAGCGATGAGCGCACCACAGCGTCCTTTCGGTGTTGACAGTCTCAATAAATAAAGAATCATTGCGCAGCAACGAAAAATAGAGGAGTCTATAGTCAGCATTGGATTTCCTTCTCCTCACCCAAGAAGTTGAGGCCATCACATGCCCACCGTTACCCGCCAACCGATTGATGACCGCCGCTGGCAACGCATCGTCCAAACCATGCAGCGTCATAACAACCGACCCGACGCCCTCATCGAAACACTGCATACTGTACAGGACATCTATGGTTACCTGGACAGCACCATCCTCTCTGCTGTTGCCAATCACCTCAAAATCCCTCCTGCCCGGGTGTTCGGGGTTGCCACCTTTTACAATCACTTCAGTCTCAAGCCAAAGGGCGACCACACCCTGGTGATCTGCACCGGCACAGCCTGCCATGTCAAAGGCAATGATCAGGTCCTTGCATGGATGCACGAACACCATCACCTTGCTCCCGGAGAGACCAGTGCAGACAATCGTCTTTCGCTGGTTGAGGCCCGTTGTGTCGGTGCCTGTGCCCTGGCGCCGGTTATCCTGTGTGATGGAGTACTGACGGGCAGAAAGACTTTTGAAGAGACAACCATGGTCATTGAGGAGTGGTTAGGCAATGCATCGTGAAAAGATAGACCGGATCATAACGGAGCACCGACAGTTTCTCGACCAATTCAACCACCATGTCTTCGTCTGCTCCGGTCTTGGTTGTCCTCGGAATGATGAGATAAGACGAGCCCTTGAGCGAGCTGTACAAACGCAACACCTGCAGGACGCCGTCCTCATCCGCAAGGTTGGTTGCATGGGGTTGTGTTCTGCCGGCCCGCTTGTTCTGATCCAGCCTCAGGAACTGATGTACCAGGGTGTGCAGCCGGAAGACGCAGAAGAAATCATTGCCTCTCTTGGTAAAAGTCCGATACAGCGGCTGCTGCTGCCGGCAGACCTGGCTTTTTTTACCCGGCAGCATAAGAATGTCCTCCGCCTTTCCGGCCGTATTGATCCTGAAAGCCTGCCCGATTATCTGGTTGCCGGCGGCTATCAGGCACTGCTGAAAACCCTTGCCACGCTGCAGCCGCCGGATATTCTTCGCTCTATCCAGGACAGCGGACTGCGCGGCCGCGGTGGTGCCGGCTATCCCACCGGTCTGAAATGGGCCACTGTTGCCAAGGCACAGGGTTCGCCGAAGTACCTGATCTGTAACGCCGATGAGGGTGACCCCGGCGCGTTCATGGATCGTTCACTTCTGGAGAGTACACCGCATGCCATCCTGGAAGGGATGATCATGGCAGCCTATGCTGTTGGTGCCAGCCAGGGATTTATCTATATCCGGGCCGAATATCCGCTGGCTGTCCAACGGTTGAAACGGGTCATCCGTGATGCCGAGCAAAACAACCTCCTGGGGCATTCCATCTGCGGTTCAAACCTCAACTTCCACATACAGATCCGTCTTGGAGCAGGTGCCTTTGTCTGTGGTGAGGAAACCGCTCTGATCCGGTCGATTGAAGGGAAACGCGGCCTGCCCCGGCCCCGGCCGCCCTACCCTGCTGAAAAAGGGCTATGGGGGTGTCCGACCCTGATCAACAATGTGGAAACCTATGCCAACATACCACCGCTTATCACCCATGGACCTGAATGGTGCGCCAACCTCGGTACCGACAAAAGCAGGGGAACCAAAGTGTTTGCCCTCACCGGCAGAGTCCGGCACACCGGTCTTATTGAAGTGCCGATGGGTATGCGGTTGCGGGAGATTGTCGACGATATCGGTGGCGGTCTGACGGAAGGTCACACCTTGAAAGCCGTGCAGACCGGTGGACCGTCGGGCGGCTGTATCCCCGCCGCATTACTCGACACACCGGTCAGCTATGAGAGCTTAAACGAGCTGGGATCGATCATGGGTTCCGGCGGCATGATCGTTATTGACGAAACATCCAGCATGGTTGATATCGTCACCTACTTCATGGCCTTCTGCCGGGATGAATCCTGCGGCAAATGTACGCCGTGCCGCGTGGGTACGGCCCAAATCCACAACCTGCTCATCAAATTTCAAAACCACCGGGCCACCATGGCGGATCTGGAGATGTTGGAATGGTTGTGCGATCTGCTCAAGAATACCAGTCTCTGCGGCCTTGGTCAGTCAGCTCCAAACCCGGTGCTCAGCGCCCTGCGCTTTTTCCGCCGGGAGTTTCTCGATTGCATCGCAACCGAACAGGCCCATGAAGAGGTGAAACCATGACCACGCCGATTCTTACCCTGACCATCGACGGAAAAGAGGTCAGCGGCCTTGCCACCGAAACCATCCTGCAGGTCGCCCGGGAAAATGGTTTTTCCATCCCGACCCTCTGCTGGCTGGAGGGACTGACCAGTGTCGGTTCCTGTCGTCTCTGCATGGTTGAGCTCCGTGGCAGCACAGCATTGCACCCGGCCTGTATCACACTGATCCAGGAGGGTATGACGGTGACCACCTCTTCGGAACGGTTGCTGCGGTATCGCCGTGCCATTATCGAGCTGCTTTTCTCCGAGCGCAACCATGCCTGCGCCGTCTGTGTGGTCAACGGCCACTGCGAACTGCAGAGTCTGGCTCAACAGCTGGGGCTTGATCATATCAGCTTTCCCGGTCTGTATCCCGCGCTTCCCGTCGACGCATCACACAGCCGGTTTGTCATGGACCACAACCGTTGCATCCTGTGCACGCGCTGTGTCCGTGTTTGCAGCGAAATTGAAGGTGCCCATACCTGGGATGTAAAAGATCGAGGTATTCGCAGTCGAATCGTTGCCGACCTTGATACTCCCTGGGGTGACTCAACCACATGCACCGGCTGTGGCAAGTGTGTACATGTGTGCCCCACCGGCGCCCTGTTTGAAAAGGGGAAATCAGTGGCGGAAATGTTCAAAAAACCACCTGCCCTCCCCTATCTCAAGGCAACCCGAGCCCAGGAGGTGTGATGAAAAAACTGCGACTTGCCACCCTCTGGCTTGATGGCTGTTCAGGCTGTCACATGTCACTGCTGGATGCGGATGAACGACTGCTTGAACTGACTGCTTTTTTTGATATCGTGTACAGTCCGCTTGTTGATGTAAAGCAGTTTCCCGAAAAGGTGGACATCACCTGTATTGAGGGGCCCATCAGCTCACCGGAGGATGAACGTTTGCTTGCCGAGGTGCGAAAACGTACCCGCCTGTTGGTTGCCATGGGTGACTGTGCGGTCACCGGGAACATCCCGGCCATGCGCAACATCGAGGGCGCACCTGCCATGCTGCAAAACATCTACACCGGCCAAGAGCTCCTGCAGCCGCAGGTTCCGGGGACCGATATACCAATCTTAAACGACAAGGCATTACCGATCCATCACTTTGTTCCGGTTGACCTGTTTATCCCCGGCTGCCCGCCGAGTGCCGACACGCTGTTCACCACTCTGACAGCTCTGGTAAAAGGGGAAACCGATCAGATCCCTCTGCCGGCCTGTTTTGGTGCGTAGGAGGCGCCATGCAACAGATTACCATTGCTCCGGTCACCCGCATTGAAGGTCATGCATGCATCCGTCTGTTTGTAGATGACAACGGTGGTGTGTGTGATGCCCGGTTTCAGGTGACCCAGATCCGGGGCTTTGAACGATTTATCACGGGCCGTCCTTTTTTTGAAATGCCTTCGCTTACAGCCCGTATCTGCGGCATCTGCCCGGTCAGTCATCAACTGGCATCAGCCAAGGCCTGTGACCAACTGCTGGCTGTAACCATCCCGGCCACCGCTGCCCGGTTACGTGCCATTCTCAACTTTGGACAACTGATACAGTCCCATGCCCTCAGTTTCTTTTACCTCTCTGCACCGGACCTGCTTTTAGGCATGGACCACCCGGTTGCCACCCGTAACTTCTTTGGTGTAGCGGAAAAAGATCCGCAATTCGCCCGCGATGGTATCGAATTGCGCAAGTTCGGCCAACAGGTGATTGAACGTCTGGCCGGTCGACGCATCCATCCGACCTGGGCTGTTCCCGGCGGAGTACGTTCCCCACTGGAACATTCAGCCCGCGACGCCATACTCAGCGATCTGCCGGCCATGCAGACGCTCGTTCGCAACCACCTGCAACGCTTCCGGGATTCACTGAGCCGCTATCAGGAGTATGCCGACAACTTCGGTAGTTTCCCCAGCCTTTTTCTCAGCCTGGTGGGTGATCAGGATCAGCTGGAACATTACCACGGCAACCTGCGCTTCATTGATGCCCACGGCACAACGATTATCAACGACCTTTCCCCGGCAAACTATCAGGAGTATATCGGCGAAGCGGTCGAACCCTGGACGTACCTCAAGTTCCCCTACTACCTCCCCCAGGGATATCCTGACGGCATGTACCGGGTCGGCCCCCTGGCCCGTTTAAATGTCAGCCGGTGCTGCGGCACCCGGCATGCCGACTCTGAACTCAACCTGTTTAAACAGCTGGCCGCAGGCAAACCCGTGCTGAACTCCTTCCATGCCCACTATGCCCGACTGATCGAAGTGCTCTACGCCCTTGAGATGATGGAGCAGCTGCTGGCCGATTCTTCAATCCTCGACCCCCATGTCCGGGCCGTTGCCGGTGTCAACCAGTTTGAGGGCATTGGTGCAATTGAGGCCCCCCGCGGCACCTTAATCCACCACTACAGGGTTGATGCAGATGGCCTCATTGTCCGGGCCAACCTGATCATTGCCACAGGGCATAACAACCTGGCCATGAATAAGGCGATTCTTCAGGCAGCACGCCGATATATTGTCAGCAATCGTCTTGAAGAGGGAATGCTCAACCGGGTTGAAGCAGTGATCCGCACCTTTGATCCCTGCCTGTCCTGCTCTACCCATGCAGTGGGGAGCATGCCTTTTGTGATTGAACTCATTGCCCCTGACGGGCAGTGTATTGATCGGATCCGGCGCTGATCAGAGAAAAGACCACCTGCTGCAAGAGGTTCTCGCCGATTTTTCTTTACAGTGATGTGTTTGTTTTCGTCCAGGCAGGGCAACCGTCCGGCGGCAGCGATTTTCTGAAGGCCATGGCAAAATCGTCAACCACCGGCCTTTCTTCAGGTCTTCCCCTGATCAATGGTCACTGTAAAATCCTCCAGCTGCACTAAACCGTCCTTTCCCTCACCAACGAGGAAAAAGGACACGGATTGTCGCTGTTTCGGATTATAGAAGGAAAACTCCACACGCCCCTCCTCACCGGTATGGAGCACGGGAAAGTTGTCAAAGGGAAAGGCCTGACTATCCTCATTCCATTCCTTGACAAGCAGGTTCAGGGTAACTCCCCTGGTCGGTGCCTTGACGGCCTTCACCCGCACCGAAACGTGTACCGTTGATTTGGCCGGAAAATCAAGGTACTGGGCCCCAACCAGATTTTCATACCACTCATTGGCCATCTTTTCCGGAAGTTTGAGCACTTCACCTCTGGCAAACCGAAGGACCCGCGGCCCTGCCTGTGTTTGCAGTTTGTTATCAAGGAGGCGGGCAATGGCAAGGATCTTTGCTCCCTGACCGCTGGTATCCCGCTGAAACTCCGCAGGCGGATCACCAAGAATGCTCGTTGCCTTTCCCACCCGGCAACTCCCGCTGCCGGTGGTGCACTCATAACGCAGATTGTCCTCGGTCAACCAGCGCAGCTTGGAGGCCGTGTACGACACCATGTCGCGCGGCCGCTCATAGTCACGAAAAAAACTGCGTCCTATAAGAGAGGACGGCACAGGCAGCTGCAGATAATCCAGCACAGAGACAGTGATATCAACCAAACCATAGCCACCGGTTTTGATGCGCGGCAGCTGCTTTTGTTCGGGGGCCAACACAATACCCAGGCCCCAGCTGCTGATCCAGTCCGCCACTGCTGAACCATGAGATTCATCGGACGTGAACACGACCAGCGTATCTTTAAACACCCCATCCTGGCGCAGCTCTCTGATGAACCGCCCCACTGCCCGGTCAAGGGCGACAACACTGGCCATCCGCCGCGAGCCGTACCGCTCTGCCGCCTCATCGGTCACCCCATAGGGCTGGTGGGTGCCCACTGTCAGCAGGGTCAGCATCCAGGGAGCCTTCTTGTTGCGTAGTTCACGGATATAGGTACGGGCACCACGGAAAAACACGTCATCAATCGGGCCCCATTCAAAGGCAAAGGGATTGGGCTCGGTGAACCACTCACTGCCATGGACCTGCTGAAACCCGATCACCTCCATAACCTTGTCCTTTGCCATGAACTGCAGTCCGGCAGCCTGGAGATAATGGGTTGACCACCCATTGTCTGCCAGCTGGGCAGGCAGACATTCACCTGCCCGGGCAGGGTCGAGCAACAGTTCAAAGGCCTTTGGGGTATCAAAGGAGAGCTTACTGTAATCGCCGCACAGGATCGAATAAAGACCGCGGATTGTCTGGTGACTGTGCACCGAAAAGTCGGGGATAAGCATGGCCTGGGTCGTATTTTTCGCCAGGTTTTCCATGGTTAACGTATCAGACTCCACTGCCATGGCATGGCGTAATTCGGGATAATAGTAGTTAGAAACCCCTTCAAGCACCACAATGAGCACATTTTTGGCCTGCCCCTTTTCACTGAGCAAAGCCGTACCCATCAGATCAGATCGCTGCAATGTTTCAGGTAAGGTTGCCTCTTCCGAACCTTGGGTCAAATAAAATATCATCGAAGATACAGCATCTTCAGCAAACCACTGCAACCCGTTATACCGGTCGGCCACCGGCTGTTCATCATATCGACCGCCTGCCACGCCCTGGGCAAGAAACAGGCATAAGGCTGCAGCACCGACCAGGATCCCCCCCTTGAGGCGGGAACGCGGCGCAGGCCGTACAGCAACCAAAATCGGTAAAACGACCAGCGCCCCCACAACCCAGGGAGCAGAGAGCTTGAAACCGGCAACACTGGCGCCGACAAAGTCAGCATCTGTCAGATAATGCAGGTCCTGCCAGGTGGGCAACCGCTGCAGCGCTGCAAACAACTCGATGCTTGTCGCCTGAAACACACCCCACAAGATGACCAGCGGGACCCGCAACCAGGCAGGACTGCAGCGGGCAATCGCATACAGCAAAACCCCGACAGCGATGTCGGAAAGCAGACCAATGGGCCGGCTCAGACCGCTTGTTGAAAGACGGAAGAGCGCCGGTAACATACACACCGCTGTCAGAGCGACCGGTGAAAGAAATCGTACGGCTTTTTTTAACGCATTCATCATAGAAAAAGTTGATCATAAAAAAGAGGAAAACATTGAAAAGACAACAGAATAAAACCGTTGCACGAAAGACACAGGTACCATCCGGAGGTGGTTATCGTATCTCACCAATATACTGTATAATTGTAAAATAATATAGATACGGGGAGCAATAAAGCCAGACAAAAGCGAAGAACCATTGTTGTGTCAGGAGACGTTCTCACACATCAGGATATTTTTTTGCAAACGCTTTTTCAGAAAAGATTGTGCCGATCATCAGCAGTTCATCCTCAGCAGAGAGTATCATGCCGGGGTCGGGATTGATATGTAACTCGCCATCATGAAAAACAGCGATCACACTGCAACCCGTGCTCTCACGGATACCGCTGTTCAGAATACTTTTACCGACCAGCTGCGGATGGACCGGACACCGAAAGATATTCAACCCTTCAGTCACCATCAGTACTTTACCGGGTGTCAGGATATTGATGATGGTGTTGACAACGATGGAGGCATGCGACATGACCAGATCAGCGCCGGCAGCATGCAGCCCGGTGATGTTGCGGTCCGGTGTTGCCCGGCTGATGATCTGAATATCCGGCCGCAGATGTCGACAGTAGATGGTGAGATAGATGTTGACATCATCGTTGTGAGTGGTGATGAAGACGGACGGTGCGGATTCAATACCTGCCTTGATCAGGGTCTGATAATCAGCAGCACTGCCGACAATGCAGTTCTCCATATCCTCACAGATACGGGGATTCTTCTCAACCACCCGATGGGCCACCCCCTGTTCCCGCAATGTATCGGCAGCGGCCCGTCCCACCCTGCCCCCGCCGAGAATAAGAATAGGCGCTGAATTCGGGGGTTGCGACTCACCGACAAACGCACCGTAGGCGTCCAGCTGTTCGGTGGTACCAACCAGCACCAGGACTGTACTCGATTCAATTTTGGTCTCAGGATGGGGCAGAGAAAAATATCCCCGACTCCACAACCCGACAATGTTCAGACCAGTGGCCTGCCGCAGGCCGATCTCACGGATAGTGCGACCAACCAGGTGAGTGCGCATGGCCAGGGCCTCGGCAATGACCAGTTCTTCAAAACGACCGATGATGTTGGAATGGGTGCGGGCTCCCAGCGTACGACGGGCCAGTGAATGGCCGAGCATATTCATAAACTGAAAGACATGACTGCATCCGGCCAGTCGGAGAATGGCGACGGAATCGTCCATGTCGGCATTGGCAATAATCGGAACGTGCGGCGAGATCTCCCGGACCGTGTACACGATGCTGGTGTTCTTCATATCATCGTTGAGCACCACCACCATGGCGGCCCGATCGACACGGGCACGGAGATAGGTATCAGCATCATCAAGCTCGCCCACCAGCACACGATATCCCTGATCAACAAGATCAATGGCCTGCTGCACCTCTGTAACGAGAAACACATAACTGTGCCCATACTGTTTCAGGCGTTGTACAAGCGCGATGCCGATGGGATCGAAACAGGTGATGATAACGTGTTTCGTGATCTCCGCAGGTAACTGTCGGGGTATCCGCGATTTCCTCTGCGCCTCAAGCCAGGGGGCATAGAAGTACTTGATAAAGGTAAAAGGCAGCACTATCAAAAACAGGATAATGCCGGACAGCAGCACAACGATCGAAAAACATTTGCCCAAATCACTGTTAAACGTGATATCGCCGAACCCCAGGGTCGACATCACGGTCAGGGCCCAGTAAAGACCGGTAATCGCTGAGTAGTCACGCCCCTCGTGGAGCATGATGACATGAAACAGGTAGCTGTAGATGGACACCAAAACAATCAGGAAAACGGTGAACTTCACCAGCGAGAGGGCGTTGCGGCGGACCACATGGTTCCGGACGAAAAAAAACATAAGCGAAGGGAGAAATTTCATGGCAAAATCATTAGACTAAAAAGAGATTCGCAGAACAGTACATCATGGTTTCCCTGACAACAAGACCTCTCTGCCAATGAATCTCCCGACTCAGAAACAGGTACTCTTCCAAAAATCCTGGTATAGACGTGGTTGCAACAAAAACAGCCGCAGCGAATATCCTGTGCGCAAAACGTTCATCAACCCATCTGAAATCGGACCGGCAACTCTTGCTTTTTACAAAGAGAACTGTATGTTGGCAACAGCTGTTCAACTGTATCGTGACAATGCGCACCGAAACACATCACAGGGATGAACATGCACACTGCTCTCTGCCTGTCACTCCTTTGACATGCACAGCCATGACACGGCAAGATCAATGAAAAACACGCTCCCCAGTCAGGCGGAAAGAGGAGTATTCCTTTCTGTGCTGCAACCGGGTCTGTACAGCATTCGTCTGAAAAATCAGCCGGCACTCCATCAAACCACCCACCCTGGAGGAACATGATCTCCGTCAACACCATTATCTTAATGACCGGCATTCTCCTGCTGCTCGGCATCGGTTCAAGTAAGTTCTCAACCCGAATCGGTATGCCGATGCTCGTTCTCTTCCTGGGCGTCGGTATGCTGGCAGGGTCAGAGGGTATTGGTCGGATTGCCTTTGAAGACTATCATTTTGCCAACATCATCGGCAGTATAGCCCTGGCGGTGATCCTCTTTGATGGTGGTCTGCATACCACACTCCAGGCGGTACAGACATCGTGGCGAGCCGCTCTTCCCCTTGCCACCGTGGGTGTACTGCTGACCTCGGTACTCACCGGTGCTGCTGCAGCCTGGATCCTCGGCATCCCTCTTCTGCACGGTATGCTGCTTGGTTCCATCGTCGGTTCCACAGATGCGGCCGCTGTTTTTTCAACGCTGCGCACCAGCGGACTGCGGCTTTCGCCACGCGTTACCGCGATCCTTGAGGTGGAGAGCGGCTCCAACGACCCCATGGCTATTTTTCTCACTGTTGCTCTTATCAGCCTGATCATGGGCACGGCCAACTCGTTCTCGGAAATGATCCTCTTTTTCATCCTCCAGTTCGGTGTCGGCAGCATAGTGGGTATTGGCGGCGGTTTCGCGGCTGTCTGGCTGGCCAATCGAATCAATCTTGACTATCCCGGTCTTTATCCGATTCTGGTGCTTGCCTGCGGCCTGCTTATCTTTGGAGTGGCTGCTGTTTTTGAGGGCAGCAGCTTTCTTGCCGTTTACCTTGCCGGGATTGTCCTGGCCAACAAGTCCCTGGTGTACCGCAACGGAATCCTTCAGTTTCACGATGCTGCAGCCTGGCTCAGCCAGATCGTGCTGTTTGTTATGCTTGGCCTGCTCAGCTTCCCCAGCCGCCTGACAACGGTTGCCCTGGATGGGCTGATCGTGGCCCTGGTGCTCATCTTCATCGCCAGACCGGTGGCAGTGTGGCTTTCTATTTTTCCCCTGCGTCTCAATCTCCGGGAACTCACCTTTCTCTCCTGGGTCGGTCTTAAAGGCGCTGTCCCGGTCACCCTGGCCACCTTTCCCCTCCTCGCGGGGGTACCGCACAGCCAGCTGATCTTCAACGTTGTGTTTTTTGTAGTGTTGATCTCCGCCATTACCCAGGGATGGTCGCTGGCTCCGGTTGCCCGCTGGCTCCGTCTGGGCATACCAGCGGACACCACCCCGCCGATCACTATGGAAATCAACGCGCTGCGCCATGTGGACGGTGAAATTGTCGAGTACCGGGTTGCGGCCAATTCACTGGTTGCCGACAAAACTCTCCGTGACCTCGCCCTTCCCTACGACATGACCGTCACCCTGGTGGTTCGGGATGATGAGGTGATCATGCCGCGGGGCAGCACAGTGCTTAAACCGGGTGATAAGGTGTTCGTGGCCATGCGTAAAAAAATCAAACCGCTCCTGGATTGCCTGTTTGATACCTGTGCAGAACCGTTGATCCTGCATCCCGGCGAACGTATCATCTTTCGTGCCGACCACACTGTCCGTCAACTCTGCACCCTCTTCTCCCTCGGCTGTCAGCAGGAAGTGCAGGATACCCTGGGTTCGCTGATCAAAGACACGCAGCTCAGTGCTCCGTACCGGCTCGGCCCCTTTCTCGTCACCCCCGGAACAGATGCCAAACTCGTCACCCTGGTGTATTCTCCACTTGAAATCAGCACGTTAAACATCAGTAATCAACCGATACCTCAAATCACGCCGGAAACTGATCAGGCGCACAATCTATCATGAGGCAGGTCTACAGCCGAAATTTACCCGGCAACCGGCCCCTTGTCGGCTTGATTTGACAGGAGCATGTCATGCGTAATTTTCAGAATATCCTCTATGTCAGCACCGGCCTGAGCGATGAAACCGAAGGTCTTAAGCATGCCCTGGCCCTGGCCCATACCAACGATCTTCCACTGACCTTTTTCCTGACGTTCCCGAGACTGGGCACAGCTGAGCAGGCGTATCAGGAAAAATTTCAGGCGTTTCTCGTCCAGCAGGCAGAGACCGCCCTTGAAAATGCCCGGGCAGCTCTCCAGCTGGCCGACAATGTCCCTCTTGTTCGCCTGGTTGTTGAAGACGATCAAAAATCACCGATCAGCAGCATTGTCCGTCGTGTGCAGCAGCATGAGCATGACCTGCTGATTAAAGAGGCCGAGCCACAGGAAGAGCCCGGCTTCAAGACCATGGACATGACACTGCTGCGACAGTGTCCCTGCTCTATCTGGCTGGCTCATCCGATCACCCGGTCTCACCGGGATATCCGGGTGGCAGCGGCGGTCAATCCGGAAAACCGCGATCAGCTCCACCGCGATCTGTCACTGTGGATACTGGAGATCAGCCGGACCCTGGCCGGTTACTGCAACGGCCGGCTGGATATCTGTTCCTGCTGGGATTTTGAATTTGAACGATACCTGCGGGGCAGCAGCCTGGCCGACATGCCGGATCGCAACATCCTCGGCGCTGTTGACTATGCAGAGGCTGCACATTTTGCCGAACTCAACGACCTCATCCATGAGGCAGGTATTGATGAGCCCTTTCATGTTCACCGATTAAAAGGCCGGCCGGAAGACCGGATCCCCGCCTTTGTCCGCGGCAGAGGCATTGATATCCTGGTCATGGGCTCCATGTCCAGAACCGGTATTGCCGGATTTTTCATAGGCAATACGGCTGAAGACATCATCAACCAGCTCAACTGCACCCTGGTGGCCCTCAAGCCGGTCACACTCATCGAGTCGGCCGGTATTTAAGCCACAGGTACACCGGCTCTGTGCCCTGAACCACGGCCATGGACAGTCTTCCTGTCCATGGCCATCGGTTGCAGCGCAGCGGTTCAATCAGCGAATAAAATTCATCGCTATCTTGTTTTCACGTTCCGGCGGGGGGACAGCTCCCTTACCGTGTTCAATCAGGCGTAACAGCCAGGCCATATTCTTGGCAAGGACCCGCATAATCTGCCGACCTTCCTCATCTTTCATCACCTCGCCCGGCCGCGTCCCGTGAACAACGTTCCAGTAGTTGGACGTCGGTATCAGCATCTCGGCATAACAGAGAAAATTGTTCAGCTGATTAAAGGCGGGTAAGCCGCCGGAACGGCGAACAGCCACCACCGATGCACCCACCTTATGCCGCAGCATACTGTCATTGGCACCGGTTACATAAAACGCCCGGTCAAGAAAGGACTTCATGGTCCCGGCCACAGCCGAATAGTGCACCGGTGTTCCCAGCAGGATACCGTCCGCCCCCTTCATCAGCTGAATCCACTCATTAACCGGATCGTCGGTCTGGATACACTGTTCATTCTTCATCTTAAAGCACTGGCCGCAGGCAAGGCAGCCCCGAACCGGCTTGTTGCCGACATGAACGATCTCTGTGGCAATGTTCTGCTTTTCCAGCTCCTCTGTGACCATGGACAACGCATGCCAAGTGTTGCCCTTTGCATTCGGGCTACCGTTGAAGGCGACAATTTTCATGTGGACTCTCCTTGACTAATCATGATGCATTTCTTTTCTTTTCCCAGTAAAGTGACTACCTTGTACCATACTTTACTCCACGTGAACAATGTACTTTTCCAAACAGGGGGTAACTTGGCATGGCAGCATCACCTCAATCAGCATCAGCGCAATCCGCTTTTAACGGTTTAACCCCGGAGCGCATCCTACAGACGGTTGAAACCAGTCTCAACACCACCTGTACCAACCTCTGTCGCCCATACAACAGTTATATCAACCGCGTGTATGAGATAGAAACCAGTGATGGCGTCGGCCTGGTGGTCAAATTTTATCGTCCCGGCCGATGGTCGCAGCAGGCAGTCCAGGAGGAGCATGATTTTCTGTTGGAACTGGCAGCCGAAGAGATCCCTGTGATCGCACCGTGTGCCTTGCGTCAGGGCGGCACCCTCGGTGTTGATGACAACCTCCTGTATGCCGTGTTTCCACGCAAAGGCGGCAGAGGTGTTGACGAGCTCAATGAGGAACAGTGGTTAGCCATTGGTCGTCTGCTCGGTCGTGTCCATATGGTGGGAGCACGGTCGACGGCCCAGCATCGCAACCGGATGCACCCTGCCGTGACCACCGCGGCCCAGGTGGACTATATCCTCGCCAGCGGGCTCATTCCCAAGGATCTTAAGCAGGCCTATCAACACATAAGTCAGCAGATCATCGCTGTGATTGAGCCGCTTTTTGCCGATCAGGCCTATAGCCGCATCCATGGTGACTGCCACCGTGGCAACCTGATTGATCGCCCCGGGGAATCGCTCTATCTGATAGATTTCGACGACATGGTCCTCGGTCCACCGGTGCAGGATATCTGGATGCTGCTCCCCGGCCCTCTTGAGGAAGGTACCGTTGAAATCGACCTGTTCATTGAAGGATACGAGACCTTCCGCCCCTTTGATCGCTCCAGCCTTCGTCTGATAGAACCGTTACGAGCCATGCGATTTATCCATTATACCGCCTGGTGTGCCCTGCAGGTGGTTGAGGATGGGAAGACCTGCGTGTATCCTGACTTTGGATCCCGTCAATACTGGGAGGATGAAATTGCAGACCTGCACGATCAGTGGGAGCGCATCAGGTCTGCCATACACGCCCCTGACAACCGGCTTGAGCATGCCTGGTGAAGCAGTGCATCCGCTTTCCGGCGTGATGGAACTGCTCAAATAAGAATCAGGCTCGTTTTGTCGCCCACAGGGTACAGGCTAAAAAATACTTCCACAGATCCCCGATTCCCTGTATAGTTGCCGGCGGATGGAAGCATTTCAAAGTCCAACCTGGCGGGTTGTGCAGAAGTACAGCTGTACGATTGTCACTTGCCAAGGAACACAAAAGTATTTTCGGAGGTTTTTCATGAAACGGATATGCAGGCTTGCAGTTTTCGCAATCGCCGCCCTTGCTCTGGCCGGATGCGGTGCTGCCACTATTGCCCCAAACTATCACTCCACTGATCCTGAGCTCATGCGCGTCGGTGGTGATATGCCTGGTCAGAAAGAACCAGAAATCATCAACATGGGTTCCTACTGTCTCAAAGTGGTTGATACGTGGAAAAGTGAAGGCCAAACACCGGACGGACAACCGATCTGGACAAAAGACAGCTTTCGTAACGTTGTCCCCTGCCGTTAACCATCTCATCTGTCCGGCGTCCGAATCTTCGGGCGCCGGAACACTGCCATACCTCCTCTCTCCCTCTCCCACCCCACACAACGCGTCTTCCCGGCACACAGTATCTGCTGAGGGTACAGCCGCCTTCCGACAACCTGTACGCTGCACACTGTATTGCGATTGGTGCCCGACCATACATTGATACAAGCAGATGGCCCGGTGTTGTCAATAAAAGGTATTTTGTAGCCGTTATGACGGAAAATACGTAGAAAAAGGGATTTTTTTAAGTATGATATGTATAAACCCTTTTCCTTTACCGTGCCGTGGCTGCCGATCCTACTTCAGAACTCATCCAGCACCTTCGTCGCCCCGACTTAAGCATACTGGGCAATGCCATCCGTTCTCTGCCGCCTGCTCAATGGCAAACCCGTATGTTTTTTATGGGAGTGGCGGACAAAGAACTCAAACACCACACCAACGAATCCTTTCCCAGAACACTGCGTAAAACGCAGAACACCCATCCGGTGTTTGTCCTCCGGCAGGGCACCACCGGCCACCAGCTCTGCCCCTGTTCTTCAAAAGGAAATCTGCGAAAACACCGTTACATCACCAAAGGTTGTCAGCTCGACATGACCTCGCAGGTTATGGACAGGAACTCCTTTTTGATCGAACAGTACGTGTTCATCCTTCCTCTGGATCACTGCTTCCAAAAACGTCCCTTCTTTTTTGGACGCGTTCCAGACTGCTGTATCCGTGATCAGCGGGATATGTGGACATGACGCAATCGACATCATCCCTGCTCGACAGCTTTCATCAGTGGCTGGCCTCATTACAGACAACCACTTCAATCATAAGGTTTGTCACAGCTGAATATCGCAAACCGAGCAACAGCAATCTATTCAGCGGGTATGAGGTGGAAGATCTCCATCAGGAGTTTCTCCTCTTCATCCTCGACACCTTTCTGACACCCGCAAAGCTGACCGCCGAAACAGTTCCTCTGCTTCGTACAGCCCAGTATCCACGCATCATTCAACTGGCCTGGAACAAGTTCCTCTGGCAGTGTCGGGAAACCGCCCGCAGTAAACGACATAACCCGCGCGGTTACCTGTATCGGCGGCTGCGGGAGACCATCCAACAGGCTAAAAAACGTTTTACTGTTTCCCGTTCTCAACAGGGCTACCCGCTCTACATCCCTGCGGGACACGCTGTTCAACAGGCACATCCCTTTTGTCTCCCTGACAACGAACAGATCAACGGGTATGGACTCTGGCCTGCACCTCCGCCGGCAGAAGGGAAGATTCCGGAAAAGTATCTGTTTGAGCGTGACTGGCTCCTGGATACTGCCGACTTTTTCTGGCTGCTGGTCGTACAGCGTACAGCCGGCCCCCTCACCGTTCCCATCCGGGAACTCAGCCGCTATATCGCTGACCATCACCCCTGGCTGAACATACCGCAGCGCTATGAAAAAGAGGGTTCAGACATTACACAACACCTCCGCGCACAAGAACGGTCACCGGAAAAACAGCTGCTGTACAACAGTGCCCTGCACTCTGTCGCCCAGCTGGCAAAACAACTCGTTGCCACCTGGCCCATTGAGCAGCAACAGGTTTTTGCACTGCGGTTTGCCGACCCGCCGGTAACGGGGAAAGCCATTACCCGCAATCTCGGCTTTACCAGTCAGAGCCGGGCCTATGGACTGGAACAAAAGGCTAAAGAGTCGATCACACAGTTTACACGCAGCTGGCCGGGTATTCCACTTTCTGAGCTGCCCGAGGAGGTGGCAGTGATCTTTATCGAAGAAATAAAACGACTGTGCAAAAAAAGCCTCTCCTGACCGTAATAACAGGTACAAACCTTTTTTATATTCTGTCTACACACCATGGAAATATACTCTTCCGACCTCATCGATCATCCAGCCTGGCAACAGGCATGGCGGCTTCGGTGCTGCCCGCCTGACCACCTGCTGACCCAGCCGCCCAATGCCCTGCTCACCGAACATCTCAACATCTGTCCCTGGTGTCAGGAAAACCTGACCATGCCCCCCTGGCCAACACCTGCACCTGAGGAACTGATCATTAAAAGGGCCAAACCATCTCCCGGGCAACTCTATACCCTTGATCCTCAGCTGGCCGGCTGGGGACCCAAGGCACGCTACTACAACCCGCCGGTGGTACTTATCCTGGCCTGCCCGGATGAGCACTCGGTCCTTGTCAGTCAGACCTATGGCGACCCGGCCATGGCCGGGCCCGGGGATATTGAACTGGGATCCACATTCACCGGTTTTGCTCAACCCTGGAACTGCTACACCCTGCAGCAGACGGACCTGGATCTCTGCCTCGGCACTGTTGACAAACAGGTTGCCCCCCATGTGCAGCACCAACACAAAGCCCCCTGGTTTGATCCCAAGCCGGGATCTCTTCTGTGGTTTTTTCGCCATATGGAGGTCGAAACCGGCTATTTTTTCAGTAGCCGGGCAGTCAGCGAATTGATCACTGCACATGACAACAGGCTGCTTACAGGTATAACCAGCATAAATAAAAAACGTATGCTCGAAGATTTACACGGCCTGCCGGTTCGGCTTCCATCTTCTGCTACTGCCACAACCTCCCCGCTTGAGCTGCTTTTCCGGGCAGAGTCGGACCTGCAACAGCTCCCCTTGGCTGCAGCAGACACAAAAACCCAACCCGCTCTTATCTTTACTGTTAAGAACAATCAGCTCACCACAGCACACACCGCAGACATTGTGCTATCAGGAACTGACTATGCTAACGGCCTGCTGACCATCACCGGCACAATTGCCTCCCTGCCGCCCGGCAACCATGCCTGGCTCTTTCGCTGGCATGTTGATGGTCAACTCATCGAACCCGCGGCTGAACATACCGGATACGATAACCAGCTGTTCTGGGTCACCTTCATGCTTACACCGGCACAGACCCGGCCTCCGGCCCGTCTGGTTGTTCGTCTCCTTTGCGAGCCGTCCGGATGAACGGTTCAACACACCATTGGTCCGAACTCGTAGTCCTTCTGCGCAGCAGCAGTCTTGTCAGTAGCCGACGTCTGTATCGCCCCTGCCCGATACCTCTGCCACCAGAATCCATGCTTAACAGTCTGTACGAGCTGGCCGAGCACCAGGGGCTTCTTCCTCTTTTTAAACGCCATCTGCTCACCAGTCTGGTCCTGCCGGCCACGTCACCGTCACACAACAATCAGCTGGCCTCTATCCTTGCCGACACCTTTCCCGATTATCCAATGGATAGTCTTTTGCAGGCAAACTGGTGCTGTGTCCCCATCCTCACCTGTCAACAGACGAGCGGCTCGGTTGTCTGGTTGCTCCTGGGTCGCCTTCCCGGTACGGCAACAGTCACCTTTCATGGCCATCCACAACCTGCAATCAGCAGCAGTGAAGCTGCATCTGCGGCACGGTCGGCTGTTCAACGGTTTGTACACTCAGCACAGTACGAGTTTCTCGGCCTTTTTCTCCAGCATCCGGATGACCCGCCGATCACCGGTGGTTCACTCGGCCTGCCCCTGGCTCTGGGCATGCTGCTTCTTGACCGGCACAAACAGTGGCCACCAGGTGTTTTTGCCAGTGGCGGTATCACCGCAGATGGCAGTATACAGCCTGTTACCGGTGAAGAATGCAAGTACGAGGCCGTGGTCACAGACCTCAACCTGTTGCTCTACCCGGAGACCGGCTTGCCGGCAGCTTTCCCGGAGGATACCAGGGTGGTGCGCTGCAGAACCCTGGCCGATGCAATCCTTGCCCTTGATCTTCTTGCAGTTGACACTGACCCCCAACAGATTGCCCACTACCGTACCTGTCTGTCACGTCCTGAACTCTTTTTAAAGGAGTTTGCCACCCTGCCAATCACGTTACTTGCTCTTCCAGAAGGTCGTCGGCTCCTTACCCGCATACAAAACAAACGAAAACACCTCTTCCCAGAGCTGACCAGCTGCCTGAACGCCTGCCAGAACGCCCCGGAACGGGCAAAAACAATCGCCCGACTTCTGAGCCCGGATGATGTGGCCCTGCTGAGCCAACAGGGAGACGATGCAGCGGTTACTGCCCTTGACTGGTGTATTGCCTGCATTGCCATAACCAACCGCCGCGGCCTGGTAACTGAAAGTACCGGTTGGATCAACCTGGCCCGCAATATAGGTAGACAGCTTTCCACCAAAAAGAAGGCTGACTACACCAACCACCTGTTTGTCACCACCCGGTTCAACTGTTATTGGTTTGCTCCCGACCCACCGGCAGAATTTTCCCGTTATCTGCAGACGGAAGAGCAGATCTATCAGCTCGATCAGTGCGACAACCGTCGCCTTGGCGCTATGTACGGCACCCTGGCACAGAACTACGGATTCTGCGGACCACAGTACAGAAAAGAGTTTATCGACTGTATCTCCAAGACGGAACAAACCTTTGGCCGATCGTATCACCACCAGAAAATGCGGCTTTTTGCCTATCAGATCTACAGCCTTTTAGACTGTTCCCAACTCCAGGAGGCAACAACACTGCTCCACCACTACCTGCAACTGCCCGAAAAGAGCACACCTGGGCAATGGATAGATCGGGCAGTCACACTCAACAACACCCCCACAGAACACACTGCCTTTCAGATCGCGGTTGTCTGTCGTCTACTGGTAGAACTCGCCAACACTGACCAGCTGTTGATCCAGCCTTCTCGGGTCGATCAACTGGCCGCTCTTCTGCCCGCACACCTTATTCACCCCTGGCAGCTGATCGCCTATAATCTTGGCCGACTTGCCCTGATAACCAAACAGCAACAGCGGGCAACTTTCCTGTTTCAGCGTTCTGTCATGGCCTGCACAACAGCAAAGGGCACCATGCTGCCCATGGCTCTGCTGCCTCTGGCCCAGCTCAGCACCATGAACAACTGCAAAGAACAGGCTCTGTCAACCTGCATCAACGTTCTTCAGGATATACGGAACAACGAGCATTTTCATGCCCAGCACTTTGCGCCGCTTATCACAGCAACATCCCCTGCTCAGGCACTGAAAAAGGTGCTGGCCGAACCGGGACGGTTTTTTCCTTTCAGTTATCGATAAAAAAAATGCAGGGTGCAGCAAAAAATACGATCTGTGCCCGTACAATAGGAGCAGAGACAACAACCGTTAACACTGTTTGCAATGAACCAGATCAGGACAAACCACCATGCATCAACTCTTTTTGATATTCAACCACAGTTTCACCCCGGACCAGGAGACCAGTGCCCGCACCGAACTCGGAGTTGCCGCGATCGTTGAGATGCCGCCGGAGCTGCAAGAGCTGTGGGCCAATGTACCGCCGGAGTTGCCAGGCCTTGATACCTGGCTGCAGCCCTTTTACCAGTGGATCACCAAGCACTGTCAACCAGGGGACTACATCCTCATCCAGGGCGACTTTGGTGCCTCATACCTGTTGGTTGGTTTTGCAACTGGCCGGCAGCTCATTCCTGTGTACGCCACCACCAGGCGTCAGGCTCGGGAAGAACACTTAAACAACGGCCGCATCCGCATGGAGCACACCTTCAAGCATGTACGATTTCGCCGATATGGTCAGTAAGAAGATATACAGACAACAAGAAAGTATCCGTACCCTGGAAAGCAGCACAACATGTAAAGGAACAGAACATGAGTGAAAACAAGCGCAACATCTTTATCGGTTTTCTTGGTACAAACCAGTATGTGCCCTGTAATTACCGTTTTAACAGTGCAGACACACCAATACCAAATATCCGCTTTATCCAGGAGGCCTGTATCAGACACTGGTGCACAGACTGGACAGCCTAAGCAGAAAAATCTGCACACTTATATAAAAAACATGAAACATCGTGTGGCAGAGATCACCCACCCTCAACAATCTGAAAAATGAGTGCCTCAATGACCATCTCCATCCACCAACTCACCTTTCACTGCCGCTGGCTGAGCGAGGCGCGTTTACCCGGCTACCTGGGCTCAACGCTCCGCGGTGCCTTTGGCTGGGCACTGAAAAGAAGCTGCTGTGCTCTAAAAACACAAGAGTGCGCAAACTGTATGCTGCGTCAACGGTGCGGTTATGCCTGGATCTTTGAAACCGAGCGCTTCACAGAACCAGACGGACAGCGGGTGAACGCCCGCCCCCACCCCTTTGTGTTACAGCCCGGACAAAACAGTGCTGGAGAGAGAAAGGCCGGGGAAACATGGGATTTCTCACTGCTGCTCATCGGTCGCGCCATCGACTACCTGCCCCACATTGTCTACAGCATTCAGCAGATGGGGCGTTCGGGTATCGGGGCTGCTGTCCGACATGGGTTTGGCCGATTCGAGCTTGAAACCATTAAAAGCAAAGACACTGTTCTCTACGAGAACACGGCCAAAGAGCTCCACAACACGCCGGTTGCCACCGAACTGCGCCCCGACTGCAGCACAGTGTCTCCGGTACACAGCCTGCTCTGCACTCTGGAAACCCCGCTACGCCTGAAACACAACAACACATTATTCAGGGAGTTGCCCTTTCATGTACTTATTCGTGTAGCACTCCGCCGGATAACAGCCCTGGAATCAGCCTATGGCCAGGGTGAGCCCGCCTTAGACTACAGCGACCTGGTTCATCAGGCCACACAGATTAAAGCCGTCAACTCCACCCTGTGCTGGCAGGAAACACTACGCTACAGTAATCGACAACAACAGAAGGTGTCTTTAAGTGGCCTGGTCGGTTCAGCAGAGTACCAGGGCAACCTTACGCCCTTTGTTCCCCTGCTCGAATACGGCAGCCGGGTTCACCTGGGCAAACAGACTGTCTTTGGTCTGGGTAAGATAGCCCTGCAATGGGACCCTCCCAACACCTGACTGAAAAATTTCACCATCAGTAAAGGAGTAATGTATGGCAAAAATATTTGTAAGTTTTCTGGGCATAGGCAACTACAGTAAAAAACCAGGTTACGAAACTGCCACCTACTTCTGGCCAGAAAAAGGAAACACAGAAATAACCGTTCGATTTGTGCAAACTGCAATTCTTACAGTTCTTGAACAGGAGAGTCCTGTTGATACGTTCCTTCTCCTGTGCACCGAAGATTCAAAAGAGAAGCATCTGCATCTGCTGCAAAAAGAGCTTCAGGAACATCTGCCCACCGGCCCCATGCCCACTGTTCCACAACAGCTGGTCCCCACGGATATGCAACCAGCCAACCAGTGGAAATGGTTTGAGCAGTTGCTTGAACGTATTCAGCCCGGTGACCGCCTGACCATTGACTTTACCCATGGCATGCGGGCGATACCGATTGTCTTTTCCAGTGCCATCGGCTTTCTGCAACGGGCTAAAGGGGTGCAGTTGGAGCATGCACTCTACGGGTGGTACGATCCGGCCAAAAAAGACGAACCACATCCCATCGTTGATATGCGTGACTTCTATATAATCAACGACTGGACCGAAGCCGTGGCCAGGCTTGCCGACGATGCCGATGCCAGGAAGCTGGGCGAACTGGCAAAGACCACCCGGATCGACACCCTGCGACCGCTGGCCGATCCTTCCCTGATCAGTGCGTTTACAGAGATGACCGACTGTATCCGTAATGTGGATGTGAACAACATCAGCAACAAGGTGGGTGGCGCCCTGAACAAGGTCGAACAGGCAAGAAAAGGGGCCACAGGTTCTGCACAGGTGATGCTCGACCTGGTGCGTGATAAGTTCACAGGCCTGGCCTCAAATCATCCGGCCAGCGGCAGATACGACCTCCCCTATTTCCAGACGCAGCTGGAAATCATCAGCCTGTTGCTCGAACACCGCCTGTTCATGCAGGCCTTCACAGCCATGCGTGAGTTTGTGGGATCAATCGGTATGGCTGGGTTGACAGGAAAATATGCCAACAAAAAGATGTCAAGTTCCGACGGGAGAAGATACAGAAGAAGGTTTGCCGAGGTCTTTGTCAACATGATGCAGGTACCTCAAGAAAAATGGAAATTTTTCAATAAAAACGAAACAGATAAAGAAACCCTCATGCCCTGGTACGAAAAACTGCAAAATACCGGTGTGGAACAGCAGCTCAGGAGTTTTGTCAAAGACTTAGTGGACACACGAAACGGTTTTGACCACGCTTGGACATCCAAGGC
The DNA here is from genome assembly GCF_016446285.1 of Desulfobulbus oligotrophicus. NCBI lineage: Bacteria > Pseudomonadati > Thermodesulfobacteriota > Desulfobulbia > Desulfobulbales > Desulfobulbaceae > Desulfobulbus > Desulfobulbus oligotrophicus. The sequence goes on from NZ_CP054140.1 coordinate 2,664,975, forward strand.
AGAAGCATATGGTACAGTTGAACAGGATGGGCGGCGCTATTTTGAAAAGTTAAAAAACATTCTTGAACAATTAAAAGAGAAAGGATGGATATAATGGCTTTCCCCAGATGAAGGGCCACCGAAGAAGAGGAGACATATATGGATAAAGAGTTACTTCAGGCAATTTCCTTAGCCGGAATGTTGCATGATATCGGTAAATTCGCCGAACGTGCTGACGCTGTCGAATCCGGCGACCAAGACATGATTCGACAAGAATATCGGTATAGTCACGCTTTTCATACCGAACAGGCGTTAAAACTGCTTTTCCCTGAAGAGCAGTTGAACAAGAGCTTTGGTGATCTGACCGAATGTACGGTAATGAATCTGGCCGCCCGTCACCATAAGCCCCGCAACGTCTTTGAGCTGATGATTACCGAATCAGACCGCATTGCAGCCGGACATGAACGTGCAAAAGGTGACGCAGATTCCGACTATGATACCGGCGGTCGAGAACGCAAAAGTAAAACTCCCATGCTCAGCATCATGGCCAGAATTCGTCTGAAAAAACACGCTGACGAGCAAGGAAGTTCCGATGACTGGCGCTACCGGATAAATAACGAGGGCCTGGCATACTCATCTGATGAGTACCACCGTCTTTTTCCGGTATCATCACAAACGTATAAAGCCGAGCAGGTCCGCCGCGACTATCAGGCTCATTGGCAGGCATTTCGTCGAACTATCGCTGACAACAGCATCGGGCTTGATCTCTTTGGCCATGCCGATACCATTATTGACGTCTGCCGAGCGCATCTCTGGTGTCTTCCTGCATCAACGAGAAAGGAAGAGATGCCCGATGTCTCACTGTACGACCATCAGAAAGCCACCGCCGCCCTGGCTGCATCGATGTACTGGTATCACGCCGAACACTCGACCTTGCAGGAATCGGCAATCACGAATCGTCAACAAACCAAATTTCTCCTTTTTTGTGGAGATATCAGCGGTATTCAACAGTTTATCTATAAACTCTCTTCAAAAGGTGCATACAAGACCCTGAAAGGACGATCTTTCTTTGTTCAATTCCTCTCAGAACTGCTGGCTGACAGGTTCATTCAAACACTGGGATTAACCAAGGCGAATATCCTCTATTCAAGCGGCGGTAAGTTTTATCTTCTCCTGCCAAACACAGAAGGAGTCCAGACACTGCTTTCCGACCTGCAGGAAGAAGTAAACACCGAGCTGTTGAAAAAATTTTCAGGGGATCTTTATGTACGTTTCAGTCGTATTTCTCTTTCCGGTGACGATCTCACCCGGCAAAGCGGCAGAACACTCTGCCAGATATGGGATGAGTTGACAAGACGTCTGGTTGCCGAAGACACCCAACGATACGCTGCAACGGTTTCTAAAGATTACGCTATCCTTTTTGGCACCGGCAGCGGCGATCAACAGAGCTGTGTTGTCTGCCATCGGTCAACAACAAAAGACAACGACACCTGCCCCACCTGCCGTGATATGAAAACACTAGGCACCTCGTTGCCACGTTCGACCTGCATAGTTGTTACCACTGAACCACTGGCAACAGTTTCCCGCCCCAATTTTAAACTCTTCAACCGCTTCGTCTATCTCTCAGAAAAAATACCTGCTGACCTACGCTCAGGAAAGGCTCGGCTGTATGCCCTCAACAATGCAGATTTTTCAACCCTGGCACTTGACTGTGCCACACGAGGAGAACTCATCGACTGCACGCCTTTTCTGGCAGGCTCCATGCATACCTTTGCAGACACCTTTGATGAAATAGCCGATCAGGCTCAGGGGGTAAAACGTCTTGGTATCCTGCGCATGGATGTTGATTCCCTCGGCAAAATTTTCAGTGAAGGACTCCAGAACTACAGTCACGAAACAATTCACGATAAACGGTTTCACTCCCTTGGCAGAATCACAACTTTGAGCTGGCAACTCACGCTGTTTTTCAGCGGTATACTCCCACAGCTCATTGCCGAAAATGCTGAGTGGCGCGATCGGGTAACTGTGGTGTACTCCGGTGGTGACGACCTTTTCCTCATCGGTGCATGGGATGCACTCCCAGAAATTGCCCTTACAATTCAGCAACGTTTTGCTGCATTTACCTGTAACAATCCGTCCTGTACGCTGTCCGGTGGACTGGTAATTACTCCCGGTAAATTTCCAATCTACAAAAGCGCTGATATGGCTGGCGAGGCTGAACATCGGGCCAAAAAACACGAAACTACTTTTAAAAATGGTCGCCTGACAGATAAGGCATCGATAACATTTCTGGAAACTCCCATGCACTGGCAAGAGTTTGAAATACTCAGCCGGCTGTATACCAAAGTGCTGATCATAGCACAAAATCCGCAACACGCTTCATTGGTACGACGTCTACGCGATATCGCCGCCTCTTGGCGGGAAAGCTGCGCCTATCTGCAGCAGCAAGACCGTCTTTCCATAGACGCAATCAAAAATCAGTTACAGGCAGAAAAGTGGCGTTGGCGCATGGTATACACCCTGGCTCGTTACGCTGCAGGAAAACCATCCTTATCGCAGACTATTCAGGAACTACAGCAGTTTATCACATCAGAAGTGGGCACAACAGATCGTCAGGGTATCGAACTCCTTGGCGTGCTGGCACGATGGTGTGAGTTAAGACTTCGTAATGAAAAAATAAAGGAGACAGTATGAACCAACAAAACGTAAGGCAATGGGTGAACCATGGGCCTGACCTCGGACTACTGAAGATGACCGAACAACTCGGTAGCGAATTAGCTAAAGGATCAGGTGGTAAACTGACCACATCGCAGATACGGCAAGTCTTTACAAAACTAAAAGCTATAGAGGCAAAGGGATTTGACCTGTCTGAGCAGCGGCTGGCATTTATGATGCTCAAGCCTTTTCTTGCCTATGCCTCGGGCCGAGACAGTAGAAACGAAGCCCTAAAAACCTTCAAAAACACAATGACATGGGGCATTGATGCCGTCCTTGAAGGGGACAGCGAAACTGAAACACAACGGTTTAACCACTTCTGTAAACTGTTCGAGGCCGTACTGGCATACCACAGAGCCCATGGCGGAAAATAAAGGAGCACACAATGAGCGAAACACGATTACAGTTAACAAAAAAAATATTCATCAAAGGCCAGATTGAACTTCTCACCGGTATGCACATTGGCGGTTCCTCACTGGGGCTGTCGATCGGCGGTGCTGATAAAGTTGTGGTGCGAAACCCCTTAACAAACCTTCCCTATATTCCTGGTTCCTCACTCAAGGGGAAGATGCGCTCTTTACTGGAAAAAAGTCACGGCCTGATTGTTCCCAAACAAAATGATAATAAGGAGTGGGTGGGTAAACTCTGCGAAAATCCGGACGAAGATATCGTCCAGCTTTTCGGCTTTGCTGCAGACGTTGCAAAAAGTCGTGCAACTTACGCCCCCACCCGCTTAACCGTCCGCGACTGTATCCTCGTCAACATCGATGAGCTCGCCGAATCGGACCACACCGACATGTACTGCACAGAGGTCAAAACCGAAGTTTCCATCGACAGGCTGACCTCAGCGGCTAATCCGCGTAACTTTGAAAGGGTACCGGCAGGTGCCAGATTCAAGCTCGACCTGGTGCTCGATATCTATAATGTCGATGAAGATACCGACGATACCGATGCAACAAATGGTGATCCCCGCGCCAGACGTTTTGTCAAGCTGCTTCGAGAGGGGTTGCAACTTATTGAAGACGACTATCTCGGTGGTCAGGGAAGCCGCGGTTACGGGCAGGTTCGTTTTGTCATTGACTCCGTCAGTAAGCGCACCGCTGAAGACTACCGTAACGACAACATGGAAAAAACACCATCACAATACAAAGGCCTCTTCTCACCATTTACTCGCGAGGGTAGCCAATGAACCAAGTCTATCACCTGAACTTCACCACACCGGTGCACTTCGGGCTTGAAGGGATAGGCCAGGAACAGATTGATCATATTGTCCATTCCGACACCCTGTGGGGAGCAATCATTGATAAGTGGCTGCTCCTCCATGCGGATGATCCTGAAGAAGTATGCACATCCACCTCGTTTAACGTAAGTTCAACCTTTCCGCTCATCAACGGTACCCGTTTTTATCCGGTACCTCTGGGCGCTCTGAACAAGGTAATGGACGATGTTGCCCTCCTGGATGCTGGCATCAGCCCCCTTGAGCTCAAGGATATTAAAAAAATCCGCTACATCGAAGAAAACCTTTTTAAACGGATCCTGGCCGGAGAAGAACCGATACTAGCAGACCTGACCTCCGGCTCGGTCTATCCCTTTCCTTTTTCAACAAAAAAAGAGCAAAATCCAACCAGATGCTTTGCGCTTGAGATACAGCGTCCCCGGGTTATGGTAGATCAGCTAAACGGCGGTGTGCAGGCTGGAGCCTTTTTTTACAGCACAGACCAGTACTTCAACCAAAACTCAGGGCTGTTCTTTGTAGCCTCCTTTACCTCCCGGGCAGTTCGCGACAAATTTGAAGCTGCCCTGCGATTGCTGGGCGATGACGGCTTAGGGGCAGATCGCAGTGTTGGCCGGGGAACCTTTACCTTCACCGTATCGAACTGGCCCCTTACAACAGCGGACAATGCTGATGCGCATGTACTGCTCTCACTCTACTTCCCCACCGCCGAAGAGGTGAAAGACGGTGTGCTGTCCAGCCCGATAAGTGCCTACAAGCTTACCCGCCGCAGCGGCCACACCGGTGGTCATCGCGTCAGTCGATTTCGCCGTGCTGACTGCTGGATGCTGACCGAGGGTTCTGTACTTCCTTTTGCACCAGCAGGTCATGTCCCTTGCGTGTTGCCACAATCGGGAATAATCCCGCACAATGTCTACCGGTATGGACGGGCCTTTTGTGTGCCCTTTGTGCGCAGGAGGAAACAATGAAACAGGACCGATCAATACGTGAAACCTATCAACTCAACGTGCAGCTATTAACACCCGTGCATATTGGTTGCGGGAAGAACTACGTTCAAGATATCGATTACATTAAAAGCGGTCAGAAAGTATCTGTTTTCGATCAGAATAAACTGTTCGCAGAGGTTGCCGCCCTTGGGGAAACCGCTGTAAATGAGTTCACAGCTGCTGTAGAGGAGCAGCAAGTACACTCCTTTCTTAGAGAGAAAAAAATCAACCTGAACTCAATCACACTCTACTCCTTTTCCTGGTCAACAGAAAACAGGCTGGCCAGGATGCCAAGGGACATCAGGCGGTATATACGTGATGGTCTGGGTCGCCCGCTTATCCCCGGCTCTTCACTCAAGGGGCTGTTTCGTTCCGCTATTCTCTCTCGTCTGAATGAGGAAAATAAAAATCGAGAGGTAAAAAAACTGGTTGAGAAGATTAAAGTATCGTCTCAGAGCAAAAAACGATCAGACCTCAACCCCAAATATGCAGCTGATCCTGTACTACATGCCCTTCTTGGCAAAGATGCAAAATACAACCTCATGCGTTCACTCACTGTTTCCGACTGTGTGTTACCATCAAACGCCGTGCAGGTGGATGAGGCTTACGTAACGAGCTTAGAAACAGGTGCAACACGTTTTAAACGAAAAAAATGGAGCATGCTTATCGAACAGGTACGCCCGGGTGAATGTGCCATCGGTCAAATTTCTTTTGACCGGTTTTTGCAGGAACAGGCACAGGGTAAAGCAGTGTTCAACTTTCAAACTACCCTTAACCGTGACTGGCTGGTACAGGCTCTTCGGCAAAGAACCAGCAGATTTCTCGATGCTGAGCGTAAGTTTCTCCACGACAAGAATGGCGATGGTGTTAAGCAGTTGCAACAGTTTTACAACCAACTACAACGACAGATTGAACAACTAAAAGACAATGAAGCTATTGCTCAGTTTGCCTGGGGCAGCGGCTGGCAGGGAATGACCGGTGCATTACTGGCACCGGATGACCTGACCAGAGATGTGCGCACCGCGCTGCAATTGGCAAAACACCGTCTGAACTTTCCGTTTCCCAAAAGCCGAAGACTGAGCGGTGGTGATGAAGCAGCAAAGCCGATCGGGTGGGTCAAGCTCTCATTTATAAGCTCGGAGAACAATGATCCTCCGCAAGAAGAAGATCCAACCGCCACCGTTCGGAAATCTCTTGAAAAAATGAACATCATTCAAAACTGGGATCAGTTGAAAAGAGCTGCATCTGACTTGAATAAAGAAAACAACGAAAAGGAAGATGCCGTTGCCAAAGCTTTTAAGGAAGCTGCTTTACGAGTAAAAGCCAACTACCCTGACAAATGGACACCAGAGCGGGATAGTCAGGTCAAAGCCTGGCTTGCGCCCGCCGGCCTGACCTGGACAGACTCCACCACTGCCGATCCTGTAGAGGAAGAGCCTTCCGGCAGCCCCAACAGGATCACAGAGGCTGCCTTTAAAGACTATGGCGACTGGTTAAACCGTCACCAGGACTTTCAAATAAACGAACTGAACCAGGCAGAAGCAACAGCACTGCTCACTCTGTTTAAAGACTGGAATCTTGATAACAACAAGTCGTGGAGAAAAACACCGGCCAAAAAAGAGTGGTGGCAAGAGGTAAGAAAGAGGATACAACAGCTGAAGAAAACCGGCTGATCTCTTTAACCAGATGCGGTCCAGGGGCTGTTTCTGACGATCCCCCCTGGACCAACCGCACAACCACCTTGTGTAATGGTATGGTTTATCAGGATAAACTGCGATAGGATGGCACAAACAGACCACCTGTACAGACCGATTGGGGGACCACCACATGCCCGCACTCAAAGTTTCTATGATATTTCAAAATGTTACGATGATTTTCTCACTGTTTTATCACCGTTGCAAAACCCCGGACCCTCTTTTTAGGGGACATGCCCGAATTTGGCCGTGGGACCTGTTGATATCATGATCAAATTCAGGGTAAGAGTTGGAAGGAATGCCCCGATCAGAGGGGATTAAGACGGAAGGCTGTCCAGGGCTGGAGCCTCTTTTTAAGCTGTTGGAAGGAATGCCCCGATCAGAGGGGATTAAGACGATCAAAATTCATTGCGTTGAGCTGCGATGTGTTCAGTTGGAAGGAATGCCCCGATCAGAGGGGATTAAGACTCTCAGATAAGACAGCTGAGAAGAGACGTTTCTATGTTGGAAGGAATGCCCCGATCAGAGGGGATTAAGACTGACCGTTGAGCTGACTGTAATTAATTTCAAAATTCAGTTGGAAGGAATGCCCCGATCAGAGGGGATTAAGACTAGGTAAACAATTTTAGCGTCAGTAATGTAAACCTGGTTGGAAGGAATGCCCCGATCAGAGGGGATTAAGACACTGAGATTATTCTTAACCTCAATAACGCCGTCTTCGGTTGGAAGGAATGCCCCGATCAGAGGGGATTAAGACTTGCCGTCGGTTGTAATTGTGGTTGCGAATCCGTTCGTTGGAAGGAATGCCCCGATCAGAGGGGATTAAGACCCCTTCACAGATCTCTGGCGTTTGACCAATACCTGTGTTGGAAGGAATGCCCCGATCAGAGGGGATTAAGACCAGCTGTATCAGCGTGACCGATACAGCTACTTGGGATAGTTGGAAGGAATGCCCCGATCAGAGGGGATTAAGACATAACAAACCGCCACGTGGGGTACCGTCACCACGTGTTGGAAGGAATGCCCCGATCAGAGGGGATTAAGACACTTCGGCCCCTGCTGCAATCATAATCTCTCGAACGTGCGTTGGAAGGAATGCCCCGATCAGAGGGGATTAAGACTGGATTAACTTTCCGCTGGCAATGGCTTCTTTTAATGGTTGGAAGGAATGCCCCGATCAGAGGGGATTAAGACTTTTTGCAAATATTGAATTAGTATGACAGATACAACTGTTGGAAGGAATGCCCCGATCAGAGGGGATTAAGACGGTTTGTCCGCGGACTTACCGGAAGTTTCATTTGTTACGTTGGAAGGAATGCCCCGATCAGAGGGGATTAAGACTTGCGGACCGACCCGTGTCTGGATCGCGGCTGATGGGTTGGAAGGAATGCCCCGATCAGAGGGGATTAAGACCGGCAACCGTCTCCGTTTCATGATGTACATTAGTCGTTGGAAGGAATGCCCCGATCAGAGGGGATTAAGACCAATAGTTCTTGCAGTCGAGCGAAGGATTCCGAACGTTGGAAGGAATGCCCCGATCAGAGGGGATTAAGACCATTTGCTGTTTTGCCTCCTTGAAAAAGGGTTAATTGGGTTGGAAGGAATGCCCCGATCAGAGGGGATTAAGACTGAATTTTGTAGAATCTCTACATCCCCGCCTATATGAGTTGGAAGGAATGCCCCGATCAGAGGGGATTAAGACACTGTCTCGTGAGACAGTGGATGCTCCTGTGGGTTAGAGTTGGAAGGAATGCCCCGATTAGAGGGGATTAAGACATATTATCAATTCTATAAGATTATCAAATGATCTTGCGTTGGAAGGAATGCCCCGATTAGAGGGGATTAAGACGTGGCTGGGGCGGCCTTAATGATTTGTCGTGCCCTAGGTTGGAAGGAATGCCCCGATCAGAGGGGATTAAGACTTAAATTTTGCCCTGCAATCGATCAGGCCTTTTTGCAAGTTGGAAGGAATGCCCCGATCGGAGGGGATTAAGACTCGGCAATATACCGTTCGTTTCTCGAACCATTAGAATTAAACGTTGGAAGGAATGCCCCGATCAGAGGGGATTAAGACATGTAGCGGTAAGCGGTAAACATGAGTCCGATACCGATGTTGGAACAATTGCCCCGACCAGAGGGGATTGACTCTTTTTTCCACTTCTGCAACAGGTAACCGGTGCCGGTACATTATCATCCTGTACCAGCTGGTTGACGTCCCTTGGCAACCCTACTGTGCTTTTTTAGTCTTTTTTAACCTCCCTGCCGAAAAATCGCTTTTCTGCCCGTATTTCAAAATAAAGCCGCCGAACAGTCATCTACCTGCGGAGGTGTTATGGAAAATACAGCCAGAAAAATCGATACCCATGAACAGGCCAAAGTTGTCGGCCACATTCAACTCGACACCATCAAAACGACACAGGTGCCCCTTCCGGCTCAGACCGATACGTCGCCGACCGCCGGATCGTTTCTGACCCAGTGGACCAGCACTGCTGATGATGCCGATACCCTGCGCCGCGAACACCAGCGGGTGGTAACGGAAATTTCACTGTTACAGGCCGAAAATCGGTGGCAGGCCATTGTTGACCTCTTTCATCCGGTGGATGATAAGGTGCCGGAGCTTGTTGCTGCCGGGATGGAGACGGAAATCCGCAGCAAGGTGGCCTTTGCCCTTACGCGTCTGCAGCGCAATGACGAGGCCATACAGACATTGCAGCAGGCAATCAAACAGGAGCCGAACAGTGCGCTGCTCCACTACAACCTGGGCTATGCCGCCCTGAACGAACTGTTCACCGCCAAAACCGAGCGCCGCATTATTCCGGGCAAACGTAAAAAAGAGCTGATCGAACTGGCGCACACCAACTTTGCCACCGCACGTGCCCTGCGCCCGCAGTCGGTCACCTTCTGTTACCGGCAGGCCATCTTGTGTAAAGAGATCGAAGGCAAACCAAAGACAGCCATCCCTCTTTTTGAACAGGCCATAACCAACTGGGAACAGTACAGCACTGATGAACAGCAGCGCCTGCATCAGCAACGGCCCAAATATGTAAAAAGCCTCTACCATCTGGCCTCCTGCCTGCTTGAAGAAGGCAAGGCCGATCGCAGCCTGCAGTTGCTGAACCAGGTGGAGCGCGAAGATCAGGGACGAAACTTTTTGCATCCCCTGTTTCGTCACTTTGCCTTTGGCAAGGTGCTGTACGCCCTGAACCGGCATAAAGAGGCTCTGGATCACCTGGAAACCGCCGGTCAGATGGCGGATCGCCATCAGCCGACCGATTTTGTGTGGGAGCTGGCGGCCCGGTGTGCGCTGCGTTTGCAGCAGGTTGACAAGGCTGCTGCCTGCATCAACAGGGTACCGGTACAGCGAAGACGGCCCTATGTGCGCTGGACCGAGGCCGACGTGCTTGCCACCCTTGGCAAGACAGCTGAAGCAATGCAGGTGCTGCAGCAGTGCAGCGAACGGGACAGACGCTCGCGGCATGTTGCGCTTATCCGGCTGAGTCGGCTGCACCTGAATATGCACCAGTACCAGCAGGGGCTGGATGCTGCTGAGCAGGCTGTGCGGTTTTGCGAAGAGACCTACGGTAACCCGTCGAAAGAGGCCCAATTCTGGCAGGCGGCCGGTCTGCATCTGCTGGGGAAGAACACAGCGGCACTGCAGATTCTGTGTATGCTGGAAGAGGGACGGTTTCAGTACCCGCATTTTCGGCGGCTCACCGACCTGGTTCGGGCCGCGATATCCACCGCTCCCAGGGCGTAACCGCCGAAAGACATCATCGACCATAGAGAGAGGAAAGGCCATGAATCAGCAGTTGGTTGTTCAGGAGATACACAGTACAGCTGCCGCAAACCACCGGCTGCTGCTTGACCGCATCGGCAAGGCCGGCTTTGATGAGGCAGGGAGGGAATTTGTTGTCCGGGCCTTTGCCGGTGGGGTGTTCTGGGCGGCATGTTCTGCACAGGAGTGCATGGAGCTTGCGATTGTGGCGCAGCAGCATGGCCTGTTTGCCGAGGCCCTGACTGTGTTTCAGTGGCTTAATCAGCAGCAGCCGCAGTTTGCCCGGGGTTGGCAGGCGCATATCGAACTTCTTGACACCCTGGGCAGATCCTCCGAGGCAGCACAGGCAAAGGCGCAGGCACAGCGCTTTGTACCGGTAGACACCGTGGCCTCATGGCAATCCGGTGGCACGACGGTTCCGGCACAGACAGAGGCTGACCGCTTTTTAGACCCCTTTATCGCGTTGCGACGCCAGGAAGAGGATCTGCAAACCTATATGACCCTGTTCCGCGGCCGGGAAGAGGCCTTTGCCCGTCAGTGGGCCGACCGCAATGAAGAAAAGCAGGGGTATGTGCCGGTACAACGGCAGTTACTGCCGGAAGATGTGTGGGACCATATTCAGGGCCGCAAAACTTACGGCATCTATCTGCTGACCAGACCCAGCCGGGTGTGGATCGGGGTGATTGATGTTGACCTGGTGCCACAGCTGCGCGACCGGCAGACGGTACTTGCCCGCAAGGCCGATATCCGGCGGGAATCGGTGTACCTGTACACCCGGCTGCTTGAAAAGGCAACCCATGCCGGGCTGACCTGCATTCCGGAAATAAGCGGCGGCAAGGGGTATCATTTCTGGTTTCCCCTGGCCGGGTCCATACCGGCTGCTGATATGCGCAGAGCTCTGAACGCCCTGATCGGGAACCTGGCAGCAGACCTGCGTTGTTTTGCCCTGGAGATCTTCCCCAAACAGGATCATCTCACCGGCAGGGGATACGGCAACCTGGTGAAACTGCCACTGGGCATCCACCGCGGTACCGGCAGAAAATCCTCTTTTGTCGGTCCCGGTGGACAGACGGTTGCAGAGCAGTTAAGCTGGCTGCGCACTCAACAGCCGGCAGCGCCTGAGCACATGCTGCAGCTGGCCAGAGAACAGCAGAATGCCAAGGTGATGGTTCATCCGCGACAGGCCGCCTGGGCTGCCGAGTATCCGGAGCTGGCCGAACTGGAGCTGCACTGTCCGCTGCTTGGGCAGCTGATGGCCATGGCCCGTGCCGGCAAGGCGCTTTCCATCCGGGAAGAGAAGGTGCTTTTTGCAACCATCGGGCATCTGGAACGGGGACGGCTGCTGCTGCACAGTCTGTTTGCAAAGATGCCGGAGTACAACCGGCCGCTGCTTGACTACAAGATCTCCAAGATCCGGGGAACACCACTGGGATGCAAACGTATTCACAAGATACTGGATCAGCCCGATGCGCATGATCTTCCCTGTCGGTTTGATCAGGGTGGATATCCACACCCTCTTCTGCATCTCAAAAGGTATGCACAACCATCGGCAAAACAGGAAAAGGTGATCAACCTGCAGGATGCGCTGCTCTCATTGAAAACCGCCATCGTCCAGATCGAACGTTTTTTATAGGCAGGCAACCATGCAACATCTGTACGTTATAGAACCCGGCAGTCATCTGCGCAAAGAGGGGGAGACCCTGGTGATCTGCAAAGGAAAACAACGCCTGGACACCATCCCGGCAACCGGGTTGAAGCAGCTGGCCCTGGCCGGTCGCGCTTCGATCAGCGGTGCAGTGCTCGATTTTCTGATCAGGCACAGTATTGACACTGTCTTTATGACCATGGACGGCCGCTTCAGAGCCAGGCTGCTGCTGGACGACTCCAGCCATACGGCTCTGCGGCAGCAGCAGTATCTGCGGTTGCATGAGTCTGCCTACAAACAACAGCTGGCCGCCGTGATTGTCCGTGAAAAACTGGCCAATCAGTCCCGGTTACTGTTGCGTCGTGCCTCCCAGTACGATCAGCCCATGCTGCGCACCGTGGGCGCACAGATCAAGGCATTGCGTCATAAAAGCACCGATGCCGCTGATCTTGATGCGCTGCGTGGTATTGAAGGGTATGGTTCGCGGCTGTACTTCAGTGTCTTTGGCCTGCTGATACGCAACAAAGACTTTTCGTTTAACGGCCGCAATCGCCGCCCACCCCGGGACCCGATCAATGCCCTGCTCTCCTTTGTGTATACCCTGTTCACCAACGAGGTGCTCAATGCCATTAAGAGTGTCGGACTTGACCCCTACTGTGGGGCTCTTCACGAGATAGCGGCGGGACGGCCGTCGTTGGCCTGTGATCTGGTGGAAGAGTGGCGCCCCTTTGCCGAACGGCTGGTACTGGCGCTGGTGAACCGCAAGGTCATCCGACCTGAAGACTTTGTCCATCGAAGTGAACAGGAACAGACAGACGACCTGCTGCCGGTCTCCATGAAACCCAATGCAGCCCGGGCACTGATTGCAGCCTATCATCGCCAGCTGGACGAACAGCTGCTCTATCCGCCGACCGGTCAGCAAACAACGGTGCGCTGGATTATTCACAGCCAGTGCCGGCGTTTTGCCGACATGCTGCAAACAGACGGGATGTATGTTCCCTTTCAGATCTCCAGGTAAAGGCAACCGTTGTACAAGGCTGCAGACCTTGTATCAGGAGCAGAACAGATGGTGTATGTGGTGTGCTTTGATATCAGTGACGACCGTGTCCGTTATCGGGCGGTTAAACTGCTGAAGGGACTGGGTCGGCGGGTGCAGAAGTCGGTCTTTGAATGTACTGATCTCAGCGAACATCAGCTCCTGGTGCTGCAGAACAGGATGGAGGCACTTATTGACCATGGTTCAGATTCGGTGCGCTACTACCGGTTGTGCAAGGCCTGTGTGCAGGAGGTGGAATGGACTGGACAGGGAGAGATGCCCCGACAGGATCGCTTTATGGTGGTATGAGGTACCTTTCGACCGTATCAGAAGTGCAATGCGTATGCAGCGCTGACAGCGCAACTACACCATGCTGTTCAGCACCAGCGATGGGTAGAGGCCGCGAATAAACGATACGGTCTCCTTGCCCAGATGAAGAAAGGCAAGACCGGTGAGGTTGCCGATGTCGTGTGGACGGACATGACAGACCCGCGCCTTAGTGATCACCTTACGTTGACCGAGAAAAAAACCAACCGTCACAACCAGGTCGTCGGGCAGAGCGACCGGCAGACTCACTGCCATGCCTCCCTCGCTCAGGTTACAGATCGGTATGGTGTAGGTCTGCCCTTTGGCAGCTATCCGTGCCGGTACCTCTTTGGCACCAAACAACCGGCCCAGAGCAGAAGAGGATATCCGCAGAGCAACGCGCTTGTCCCTGGCCGCCTCTGAGGTATAGTCCCAATCCACACTGATCCCTTCAAGGGAAGGAATATCATCCCAGCTTTTCTTTTTCATACCGTCGCCCTTCTGCAATAAGACACACCTGGTGGACCGGCACCAGCGCCCTGCTTTACCGGACAGCCATTGTACCCTGTTTTTTTCATTCAGCCAATCACAGGTGAAAATGGGGTACAATAAAACCCAACACCAACCTGCGGTAAAAAAAGCGCTTGCCGACACGCTGCTCGGTTATTATCAGGAAGAGAACACGGCCAACCTTGCAGTTCCCGTCCACGCAGCACCAAGCCGCCACCTTTACCCGGAACCTGGCATGCATCCTCCATACCTGCTGACTGATCTTTACGAACTCACCATGCAGGCCGGCTATCTTGAACACGACATGGCCGGCAAACCTGCGGTGTTTGACCTGTACTTCCGCACCAACCCCTTTGCCGGCGGTTACGCTGTTTTTGCCGGTCTGGAACCGGCGCTGGCCTATCTTAAAGACCTGCGCTGCAGCCCTGCCGAGATCGACTACCTGCAGGGGCTTGGTCTGTTTAACGATCGATTTTTTGACTATCTGCGTTCGTTTCGCTTTCGCGGCACTGTTGTTGCCCCGCCTGAAGGCACCGTGGTCTTTGCCAACGAACCCCTGCTCACCGCCACCGGCACCCTGGCTGAAGTGCAGCTGGTGGAAACAGTGCTGCTCAACATCATCAACTTCCAGACCCTGGTGGCTACCAAGGCCGCCCGTATCTGCCATGCCGCCGGTGACGGCGAGGTGATCGAGTTCGGACTGCGTCGCGCCCAGGGGCCGGATGGCGGCCTGTCCGCCTCCCGCGCCGCCTGCATTGGTGGTGCCAAGGGGACAAGCAATGTGCTGGCCGGAATGCGTTTTGACCTGCCGGTACGGGGTACCCATGCTCACAGCTGGGTGCAGTCTTTTCCCGACGAGCTGACCGCTTTCCGCGCCTATGCCGGGGTTTTCCCGGACAGCAGTGTACTGCTGGTCGACACCTATGATACCCTGAAGAGCGGCCTGCCCAATGCCATTACCGTGGCCCGCGAACTGCGTGAACAGGGGCATGAGCTGCGTGCCATCCGTCTTGATTCCGGCGACCTGGCCTACCTCTCGCGACAGGCACGGCAGATGCTTGATGCAGCCGGGTTTGCCAACGTCCGTATCCTGGCTTCCAACGAACTTGACGAACAGGTGATTGCCTCCATCCGTGAGGAGGGCGGTCGGATCGATATCTACGGCGTGGGCACCAAACTGGCCACTGCCGCCGGTGTCGGCGGTGTAGCCCTGGGCGGTGTCTACAAGCTGGTGGCCATTGATGGCCGACCGAAGATGAAGGTGACCAGTGACCCGGCCAAGGCCACTCTGCCCGGATACAAGCAGCTGCTGCGCGCTGTTGCCCCGGATGGCGGGTATGTACAGGATGTGGTCTGTCTGCAGGAAGACACGCTTTCTGCCGGTGCCACGGTCTTTGACCCGTTCAACCCCATGCGGCAGACAAGGCTTCCTGCTGACATCCGCCTGGTTGACCTGCGACAGACGGTTCTGCAGGACGGTCAGCGCACCATGGAGCCGGAGCCGCTTGCGGCCATGGCCGAGCGCTGCCGCCGCGACCTGGCCCTCCTGCCCCAGGGGTGCCGGCGTTTTATCAACCCGCACCATTACAAGGTTTCAATATCATCCCGACTCAAGGAGTTGCGTTGTCAGCTGATTGAAAAAGTTACCTCGGAAAAGGAAAAACAATGAAGAACAGTGCCCTCTTGATCATTGACGTTCAAAATGATTTCTGCCCCGGCGGATCCCTGGCTGTGACCGGAGGCGACCGGGTCATTGCCCCTTTAAACCGGGTGGCCGCAGCCTTTGCAGCTGCCGGCCTGCCTGTCTTTGCCACCCGTGACTGGCATCCGCCCGAGACCAGTCATTTTCAGGCCCAGGGCGGACCGTGGCCCGTCCACTGCGTCCGGGACAGTGCCGGTGCCGCCTATCATCCTGATCTTCGCCTGCCTGAGGGGACGGTGCATCTGTACAAGGGGGTTGATGAACAGCGCGACGGCTACTCTGCCTTTGACGGAGCTGATCAGACCGGCACCCTGCTGGAGAGCCTGCTGGCGGATCGCAGCGTTGACCACCTCTCTATCGGCGGCCTGGCCACTGACTACTGCGTGCGCTCCTCAGTGCTTGATGCCCTCACCCGTGGCCTGACGGTCACCGTGCTGACAGACGCGGTGGCCGGGGTTGAACTCCGGCCCGGTGACAGCGAACGCTCGCTCAACGACATGCGCGTGGCCGGAGCTCGTCTGCTGACTGTGGAGCAGGCTGTGCAGGCACACGGCCTGCAACGGTAAAAGCGTGTGAGGTACCTGTAACATGTCCCGTCTCTTCATCACCGATACTTTAAGCATAGGGATGCATGAGATTGAGCTGACAGCAGTACGCGCCCAGGGAGCCGGCGGTCAGCACGTCAACAAGGTCAGCAGCGCGGTTCACCTGCGGTTTGATATCCACGCCTCTTCCCTGCCCGAAAAGTACAAGAAAAGACTGCTGGCCCGGCCTGATCAGCGACTGAGCCGGGATGGTGTTCTCATTATCAAGGCCCAGGAGTTCCGCAGTCAGGAAAAAAACCGTGAGGCGGCCATAGAACGCCTGGCAGCCATAATCCGGGCGGCAACTGTGGTTCGCAAGGTGCGTCGTCCCACCAAACCGGGCCAGGCAGCCAGGCAACGACGGCTCGATGCCAAACGCCGCCGGGGTCACACCAAACTGCTGCGTCGCAAACCGGAACTGTAGCGACTTTCCCCTGGGACGCACCGCAGCAGGGGCAGGTGTGCCCTTCTCCCTTCACCCGCTCTGCAGCAGCATACGCGCCCAGCGGCCCCGCCCGGTTATCCGCAAGGTGCTGCTCCTCCACCTCACTGCACAGATACCGGATTGCCCGGCACATCCGGTTGCCATGGCTTGTCATGACGGCAGGTTGCAGCAGTAACCCGGGCACCGTCTTCTTCCACCCACCAGTGCTGACCGGTCTTTAATGAACAGATAGGAGCGTTCACGATGTTGGCGGTCTGTAGCTCCCGGGCCAGGTCTGCCAACGGCATCTCATAGCCGTTATCAGCCAGCTGAAAGGTACCGTCGTAATGAACGGGCAGCAGCGGCGGCCTGCCGAGATCAACCCAGGCCTGCAGCGCCTCTGCCGGGTTCATGTGGTTGTAGGCCATGAACCAGCGCGGTTCGTACGAGCCTATAGGCAGGACGGCAAGACGCAGTGCCCCGTGTCTGGCGGCAATATGGCGAAAGTTGTCACCCCCGCCGTACCCGCTGTCCCCCACAAAACAGATCTTACCGCCGGGGGTGGCAAGGACAAAGGTTGCCCAGAGGGCCTGATTACGATCCCGGAGACTGCGGGCCGACCAATGGTGCATTGGTTCCAGATAAACGGTCAGATCCGGTGAGACCATCACCTGCTGGCCCCAGTCACGGGCATCTATCCGGGCATCGGGAAGACGTTCGTGGATGATGGCGTCATTACCCAGCGGCGTGATGATACGCATCCGGTGCCGCTGCCAGAGTTGTTCCAGGGTGGCTAAATCGAGGTGATCATAGTGGTTGTGACTGATCAGCACCAGGTCAATGGGCGGAAGATCGGCCAGACGAATACCGGGCGGATGCACCCGTTTCGGTCCGATCCAGGAAAAGGGACTGACCCGTTCGGACCAGACCGGATCGGTGAGGATGTTCAATCCCTGGGTTTGGATCAGCAAGGTCACATGCCCGACAAAGGAGACTCGCAACTGGTTGCCATCCACCCTGCGGGGCGGTATATCAACAGTCTGGAGGTCGCTGAACTCCGGCCACGGCTGGCGCTTGCGGGTTGCATACCAGCGCAGCGTATCCAGAAAAGAGGTGGGGGCAGGTTTCCCGGGATTGTAAAACCGTTTACCATCAAAATGGTCGGACACCGGCCCCTGATAGTACTGCGGAGGAACAACAAAAAACATAGTGACACCCATAAGCCCTAAAACAACGAGGGCAACAGAAAGATATTTTCTCTTCATTGCCACATACCATGTGCAACACCGGAGCAACGGCACCGACCGCATTGCCTGCTGTTTATGACATGTACTTCCATCTTCAACACCTCATCCACTGTTGCCTGCTACCATATATTGCTCTCAACCAGTACAGATTCAATGATTTTATTCTTTTTGCAGGCTATAGATAAGTAACATTCTTCTTGAATAGACCACCCGACCTGCTACAATTTCACAGAGGCAATCAGCGACTTTCTCCTGCTGAAACATGAAAATATGCCTGCACAAGATGTTTATGAGGCAGACAGGCCTGGTGCATGCCCATCCGGACAGCCTGCTGGTCGCAGTGTATTGGTCCTTCTTTAATAAGCATCTTCTCTGTAGAGGCTCTACTTTTAACCAGCGCGATGACCCTTTGATGGACGAACAGGGATAACCGCCATACACGACAACAAACGGCATGTACTCATCCCTTCTCCCCAATCTCTCCTCTCCCCACCCGTTCCGGCCATGCCGACTCTGCGTTTAAACCATCTGGCCACCTCCTTTGTCCTCCTCATGCTTGTCGCACTGGCTGTGAACGGGTGGATTTTACTGCATGTGTTCCAGTTGCACACAAGCTCTCTCCAGGCACAGGAAAACCGGCAGCAGGCCCTGCAAACCACCTACGATATTCAGCAGGAAATTGCAGCCCTGTCAAGAATGGTGCGTGCCTACACAGCTTCGGCCAACACCAAATACCTGACGTACTACTATGATATTATTGATATCAGGTTAGGGAAAAAAACCGCACCGGATCACTATGGACCAACCTACTGGTCGGAAGTGATGGCAGGTAAACGCAAGCATGCCATGCCCACAGAGGCCGTTGCCGAAGCACTCCTGTCAAAGATGCAGCGCCAGGGATTCAGCAAGGAAGAGTTCGCCACCATGAATCGGGGTCTTGCCTACTCCGAGGAGCTCTACAAACTCGACCAGATCGCCTTTGCCGCCACCCAGGGGTTGTACGACCCCGGCACAAACAGTTTTGTTGATGACGGCAGGCCTCAGCTCAAGTTTGCCAACGAATTTCTCTACAATCAACAGTATCTCCGGATGGAGGATCTGATCAACCAGGAGGTACAGACCTTTGTCCGACTGGTGGATGAACGGACCAAACAGGAGGTGCAGGAGGTGACCAGCCGGTTGCGACAGAGCATTCTTACGGCAGTGTACCTGCTGGTCGGCACGGTGGTTGCCGCATTCGTGGCAGTCTTCATCATCCGCAGAATGGTCCTGGCTCCGATGAGCAACCTGATGGACAAGGCCCTGGCCATCGGTAACGGCGACTATTCGGTCCGGCCGGATATCACACGTGGTGTCGGCGAGCTCCAGGCGCTGAGCCAGACAATCAGCATCATGGCGCGTAACATCGAAGAAGACATGCAGCAGCGCGAACAGATCACCCATGAGCTGGAAATAGCCACTGCCAGGGCTGAAGAGTCCACCCGTGCCAAGTCACTGTTTCTGGCCAACATGAGCCATGAGATCCGCACCCCCATGAACGCCATCATCGGCATGACCAGCCTTACCCTGAATACCCGTCTCGATGACAGGCAGCGCGACTATATCGGCAAGGTAAAGAATGCATCGGAATCTCTGCTGAGCATCATCAACGACATCCTGGATTTCTCCAAAATTGAGGCCGGTAAACTGACCCTGGATATTGTGTCGTTTCAGATGGAGGATGTGCTCAGTAATGCAACAGTTCTGGTGCGTCAACTTGCCCTGGAAAAGGAGATTGAACTGCTGCTTGATATCCGCAGCAACCGGCTGCTCAGCCCTGCAGGAACGTTCCGCGGCGACCCCTTGCGAATCGGTCAGATTCTGACAAACCTGCTGTCCAATGCCGTCAAGTTTACCAGTCAGGGATCGGTCAGGCTCGAGGTCGAAGGGCATGACCAGCAGGATGAAACCCTGGCACTGTACTTTCTTGTGGAAGATACAGGAATCGGCATGTCGGAAGAACAGCTGGCACTGCTGTTTCATGAATTTTCCCAGGTAGACGGCTCCACCACCCGTCAGTTCGGAGGAACCGGGCTGGGTTTGAGTATTTCCAAACGGCTTGCCAACCTTATGGGAGGTGACATCACTGTCTCCAGTCAGCCCGGTGTCGGTTCCCGGTTCACACTGCATGTGAGACTGCCGTATTCGGCATCCTCCTCGTGCAGCTTTTCACCGCAGCCGTCGGAAAAATCGTTCAAAGCCCTGGTGGTCGATGATCATGACCAGGCCCGGGAGGTGCTGCAGGGCCTGCTTGAGCTGTTTGATATCGAAGCAGTGAGTGTGGCCTCTGGGGAGGATGCCCTGGCCCTGCTTGCCCGGACCGACCACACGTTTGATCTGCTCTTCCTCGACTGGGTGATGCCGGGTATGGATGGCGCGGCTGTACTGGCCGAACTCAAAACATTGTCGTTGGAAAAGCCGCCACTGACCGTTATCATCTCCTCCTATGATGTGGATATGCCTCCGGTACAGCAGGACGAACTGTCTCCTGCTGTGCAACTGCTCCATAAACCGATTCTGCCCGGTGACATACGGATCCTGCTTGATACGCTCAGGAACACTCCCCGGCACAGACAAGAGCAGCCGTCACTGCCCGGCAGAGTACACCTGCAGGGAATGCGGGTCCTCCTGGTTGAAGACAATGCCATTAACCAGCACGTTGCCCAGCAACTTATGCAGTTTCAAGGTGTTGAAGTCGATGTGGCCGACAACGGACAAAAAGCTGTGGATATGGTTAACGCCCATCCTGCCGACTATTACGATGTTGTGCTCATGGATATACAGATGCCGGTTATGGACGGCTTTGAAGCAACCAAAATTCTGCGTCATCAGCCGCAGTATCAGAGGTTACCCATAATCGCGCTGACCGCGCACGTCATGACCGAACAACAGGAGTACTGCCGGGCCATAGGCATGAACGGTCACATCGCCAAACCCATTGATCCGGAGATTTTGTACAAAGCGCTGGCCGATCACTCGCAACAACCAAAAACCACGTTAACTCCGGCAACGCAGCCCGCGGAGCAGACCACTGCAATCCTGCCGGCTGTGACTGCAATCGACACCCTGAGCGGGTTGACCTACTGTGCCAACAATCCGACACTCTATACCAAAACTCTGCATCATTACATACAGCTCTACACCGATTTTGCCGACCAGCTCGCCTCTTTACATGAACAGGACGAATGGGATGAACTGCTGCGTCAAACCCACTCATTCAAGGGATTAAGCGCCACCATCGGTGCCGGGGATCTCAGTGGACTTGGCATGCGCCTGGAAACAGCAACCCGGGAACGCTCGGAAGACCTGATCCCGTTAATTGAGGAATTGAGCCGCGAACTGCCGTCTGTCCTCGACGAGCTGCACGGGTATCTGTCCCGACAAGGCCCATTGTGAGACAACAACATCAAGAAAAGAGCGGCACTGTCTGCTCTCAGATACAGATCTGTCCAGGTGTTCACATGACAACCTGTTCATACAATGCCATCAGAGAAAACTCTTTATATCAACATGACTAAGGAGCTATACAGTTTATCATGAACAGATCCCAAACTCTCATCCTGGTAGTGCTCTTGTTTGCCGGCCTTGTCATCAGTCCCACAGCCCGGGCCGTTGACTTCAGTTACTCTGCTTTCGGCACCATCGGGGCGGCAATTTCCGATGAACCCATCCGGTACCAGCGGGACATTGATGACAGCGGTACCTTTATGCGGGACTCTCTGCTGGGGGGTCGATTGGATGCCAAGTTTAACGAACAGTGGGCAGCAAGCAGCCAGGTTACACTGGCGGCCAGTGATAAAGAAGATGACAGGATCAGGCCGCAGCTCAAGTGGACCATGGTGTCGTACCGGCCTGCCAATGACTGGTTGATCCGGGTGGGACGGCTCAGTTTGGGCGGACTGCTGCACCAGCAGAATCTGGATGTGGGAGTCACCTATGATATGGCACGATTGCCCCGGGAAGTGTATCTTCTCTCCTCAGACTATGACTTTGACGGCGTGAGTGTCACCAAAACCTGGAATATCGGTGACTATGAACTGGCGCTGGACGGCTCCTTCGGCATGCAGAAACGCTACTATCGCGTCTTTCAAGAGGGAACCGACAGACCATCATATTACAGTGCTGATGTCACCGGCGGCGGTCTGGTGGCCACTTTGAAAGATTACGATCACACCACCTTCCGTTTCGGGTGGCACATAACAGACATTGATCCCAATACAACCGAAGGTATGCTCGCCAGATACAACTTCATGCCCCTGGGAGGCGGACAGTACACCTTAAACCCTGTGAATCCCTTTGGCTACAGATCGACCTTCACAGTCAACACCTTGTTTCTCGGCGTGGAATTCCCGCTGGGCGACTTTCTGGTAACCTGTGAGGGGACTGCTGTCCTGCCAAACAGTGTGGAATCAGCCCCCGAAAACTACGCCGGTTACGTCTCCCTGTCACGAAAGTTCGACAAATGGACCCCTTACATTACCTACGCTAAAATATGGAGCAACGGTCTTGACACCTGGCGCCGGGTCAAAGGAGCGACCAATCCGTACCTGCCGGGCAGTCCACAGGCCCTTATTGCCGACGCCTACCTTGCAGATGTGGCCAGTGTTATCGCTGTTTTTGACCAGAGCTCTGTTATGCTCGGCACCTCGTACGCCATCACTCCCCAGCAAAAAATCAAGGCAGAGGTCATGACCACCCATATTGGTGAACGTTCCGCCATGTTTGACGGTACCCTTACCCATGAAAACGTTACAACGTTCTCACTGTCGTATAACTTTGCCTTTTAAAGATCAGAGCCCTGCTCCTCCACGGCTGTGCAAACAGACATGACCAGAGACACACAACATACCTTGCAAAGATCAATCTGATGCGTTGCGTTGTTTACCGTATACTCCAGGCAGTTGTGGTGGCACTGACCCTGATGACCGCTCCGGTACAGGCCGAAGTGGTCGTTGTGTGCAACGCCTCGCTGTCTGTTGCCGACAGGCTGAACCCAGCCATCCTTGCCCGGATCTATACAGGAAGAACCATTCAGATTGACGGCATCAGTGTTTTACCGGTCAACCTCGCTCCAGGCACTCCGGAACGTTCTCTCTTTCTTCAGCACATCATGGGACAAAACGATGATGAGTATATCGGCTACTGGCTGGTACGCAAGTCCATCGGCCGGGGTACTCCGCCTCAGGAATTTAAAAATGCAGCGGAACTGCAGAACTATATCCGATCGACTCCGGGTTCGATCGGATATATCGATAAACAGCACCTCGAATCCGGGGTGCGGTCCCTTTTCAGAATCCCCTGACCATCCATCCGGTCGCCTGCATCCTGTTATCGATCCAACTTTTCAGATTCATTGAACTCTTTCCCTGCTGCTGTATTTGCCAGGCATGAGACAATCAATGAGCGATGCACCACCAGGCTGTCTCCGGCCGACTGGTTGCACAACCGAACCGGTGGATGTGTGCGCCGGCAGTGGACCAACCGTTATCAGCCGCCTCTTTCCAGGTATCAAAAAGAGGGCAGATCCCCACCATGTCTGATCGTACCAATAAACACGCGCTATTTACTATCCGGGTGTTGTCGCAGGTCAGGAAGGAGCACCGCTGTCAAACCCAGCAGGGGTAACCAGGCGCACAGCTGATAGACCGCTTCAATACCCATCTGATCGGCCAAACGACCAAAAAAAGCCGCACCCAAACCGGCCAGTCCAAAGGCCAGCCCAAAGAAAAGACCGGAGACCATTCCGACTTTGCCGGGAAACAACTCCTGGGCGTAGACCACCATTGCCGGAAAGGCTGAGGCAATCAACAGGCCGATGGTAAAGGTCAGAGGGCCTGTCCAGAACAGGGTGGCATGCGGGAGAGCCAGTGCAAAGGGGGCTGTGCCGAAAATCGACCACCAGATCACCTGCTTGCGACCGATGCGATCACCAATGGGGCCGCCGAGTAATGTCCCGGCAGCCACACCGAAAAGAAAGACGAACAGGTGCAGTTGCGCCGCCTGCACTGGAACCTGAAATTTGTGCATGAGGTAAAAGGTGAGATAACTGTGCAGACTGGTTGTGTAAAAAAATTTGGAAAACATCAGAAGAAGCAGGATGACCACAGGTCGGACAGCAGAGCGTTGTCCGGTCTTTCCGGTTATGTGCGCAGCTCGCCGCTCCAGCCGTTTTTTTGCCTGCTGCTGCTTGTACCATCCGCCAATCCACCAGAGAAGCACAATGGCTGCCAGGGCCACCAGGGCAAACCAGGCCAGACTTGATCTGCCCGCAGGGATGATAATCAACGCTGCCAGCAGCGGACCGGCAGCTGTACCGGCATTCCCGCCGACCTGAAAGATTGACTGGGCAAGTCCGTACTGACCGGCTGAAGCCAGACGGGCAACCCGGGATGATTCCGGATGTAAAACCGCTGATCCGGAACCGACCAGGGCAACAGCCAGCAGCAGCAGCCCATAGCTCGGGACCCACGCCAGGGCAAGGAGCCCCAGCAGAGTACACCCCATACCCCAGGCAAGAAAGTACGGCTGCGGTCGATAATCGGTGTACAGACCGACCAGAGGCTGTAACAGCGAAGCCGAGATCTGAAAAGTCAGGGTGATCAGGCCGATCTGTGTGAAACTGAGTTGAAACCCCTCCTTCAACAGGGGGTATATCGCTGGAATAAGTGATTGAATAAGATCATTGAGAAAATGTGAACAACTGATGGCAATCAGTATCTTGAGGCCGATCTTTTTTGATGCCGGCAATGAAGAAAGATGTGCTTGGCTGCGCTGGATCATAGGGTGAACTCAACAACGATGAGGCGATAGTTGATGCAGGACCGGAGTACCCTCTCCCCGGCAGGACCGGGCCCGTAGCAGGCGCGACGCAGTACCTGTGCCGGGGCCTGTCGGCTCCATATCCACGGGAGTTTTCCGGTATACGATGCAGTGTAAAAAAAACTGATGGTAAAGAAAGAAAAAGGGTAAGAACGCCGGTGTCAACACAGACAGCAGTTACAAGACGTTCTCTTTTCGATCGGGCTCCTCTTCACTCCGGCTGCCCACCGGGAGCGGTAACGTGACAATGAAAACCGTTCCCGGCCGATCCGGATACGCGTGAGCAGCGTCTTCGGGGAGCATTGTCCTGGGAACAGGACTGAGTGCGGAGATCGTACCGCCATGTTCTTTAATGATCCCGAAGGAAACCGACAGACCCAGCCCGGTCCCCTTGCCAACCTGCTTGGTGGTGAAAAATGGATCAAAGATATTGGCGATATGTTCAGAACTTACGCCGGTTCCGGTATCAGCGACACTGACTTCAATCCGCCCTTGAGACGGATGTCGGGTCCGAATAAAGATAACGCCGTCCTGACCGATTGCATCGGCGGCATTGTTTAACAGATTCAACCAGACCTGTTTGAGTCGTTCCCGGTCTCCGATCATGGTGGGTAACGATTCCCCCGGTGTGAAAACCACCTGAATCCGGTTCAGAAAGAAGGCGTGTTCCACCAGTTGAATCACCTCCTGCAAAGAGGTATTGAGATCCAGGGCACCGCGCACCGAATGCGAATGGCGGGAGAATCCCAACAGGTCAGCCACGATTTTGCGACAGACCTTGGTCTGTTTTTCGATAATACGCAAACTCTCCAGTGATTCTTCATCAGTGACATCATCCATCAGTAACTGTGCATAACCGAGAATAATCCCAAGCGGGGTATTGATCTCATGGGCCACACCACCGGCAAGACGCCCCAGACCTTCCATTTTCTGCGATCGGATCAACTGTTCCTGGAACTTCTTGAGCATGGTGGTGTCCCGTGCCGTCAGGAGAAGGCCCATGATATTGCCGTCCTGCTCATAAATCGGTACTTTGACCACATGGAACCACTTCTGATCATCAGACCTCTTAAAGGTAATCTCTTTGGATAACGGCTGACCGGTCAACAGGATCTGTCTGTCCTCATGATAGTTCAGATCCGCCTGCCGGGGAGAAAAGATATCAAAATCGGTCCTGCCGATAACAGCCTCTTCCTGAAGACCGAAATAGTCACAGAAGGCTTTGCTGACAAACCTGTACACCAGATCCTTGTCCTGCAGGGTAATAAAGTCCGGCGTCACGTTCATGATGGTTTTGAGCAGCCCCTGCTGCTGGGCAATAGTCTTCTCCCGTTCGGTCAGTTCCTGAATATGGTTTCTGATCGTCACGGCCATCACGTCAAAGGCCTCGGCCAGGTCCTGCAGCTCGTCACCGAAGTTGTGTCTGAACACGGAGCAGTGACGACAGCTCTCCATCTTCAGCGGATACTCTTTTCCCTGGCAGTTCGGGCACAGGGTACCGGCCAGGTACCAGCAGCGCCGCAGCGGATCGCCATAGGCGGGACAGTCAACCTTGTCGCAGGCCATGATGTCCCAGCAGTTTTTCTCCAATGTGAACCCGGCCTGTACATCGAGGTTGCCTTTGACAATCTGCTCGGCCGACTCCCGCAAACGGTTGAGACGAAGGGTCACGGTCCGTGCAAACCACAGGGCCAGCACAACACCGAGACTGACGCCCCCCAGGGTGACAAACAGGCTGATCCAGCGTTGCTGGGCAATCTGTGCATCGATCTCACTTCGGGCCAGCCCCATCCTGATACTGCCGAGACTTTTGTCACCCACCACAATCCTGACGTTAAAATCGTAGATCTGTCCCCGTTCAGTGGTCAGCTGCCTGGGCTGCGGTTTCTCGCTGGCCTGATTGACCGTCAGAAGATCAGTGGGAAAACCGCCGCTGAAGGTGTGCGTTAAGATGTTACCGGTGGTGTCGGTTAAAAAGATGTAGATGATGTCGTCGTACTGTCCATGGAGGTTGTCGATGAGATTTTTCATCTGCAGAAAATCCATGGCCAGGAGAGGCTCGGTCAGTCTGAATGCCAGCCCGGATGCCAACGCCATACCCCGCTTCTTCCCCTCTTCCAGGAGGGCCTTTGATGACATGGCAGAAAGGATAAGACCGATGCTGAGACCACACAGCACCAGCATCATGGTCACCCCCAGGGTGATCTTGCTTCTGAAACGTAAACGATGAAAGATTTTGCTCAACGGGTTAGTCAAGATCCATCCCCACCTTTTTTTTCAGTTCCCGGATGGGATCAAAATCACTGTCGTCGGAGGGGACAAAGCCAATGAATCTGGCTGCCTCAAGGATAACATGATGTCGTGGATTTCCCTCATAGTCAAGTTTTAGCAGGGCTTTTTTAATCTTATCGGCAGCCTCCTGTGAAAGGCGCGGGCTGCTGGCGTACACCCAGCCCGGATAGGAACGGGAGGCGGCAACAACCCTGATCTGGCTGATATCGATCTTCTTTTCCACCACTTTCAGCGACCCTTCCCGAATTGATCCCAGGTCATGCAACCCGGCATAGACACTGAGGATGACATTCTCCTGCCGGCCGCCTGCAAAGACCACTTCCTTAAAATCATGGATATGTACTCCGTGGTCGACAAAGTGGCCAAGAGAAAAAAGATAGCCCCCTGCAGAGGCGGGATCCACCGCAATCCATGACTTGCCCCGGCAGTCATCAAGTGATTGGATAGCCTCGTTGTCCTTGCGGGCGATGATCTGCCCACGAAATTCAGCCCGCCCGTCCAGCTCGATGATACGGGCCATGGCCTTGGCACCAAACTGATTGGCCAGCTTAACGTAGACAAATGGATTGGTGAAAGAGATGTCAATTTTGCCCTGACCGAACATCCGGATATGATCGGAAAAGGAGTCAGGGAAAACCTGCCGGACCGGCATACCGGTTTCTTCGATCAGGTACTCCACTAAACGATGATGACGCTGAAAGGATTCAGTATGTGAATACTGGGGCAGATACGCATAGGTGACAGCGGGCTGCTGCGGTCTGGCTGTTATCTCCTGACGCTTGTTCAGAGACACCTTCACGCTCTCCTCACCGTCCCCGCAGGAGCAGAGAAACATGCTTGCAAACAGCATCACCGCCAAGAACAATCCATTGAGTCTGGGCACCATACCGGTTATCCCTCTTTGGTTACAGCCTGTCTGTTACACTGACCACATCCTGTTTATCCATACAGCAAATCCGTTGTTCCTGCAACGAACGCTGTGTATGTTTGGCACAAACAGATCCCGGATTACTTGAAACAGTGTGAGCAAACATGATTATATGGGAGAAGGGTCTGTAGGGTACTGAACACCGCCAGACCTTTGCCTGCCCTGCTCCGGGCAAGTCGCAGCGCATGAAGAGACGTTGCCAGTCACAGCCGACCGCACTGCAAAGAGCACCGGTCCACAGTGGAGGGATCGGCCGGGATCCGCATCAAAGCGGCTTCAATATCAACCACTGCTACCAGGAGAAGTATACATGCAGACAAAAAAGATCAGACCTGCAGATACCTACGCACCCCTTTATTTTCTTGTCTCTCTGGGCACCGGCGGCCTGGTGGTCACCTTTTTCATGTGGCTGATGCACTGGGTGCCTCACCCGGGCCGTTCAGTCCCACTTTTTGAAGACATTGTCGCCGCATTCAGCTCAGGCGATCTGATGATGCGGAGCATGATCGTGATCGCTCTCATCGGCATTGCCTGGTTCAGTTTCCAAAACCTTCGTTATCTTGCCTGGAATCTGCGCCGCTATCACAGGTGGAAGCAGACGGAGGCCTACACCCGACTTCGTTCCACCAACGCTGAAACACAGCTCCTGGCCATGCCGCTGGCCATGGCAATGAGCGTTAACGTCTGTTTCATGCTCGGCATGGTCTTTGTTCCCGGACTCTGGAACGTGGTGGAGTACCTCTTTCCTCTGGCTCTTCTGGCGTTTCTGGGCATCGGCGTTCTTGCGTTGCAGCTGCTGGGTCAATTTTTAGGCCGCGTCCTGGTGACCGGCGGTTTCAGTTGCACGGACAACAACTCCTTTGCCCAGGCCATGCCTGCCTTTGCGCTCGCCATGATCGGGGTGGGACTTGCCGCACCGGCCGGCCTTTCTGCCAATCGAATCGTGGCCGGGGCCGGACTGGTATTTTCCACCTTTTTTCTGATTGCAGCAGCCCTTATCGGTGGCATTGCGCTCATACTCGGGCTCCGTTCTCTCCTTGAAAACGGTGCCAACATCGAGACCGCACCCACGTTCTCAGTCTTTATTCCGCTGTTGACCATCCTCGGCATCCTGTCCCTGCGACAGAGTCATGGCCTTGACGAACACTTTGCCCTTGCCGGAAGCGCGGCTGACCGTCTGATGCTGCTGAGTCAGTATCTGTCGGCACAACTGCTGTGCCTCCTGCTTGCTGCACTCGTCCTCGTCCGTTTACACTATTTTGCCCGTTTTCTTGTCGGCAGGGAGATCTCTGCCGGCAGTTACGCCCTGGTGTGTCCGGGAGTCGCCCTGGCCGTCATGCTCCACTTCTGGCTCAACCGCGGTCTGGTGGACGCCGGTCTGATCGGCAAGTTTTCAGTTTCCTACTGGATCATCTCAGGACTGGCCATGCTCTTCCAGTTTGCCACCATCTGGCTGGTTGCCACCCTTAACCGTCGACACTTCGGTACAACCGACCAGTAACACCCCCTACCACCGGCAAACCTTCTCTGCTCCGGGAATGATGACAGAGACCATACCCTGTCATCTCCCGGCAGCATGAAAGGGCCTGTTCTGCCGACGCACAGCACCGGCCGTTGTCGGTCTGTTGCTGCAGTTTCGTCTCAACTGATTCAGCAACCGGGTTATCCCTCTGCCCTCACTGCAAAAGACTTGTCAAGCGAAGCAAGAAAGTGTAGGTGAGGATTGCTGTTATCTACCGCTAAGAGGTCTCTTTGTCCCGAGACGTTTCGATCCATCTGTATAAGGCATTCTCAAAAATATGGAACAATTTTTCAGTCCCAGAAGCATTGCCGTTATCGGTGCCAATGATCGCCCCGTCTCCATCGGGGCCGCACTCATCGACAACCTCCTTCTCGGCGGTTATACCGGTCCCATTTATCCGGTTAATCCAAAATATACGACTGTCCGGGGCCTTCAGACATACCCTGCCGTCACGGCCATTGAAGAACCGCCGGACCTGGTGATCATTGCCACCCCCATTGCCATTGCCCCGGAACTGGTCCGGCAGTGTGTACGGACAGGAGCTCAGGGCGTGATCATCATCTCTGCCGGAGGCAAGGAGTCGGGGGAAGAAGGTGCTTTTATAGAAGAACAGATTGCAGGTGCGGCAGAGGGATCCGGCATGCGCATCCTCGGTCCGAACTCCATGGGAGTTATCCGGCCGGGCAAGCATCTCAACGCCACCTTTGCCGGAGGCATGCCGGTCAAAGGCAATCTGGCGGTCATCTCCCAAAGCGGTGCAATCTGCGCAGCCATCCTCGATCGGGCGGCTGAAGAAAACATGGGGTTCAGCCACTTTGTCTCCACCGGCTCCATGCTCGATGTGGATTTTGGTGATCTGATCGACTATCTGGGAAACGATGGTTCGGTCAAGGCAATCCTTCTCTACATGGAAAACCTGAGTAATCCCCGCAAGTTCATGAGTGCCGCGCGCTCGGTCTCACGGATTAAACCGATCATCGTGCTGAAAACCGGGAAAAGTAAAGCCGGCGCCCGGGCGGCCTCAACGCACATCGGGGCCATGGCCGGTGAAGACGACGTGTATGATGCCGCCTTTAAACGAGCCGGCATTGTCCGCGTGCCCTCATTGGGGCGTCTGTTTGACTGTGCTGAACTCATGGCCAAACAGCCCCGGCCCCAGGGCACCCGGTTGGCGATAGTCACCAACGGCGGCGGCCCCGGGGTCATGGCCACCGACACCCTGGCTGAATACGGACTGGAACCGACACCGCTCAGCGAGACCATCATGGCCAAACTCAATGACCTGCTCCCCCATTTCTGGAGCCGGGGCAATCCGATCGATATCCTTGGGAACGCCACGGTAGAACGGTTTGCCTCTGTCATTGAACTGTGCATGTCCAGCCGGGAATTTGACGGTATCCTGATCATCATGGTCCCTCAAAATCTGACGGCCCCGGAAGAGGTGGCCACTGCCCTTGTCAAACTCGCAAAAAACAAACGGATACCGGTCTTTGCCTCCTGGATGGGCGGCATGCGGATAGCTGAGGCTGTGAGCATCCTCAACAAGGCGGATATCCCCACGTACGAAACACCGGAACGGGCCGTCCGTGCCTTC
Organism: Desulfobulbus oligotrophicus; assembly: GCF_016446285.1. Taxonomy (NCBI): domain Bacteria; kingdom Pseudomonadati; phylum Thermodesulfobacteriota; class Desulfobulbia; order Desulfobulbales; family Desulfobulbaceae; genus Desulfobulbus; species Desulfobulbus oligotrophicus. The sequence goes on from NZ_CP054140.1 coordinate 2,696,006, forward strand.
CTGTACATGGTTGAATACACGCGAAACCTGGAGATCCTCTCCCAGGCACCGCCCAAACTTGCCGTTGAACTCTACTTCAACCGGGACCAGGTGTTCCGCACAATTTATGAATGCTTTGAGCAGGAAACCGAAATGCTCTCGGAAATGCAGAGCAAAGAGATCCTGGCCGCCTATGGTATTCCGGTAAACCCCACCGTGCTGGCCACCTCGGCGGATGAAGCGGTGGCCCTTGCCGACGCGATGGGTATGCCGGTGGTCATGAAAGTTGTTTCACCGGACATCACCCACAAGTCGGATGCGGGCGGTGTGCAGCTCGACCTGCGGAACGAGTCGGATATCCGCCAGGCCTATGAACGCATCATGACCTCAGCAAAGGCGTTCAAAGCCGATGCCGGCATAACCGGAGTCTCACTGCAGCCCTACATTGTCAAGCCGGAGTTTGAACTTCTTTTCGGCAGCAACACCGACGACAAATTCGGCCCGGTTCTCTGTTTTGGCTCAGGTGGAATTTTTGCGGAAGCACTTGATGATAAGGCCCTGGGGCTGCCGCCGCTCAATCGCCTGCTGGCCAGACGCATGATGGAAGAGACCCGCATCCTGCCTCTTCTGCAGGGCTACCGGAATGCACCACCGGCAGACCTGGAAAAGCTGGAAGAGCTGCTCCTGCGACTTTCTCAGCTTGTCGTCGATTTTCCGGAAATCGTGGAACTTGACATCAACCCCGTGCTGATCAAGGACGGTCAGCCCTGTGCAGTTGATGCACGCATTCGCCTGAAGCGCACCGAAGGGAATGCCAACAACCTGCACCTGGTGATCAGCCCTTATCCGCAACACCTGGAACGGCATGACTTTACAGACATGCAGATGCCGCTTTTCATTCGGCCGATAAAACCGGAAGATGCCGAGCTCTTTGTTGAACTCTTCAACGCACTCACCCCGACCAGCATCTATTACCGTTTTTTCAGTGTGGTCAAGACCCTTTCTCCGGAGACCCTCGCCCGCTTCACCCAGGTTGACTATGATCGGGAAATTTCCTTTGTGGCGCTGGATGACGACAGTGAAGAAGGAGAACGGATGCTCGGTGTGGCCAACATTGTCGGCGAACCGGACGGCAGACGCGGCGAGTTCTCCGTCCTCATCGGCGACCCCTGGCAGGGGAAAGGTATCGGTGCCACACTGTTGCTCCAGTGTCTGCGTATCGCTCAGGAACGCGGCATGCAGACTGTCTGGGGAACCGTACTGGCGGAAAACCGATACATGATTGCCCTTGGTAAAAAACTGGGCTTTACCATCAGACGAGGCGAAGATCATGCAGAATATAAACTGACCATTGATCTGACAACCGCAAAGCTGTGATCCCCTTTATCAGCACCCGCAATATCCGCGACACAGGCGCAGGGTCGTCCTGCCCATGTACCCGCCTGTAACCTGTAACCGGTATCTCTTAGCGGAGATCACCACTGTTTTTATCTTTGCACGAGGAATGAAATGTCTCAACAAGTTGCAATCGATCAGGAAGAATGCCTAGGATGTGAAGCCTGTGTGGAGCTCTGCCCGGATATCTTCGGCTTTGATATCGATCTGGGCAAGGCCTATGTTATTCTGGAAGAAGGCGGTGATGAAGACTGTATTGATGAGGCCGTCGGCTCCTGCCCGGCGGGGTGCATCACCTACGAGTAAACCCGCCGTTGGTTTATGGATGACCGGATCGCTTATACCAGGCTGTCCGGTTTTCTTTACTGAATGCGCCTTTGATACTTTTGGAGCGCACAACAAAAAGGACAGTCATGGTTACATCCATTATTTTAATCAATACCGATCGCAACAAGGTCAATGAGGTTGCCGAACAGCTGCAGAGCATAACCGGGGTCTCTGAAGTGTATTCCGTCAGCGGCAAGTATGATCTGGTGGCCATTATCCGGGTCAGAAGCAATGACGACCTGGCTGATCTGGTCACCAAAAAGATGCGGGTCCTGGACGGCATTACCAAAACCGAGACCATGCTTGCCTTTCAGGCCTACTCCCGTCATGATCTCGAAGCCATGTTCAATGTCGGGATGTGAACTCTCCTGAAGCTTGAACCACCCGGCTGTTGCGACACTGTTCCGGTGCACCCTTGTCGGTTCGTCCTCGGAGTATGCTCCTGTTGCTCCTCACCGGTGCTGTTTGTGCCACATAAGGGAGCGAACCCATTTTTCCAGAGAAATCAGGGGAAAGATGACAAAACCTGCCGCAGCGGTCAAACCAAGATCGGCAACCGACAGCGGTACGGTCTGAAACACCTGCTGAAAAAAAGGCAGGTAAATGAACAGGGCCTGCAGAGCGAGGATAACGCCGACGCCCAGAAAAATTGTGGGGTTGCTGAACCAGCCTATTTTGAGGATGCTGTCTCTTAAGGAGCGACAGTGGATCAGATAGAAGATCTGGAAAAAAATCACAAAGGTGACGGCAATCGTCTGCGCCTTGACCAGAGCATCGACCGAAGTCAGGCCCGCGGCCTGTCCCCAGCGGTACTCCAGCACAAACAGGAGAATGGTTCCGGCAGTCATGAGCACGGAGACGCTGACTATCCGGAAGACCACAAAACCGGAAAACAGGCGCGCCTCCGGATCACGCGGCGGTCGATGCATGATATCGGGTTCTTTTACCTCAAAGGCCAGCGGCAGGGCAAGAGTCACCGCGGCCACCAGGTTGATCCACAGTAACTGGGTCGGCAACATCGGTAAGAGCAGGACCCTGGTGATGGGATCAAACGGAAAAAACATGATGCCGTATACCAGGATCAGGGCAAGTCCCAGATTAGTGGGTAAAAGAAAGGCCAGTGATTTTATAAGATTATCATACACGCGTCTCCCCTCTTCCACGGCTGCGCCGATGGTGGCAAAGTTGTCATCGGCAAGGACAATATCCGCAGCCTCTTTGGAGACAGCTGTGCCCGCAACACCCATGGCCACACCGATATTCGCCTGCTTGAGTGCAGGTGCATCGTTAACGCCGTCACCGGTCATGGCCACAACATGATGGCGCTGCTGCAGAGCACGGACCAGTTGCAGCTTATGTTCCGGTGCCACACGAACAAAGATGTTCGTGTCATTGGCCGCTGTTGCCAGATCTTCCTCCTCCATGACCGCCAGTTCAGCTCCGCTCATCACCTTGTCACCGGTGGACAGATTCAGGTCGGTACCAATGGCAAGGGCTGTGGCCCGATGGTCGCCGGTGATCATCTTCACCACAATTCCTGCCTGATGACAGGTCTGAACAGCCTCAATGGCTTCGCGACGCGGCGGATCAATCATGCCGATTAAACCGAGAAAAACAAAACCATCCGCCACAGCAGCTTCGGACAGTTGCCCGCCGGCCATGGTCCAAGGTTTAGAAGCAAGCGCCAGCACCCGCATGCCTTTTGCTCCCATCTGCGATATGGCCGCGGTTATCATCTGCTGCTGTGCAGCATCCACTGCCTGCCGGCAGCGTTTCCACACCACCTCCGGTGCACCCTTGATCACCACCATCGGCACTGTACCGCCGTGCAGTGTTGCCATGTACTGCAGTTCCGAGGCAAAAGGGAGCTCATCCAATCGCGGATAACGGGTGTTGAGCTCCTCAGCCGTCAGATTCGCCTTGGCTGCCGCCACCAGCAAAGCGGCCTCTGTGGGATCGCCCGTGATGGACCACCCCCCCTGTTCATGACGCAGCGTAGCATCATTACACAGCACCGACATGAGCAACAGCTCCCTGATCGATGCCGGCAACGGCACATCCCTGCGCCCGTCCACCAGAAAACTTCCCTCTGGTTCGTACCCCAGACCGCTCACCTGAACCACGCTGTCACCGGTCATCAGCTCAGTGACGGTCATGGCATTACGGGTCAGGGTACCGGTTTTGTCGGAGCAGATCACCGTGGTCGAACCCAACGTCTCAACAGCGGGCAGATGGCGGATGATGGCATTACGTTTTGCCATCCGCTGCACACCAATGGCCAGGGCAATGGTCACCACTGCGGGCAACCCTTCAGGAATCGCCCCCACAGCCAGGGCAATGGCAAACATAAGGGTTTCTTTTAAGGCTGATCCGAGCGGAACAGCCATGTCCAGGGCTCTCTTCACCCCGATGGCCAGGATCACAGCAGAGATAAGCACGGTGGCAATGGTTATCCAGGTGCTGATCTCAGCCAGCTTTTTAGTCAGCGGTGTATCCAAACTGACCGTGCTGTCCAGCATATCCGAAATCCGGCCGAGTTCGGTCGTCATCCCGATTCCGGTCACCACCGCCGTTGCCGTACCCGCGGTAACCAGGGTTCCGCTATAGGCCATGCAGGTACGGTCTCCAAGCACGGCAGCAGCAGCGGCCGGAAGCACTGTTTTCTGGACCGGTACCGATTCCCCGGTAAGGGCTGCCTCTTCAACCTGCAGATTCTTCAAGGTGACCAGACGCATATCTGCAGGCACACTGTCGCCTGCGGCCAGAAACACCACATCACCCGGGACAAGATCCACTGCCGGGACCATCCTGGTTGTGCCGTCTCGCAGTACTGTCGCGTTTTGAGGGACCATGCCCGACAGTGCTTCAATCGCCCGGCCTGCCTTGAACTCCTGAATAAATCCGATGACGGCATTGATCAGAACCACGGCAAGGACCACCATCCCATCGGTTGCCTTGCCAAGCAGCATGGCGACAACCGCTGCCCACAACAACACCCAGATTAAAGGATTGTTGATCTGTCGCCAGAGCAGCTGCCACACGCTGTCTTTCGATTTTCTGAGAATCCGGTTAGGGCCGTGCATCCGTCCACGTTCACGGGCCTGCTCCGTACTTAACCCGGCCTGACAGCTGTCAAGCTGCTGAAAAACAGCCGCAGCATCCATGGAGTGCCAGGCCGCCTGACCGGAAGTCACCGTTGATTTAGTCGTCATTTTCTTCTCACGAACCAGTCCAGGGGAATACAATCAGGAACGGTGTCTGTATAAGCATCGCCCCGGACTGTGCGCAAGCGGTAAAATAAACCACATGACGATTCCTGATAACAGCGAAGAACAACTCCCCGGATAACTATGCAGGCAGTACCGGACAAACCGCTTTACAGTCGCCATTCAACAGCCGGTGTTTTTCGTGTCGGTAAACGTTTGTACATAAATCTGGGGTAACCGATCATCATTGCACCGTAACACTGAAAACCTTCCGGCAGCTGCAGGGCAGTGACCAGCGGTGGAAAGGCCGCCGCCGCAGCGTTCAAATATCCGGCCCAGCAGCAGCCGAGCCCGAGAGTGCCGGCAGCCAGCTCCAGATAGCTCAACGCCAGGGTGCAGGTCGCAGGAGCACTCCGGCTGCCTTCCTTTGCATAGGTGACGATCAGGGCCGGTGCTCCACGTAAAATAACATCCTGCCCGGCCTGCCATCTTTGTATAAGCCCGACAGCATTATATCTCTGTGCAGTTTCCGGCTGATTGGCCTGCAACCACTGCATCCAGTCAATGACCGTGGCACTGAGCCGTCGCAGTTCCGTGCGATCGCCAATGACCAGCCAGCGCGCTTCCTGTGCGTTAAGACCGGAAGGGGCATAACGGGCGATATCGATCAGCTGGGCCAGTTTCTCCTTTTCAACGGCTGTATCACGGTACACCCGGATGGAGCGCCGGGCCCGGAGGAAGTATTCACACTGGACCACATCCATGGGCAGATCCGGCCGTGCCGGCGAACAGGCCGTCATGGGCATGTTCCGGTGGTCAAAACTGCCGGTGGGACAGACGGCTACACAGTGCCCGCAACGAATACACAGTCTGGATGCATCCTCAGTCGGCACCGGCATCGTCCCTTCACTCCAGGCAATGATGCCGAGCGGACAGACCTTGGCACAGATACCGTCACGATTACAGGTTGCCGGATTAATGGTAAAAAGTTGCATAGATTCTCTCCATTGAGCACAAAAAAACGATGACGGACTGTGCAGACAGCTGCCCGACAGATAAAAAGTACTTGCCGCACGTACCTCAACAAAACTATACCGGGCGAACAGGTATCTATGGTAAAAAAAAACAGGTGCGTTTCTGCAGTTTGCCGCACGCATTGACTCGCTGTTTCTCAAACAGACACGCTCTGTCTCACCGGCGAAAATACCGCCAAAAGACAGACAACGGTTGTACACCGTCCAGACAAAATCCGCTGTGCAGTCTCGTTTCGATGATTCCGGTTTCTGTGCAAAACGGTTTTTACTGATCAGCCTCCTCTTTAACCCGATCCGACCATGACCCGCAACATCCTCAAGCTGAACATCTTTGCCGCACTTAAGATGATGCTCTTTCCCATGGCGATCATCACCCTGTTCTGGAAGGATCAGATCGGTCTGTCGCTGACGGAAATCCTGCTGATCAACGTCTTTTTTTCAGGCGCCAGCCTGATCATGGAGTACCCCTCCGGCTATATCAGCGACCACCTCGGCTATCGCCGCTCGCTTCTCATTGCCTGTGGTTTTGGTCTGATCGGCTGGGGTGCCTACCTCTTTGCCCAAAACTTCTGGCATGTGGTCGGCGCTGAACTGCTGCTCGGCGTCAGTCACGCCTTTATAAGCGGTTCCGACAATGCTCTGCTGTATGAGACCCTGCGAGCAGACGGGCAAACCGAACTGTACACCCGCTGCGACGGCCGAATGGCAGGATGGGCGCAGATTGGCGAGGCAGGCGGGGCCCTCTGTGCCGGGCTTCTGTATGTAGCCAACCCTCTTTTGCCCTTTATGATCCAGATCGGCGTATGGGTGGTTGCCCTGGCCGTGGTCCTGACTCTTCAGGAACCTGAGGGGGAAAAAAGACCGCACATCAGTTCACATGTTAAAGAGGCGTTTCGTATCAGCCGTTACTGCTTTGTTGAACAAAAACGGGTTCGGGCAACCATGGTTTTCGGCGTACTGCTCAGCCTGGCCTCTTTCTATCCGGTCTGGCTGGTGCAACCGTTCATGCAGCAGTGCGCCGTACCACTGGCCTGGTTTGGACCGATCTGGGCCGGTGCCAACCTCACCGTTGCCTTCTGTGCCTATCACAGCCACTGGGTGCTTGCCAGGGTCGGGATCAAACGAATCTACCTGCTGTTCATCGGCCTGATTGTGCTGGCCTTTCTGGGTCTGGGGCTGACGACGATGCTCGGCAGTTTTCTGTTCTACTATCTCCTGACAGCGATGCGCGGCCTGCAGGGACCGATTATCCGCAGTTTTCTCCAGCAGGAGGCCTCCCGGTACATGCGAGCCAGTCTTCTCAGCCTGCACAGCCTGCTGTTTCGGGTAGGCTATGTGGCCACTGGCCCGGCCATCGGCTGGATCAGTGACACCAGCGGCCTGCAGACAGCCTTTGTCGTCCTGGCCGGCGGCTTTGCCCTGACCCTGCCCCTGGCCTTCCGCAGTTTTCTTCATCACCACAGGGAGATCAGCTGACGGTCATACCTGTCTATTGACACGACAAGAAGCAACAAGAGCGCACGCTCTCCTGTCCACTGCCCAGGATCCTATTCCGACCACCGGTCATACGACTCAGGATTCATCTCTCTCTTTCTGCAGCACATCGCCACGGTGAAGGCGAAGAACCCGACCATCCCGGACCCGATCGACTGTCTACTTACGACGGTGTGGCAAACTTCAAACCAATGATTCCGGCAACAATAAGGCCGACACTGAAGAGGCGCGCAAAGTTGGTCGGCTCTTCAAAAAGGACAATACCCAACACCACAGTGCCTACAGCGCCGATACCCACCCAGACCGCGTAGGCGGTTCCCAATGGCAAGGACTTCATGGCAATGCCCAGCAGCCACAGACTGATAAGCATGGACACCATGGTCCAGACAGTGGGCCATAACCGGGAAAAACCCTCTGTGTACTTCAATCCGACTGCCCAGCCGGTTTCAAAGAACCCTGCAACAGTAAGAATAAGCCAAGACATATCTTTTCCTTTCACAGATGTCGAGGTCGTCCCCGATAGAGATTGGAGCGGTGAGGTCGTCCCCACTTCCGTTATCTGACCTGGTCGGTTTTCTGTCGCTCAGAACCGTCCCCCCAGGAGGCGATCAGCTCTTTGTCCGGTACCGCCTGCATGCTCTGACAAAATGAACACCTTTTTCTTTGCTCTTAAAGAAACAGAACTGTTTGCTGCAAAAGATGCGGAAGCAGTACTTTTGTTATCCGCATATATCCCATCCTGCTCAGGTGCAACCCGTCGGTTGTGTACTCTTCTTTCAAGAGTCCGTCTGCATCAACAAGATGGGAGTACAGATCAACATACCCGGCATTGTACTTCTGCGAGAGCACCTGCAACTGATCGTTGACTTGCTGTATCCGTTCCAGAGGACGGCTGTCCAGGTAGCCGTCCCGAACCGGCAGCACACTGCATACAAGAACCGGGATATTTTGTTCCGATGCTCTGCCCAGCATGTCATCCATACTCGCTGTGATCCTCTCAACCGACCGGCCGTTACCGATATCATTTGTACCGATGAGCATGACCAGTAACTTCGGCTGTAGACTGAGCACATCCTGATCAAACCGATGCACAGCCCTTTCAGCCCAATCCCCCCCCACACCCCGGTTGAGAATGGGCAGTGCTCCAAAGGACGGGGCCATCCACCAGAGAGTAATCTGCGAGTCGCCGAAAAACACGATCACATTATCGTCATATACCTCATTCCTGGTCAGGGTCTGCTCATGGCGGATATTGTTGATAATCCCGTGATGCCGATCCCGAAATTCAAACATCTTCCAGGTGGTCAGTGAAAACCCAACCGAGAGAAGAACAAAAGCAACAACAACCAGAAGGTGAACAACCTTTATTCGTTTCATGAGATCTCTCTCCTGATGTCCCTTAGAGATACCCCCTCTTGTTTCGATTATGGATGCCGGCGGTGATACTACCTTACATGCTCTATACAGCAGTGCTCATTTTTTACAGAACTGTGCACACAACCAGTCTGGACGCTTACTCCGGTCGGGGATGGTTCAACAGGGCACACTCCTGAACCGTCACTCGCCATACCACTGCCTGCTGCGGATATTCTGCAGCTGCCAGGGGTTCTGAACATCAAGTTTTTCCGGAAAATACTTGCCCCGACCATCAAGCGGTGTCCATTCGGTGTACTCCCCGACCATGGGACCCAAGTAGGGTATTGCCATGGCCAGACAGTCTTCAAAATCCAGATCTTCCGGTTCAACCACGCCTCGGCAGGGATGACGGACAGCCCAGACAATGGCGGCAATCGCACCGGCCACCACCTGCATGGTGGTGGCATTGGCATAGGCTACATGTTGTCGTGCCTGGGTGATGGTCAGTTGCGAGCCGTACCAGTAGGCGTTTCGTTCATGTCCGGCCAGCAAAACACCCAGCTCATCCATGCCCTCAACAATATCCACCCCAAGGAGCCGGGAAAAGGGCTGCCGTACCCAGCCGCTGCCCTCCAGCTCCAGGGCGGAAAGCATACCATCATCACAGGGATGGTAAACAAACATCACACTCGGCCGATATAAAAACGTCTCCCCAGCACGAATTGACAGATAATCGGCAATAGCCAGCACTTCGTCATGGGTGACAATCATTCCCTGAAAGCCACCGATCGAGGGAACCCAGCTGCGGGCAAAGGTACTGGCACCCGGGCGTTGCAGATAAAAGGTGCCGGAACCCGGGCGGTGTTCACGTGCGCCTCGGGGCCGCCGTTTCTCAAAAGTGCCGATGGACAGCTCAGCCGGTTGCATCAGCTCGTCCACAAATCCGTCTATAGACCAGGTATTGATAAATTCACCCTGCCGCTTTGGCCGTTGACTGGCCTGCGTGTCACGTTCTGAAATCTGAATCGTGCATACCCCGAGAGCCTGAGCAAGACGGGCCCACTCTTCACGTGTAGAGGGTGTTGGTGTGTTGTTGCCGACCATTGCCCTGACATCTAAGAGTGCACGCTTGACAAAATGGGAGACCAGCCCGGGATTGGCACCGTGATCAACCACTGCGGTCGGGGAATCAGGACCTAACTCCTTGGCAAGCTCTAAAACCTGGGTACGGATAACGTAGTTGGTTCGTTCCTCCAGTTCCAGCATGGGATTGTCAAACACATCCGGCCATGGTTCTATGGAGGTGTCAACGTACAGTGCCCCGACCTCAGCACAGTACCGAATCAGATCAATACTGGAGACACCCACTGAAACGTTCAACAGAAGATCACCCCGGCGGATATGATTTTTCAGTATCTTCCGATAATTGCCTGGAGTCAGATTGCAGTGAATAAACTGTACACCGCTTTGCCGGGCAAGGCGCCGGCCGGCTTCATCAGCGGCAAGAACAGTCATCCGACTGTAAATATCCTCAAGATGTCGACCAAGAACCGGCAGCACAGCCTGACCGATACTCCCGCAACCGATCATTACAAGACGGCCTGCAAAAACTGAAGATGATAGTAGTTCAGGTGGTGGTGTCGTCATCTTTTCTTCACGCTCTCCTATGTTGTCCCTGAAATCGTCAAACCTTTGCTATAGGATACCCTTTGCAGCCGGTTCCGGCGGGTGGTGGGCAGACAGCCGCAGAGCAGACCGTAACCCTGGACTTTTAGCAGAAGATAGGACCATAAATGTCCATCAAAGGCAAGGACAGCCTCAAAAGAGACCGACCCGGTCAGGCCCCTCACCCAGGGCCGGCGTGCAGCCGTATTAACGGGTGTCTGGTGCATTGGGAGAGTGAGGGTTGTCTGACGGGCATGATATCCATGAACCTGGCTGAGCATCTAAACCGGAGCACCTGGTTTGCATCACCCCTTTATACTTTCTTTTGCACAGTCCTGGAAAAACAACCCTCAATCGGCATTCTGTGGTAGGTAGGGAGTGTACACTTCTTTGATCTGACATGTTATTTTTTCTTGACAAAGAGGAGCCATATCGATCAGTTTAAAAAACATCACCTTTTATTTATCACTATCTTATCCGGAGGATCCCGACCCAAAGCATTCCCAGTCATAAACAAAAAACTCTATATGCCACAAACAAAAGGAGGACGTGATGCGCACCAATAGACGGCAATTTCTAAAAATCTGTGCAGCGGCGGCCGGTGGCTCCAGTATGGCGACCCTGGGTTTTACCCCTGACCACGCCAAAGCCGAAGTCCGTGCATTCAAACTCACCCGCGCCACCGAAACCCGTAACACCTGTCCGTACTGCTCTGTAGGATGTGGCCTGCTTGTCTACAGCTTGGGCGACACCTCACACAACGCTCCTCCAGAAATCATCCACATTGAAGGTGATCCGGATCATCCGGTCAACCGCGGGACCCTGTGTCCGAAAGGTGCAGGTCTCCTCGACTTCATTCACAGCCCCAACCGCCTGAAGTATCCGGAGTACCGTGCTCCCGGCAGCAAACAGTGGCAGCGCATCAGCTGGGAGGAAGCCTTCAGTCGCATCGCAGCTCTGATGAAACAGGACCGGGATGCCAACTTTCTTGCCACCAACGAACAGGGACAAACAGTCAACCGCTGGACCTCGACCGGTTTTCTTGCCGCCTCTGCCTCCAGTAATGAAACCGGTTACCTGACCCATAAAATTGCCCGGAGCTTAGGCCTGCTGGCCTTTGACAATCAAGCCCGGGTCTGACACGGTCCAACGGTGGCAAGTCTTGCCCCCACGTTCGGCCGCGGCGCCATGACCAACCACTGGGTCGACATCAAGAACGCCGACCTTGTTCTCATAATGGGCGGTAATGCCGCCGAAGCACACCCCTGCGGCTTTAAATGGGTTACTGAAGCCAAGGCCCATCGCAAGGCCAAACTGATTGTTGTTGATCCACGGTTCACCCGCTCTGCTGCTGTGGCGGATATGTATGCACCACTTCGGGCGGGTACCGATATTGCTTTTCTCGGCGGCGTCATCAACTATCTGCTCAGCACCAACACCATTCAGCACGAGTACGTCAGAAATTACACAGACTTCTCCTTCCTGGTAAAAGAAGACTTCACCTTTAAAGACGGACTGTTCAGTGGCTATAACCCGGAAAAGCGTTCCTACACCAGGACAAGCTGGGGATACCAGCTCGGTGACGACGGCTATGTCCGGACAGACCCGACCCTGCAGCACCCGCGCTGTGTCTATCAGTTGCTGAAAAAACACTACAGCCGCTACACGCCGGAGATGGTGTCCACTATCTGCGGCACACCAAAAGAGGATTTTCTCACCGTATGCGAGGCTATTGCCAAAACCGCTGCCCCTGACAAGACCATGACCATCATGTATGCCCTGGGCTGGACCCAGCACTCCCAGGGATCACAGATGATCCGCACCGGAGCCATGGTCCAGCTGCTGCTCGGCAACATCGGTGTTCCCGGTGGCGGTATGAATGCACTTCGCGGCCACTCCAATATTCAGGGACTTACCGATCTTGGGTTGCTGTCAAATCTGCTGCCCGGTTACCTGACGCTGGCACGTGATAACGAACAGAGTTATCAAACCTATCTGCAGGCAAGGGCCTTCAAACCGCTCCGGCCGGGACAGATGAGCTACTGGCAGAATTACGGTAAATTCTTTGTCAGCCTCATGAAATCCTGGTATGGCTCGGCCGCAACCACAGAGAACAACTGGTGTTTTGACTGGCTGCCGAAACTCGACAAAGAGTACGATATCCTGCAGGTCTTCGAGAACATGCACAACGGCACGGTCAACGGATATATCTGCCAGGGGTTCAACCCGCTGGCCTCAGCTCCCTGCAAGGTCAAAGTGGCCGGTGCCATGGCCAAGCTTAAATTCATGGTGGTGATCGATCCGCTGGCAACCGAGACCTCGGAATTCTGGCAGAACCATGGTGAGTACAATGATGTTGATCCCGCCACCATCCAGACCGAGGTGTTCCGCCTGCCCTCCACCTGTTTTGCCGAAGAAGACGGTTCTCTGGTCAACTCAGGACGCTGGCTGCAGTGGCACTGGAAGGCCGCGGCACCACCGGGTGAGGCCAAAAGTGATCAGGCCATCATGGCCGGTATCTTCCTCAGACTGCGCGCACTCTACCAGCAAAACGGCGGCGTTTTTCCCGAACCGATCCTCAATCTGACCTGGAATTATCGACAACCGGAAAGTCCATCTCCAGAGGAGCTGGCCCGGGAGTTCTCCGGAACGGCAGTGACGGATATGGCCGATCCCAAGGAACCGGATAAGCACCTGTTTAAAGCCGGCCAACAGCTCAACGGCTTCGCCGAACTGCGGGATGACGGCTCCACTGCCTGCGGCTGCTGGCTTTTTTCAGGCAGCTGGTCGGAAAAGGGTAATCTGATGGCCCGTCGTGACAATGCCGATCCATACGGCATCGGCCAGACTCTGAACTGGGCCTTTTCGTGGCCCGCCAACCGACGGATCCTGTACAACCGTGCCTCCTGCGATCTCACCGGTAAACCCTTTGATCCAAAACGGACGTTGATCGCCTGGGATCCGGTCAGGGCAGCATGGTCTGGTGCTGATATCCCGGATTTCAATGCCCTGTCAGCCCCGGAAAACGGTATGGGCCCATTCATCATGAACCCGGAAGGCGTTGCCCGCTTCTTTGCGGTTGACAAGATGGCCGAAGGCCCGTTTCCGGAACACTACGAACCCTTTGAATCACCTCTGGATGTCAATCCACTGCATCCGCACAACAGTACCGCCAGGGCCAATCCGGCGGCACGCGTGTTCACCGGCGACTGGGAGAGCTTCGGCACAGCCGACCAGTTCCCCCATGTCTGCACCACCTACCGGCTGACCGAGCACTTTCATTTCTGGACAAAGCATGCCGCACTCGATGCCATCCTGCAGCCGGAACAGTTTGTCGAGATCGGTGAAGATCTGGCCAAAGAACTGGGAGTCAAGGCCGGTGACAGTGTACGGGTCCGATCCAAGCGAGGATTTATAGTGGCTGCAGCTGTGGTGACCAAACGCATCCGTTCCCTGCAGATCAACGGCAAAACAGTCCATACTGTGGGTGTTCCGATCCATTGGGGATTCCTGGGTCTGACTAAAAACGGCTACATCACCAATACGCTGACCCCGTTTGTCGGCGATGCCAATACCCAGACACCGGAATTCAAATCATTCCTCGTGGCCATTGAAAAGGTGTAAGGAGGTGAATCATGGCACTGCAATCCCTTGATATCAGAAGACGCTCCGCCACCACCACGCCATCACCCCAGGCGCGGACCACCCTGGAAATAGCCAAACTGATCGACATCTCTAAATGTATCGGCTGTAAGGCCTGTCAGGTCGCCTGTATGGAGTGGAACGACCTGCGGGATACTGTCGGCACCAATCGGGGTGTATATGACAACCCGGCTGATCTCTCGGCCCAGTCGTGGACCGTGATGCGCTTTGCCGAGGTTGAACCCGACCCCGGCCGTCTTGAATGGCTGATCCGCAAGGACGGCTGTATGCACTGCTCAGATCCGGGTTGCCTTAAATCCTGCCCTGCTCCAGGGGCGATTATTCAGTACAGCAACGGGATTGTCGACTTTCATCAGGAGGCCTGCGTGGGCTGCGGCTACTGTATTATCGGCTGTCCATTCAATATCCCCCGGCTCTCGGCAACCGACAACAAGGCGTACAAGTGTACGCTGTGCTCGGATCGGGTGGCTGTGGGCCGTGAACCGGCCTGTGCCAAGACCTGCCCCACCGGTGCAATCCTGTTCGGCGCAAAAGAGGACCTGCTCGAACACAGCGCCGGTCGCATTGCCGATCTGAAAGAACGTGGCTACCGGAATGCCGGCCTGTACAATCCCCCGGGCGTGGACGGCACCCATGTGATGTATGTGCTGCAACACGCCGACCGGCCCGAACTGTACAGCGGGCTGCCCAGTGATCCGGGCATCAGCCCGCTGGTTGTTCTCTGGAAGGATATTGCGAAAACCGTGATGGGCATCGGTTTAGGCGCAGCCATTGTCGGCGGTGTCGTCCATTTTCTGACCCAGGGACCAAACGAGATCAACGAGGAAGAGGAGGAAACGCTATGAGCAGACAACAAATGATCCTGCGGCACTCCACCGGCGAACGGCTTAACCACTGGCTGGTGGCCATCCTGTTCATCCTGACCGGTCTCTCCGGGCTCGGTTTTTTTCACCCCGCCTTCTACTGGCTGACCAGCCTGTTCGGCGGCGGGACCTGGGCGCGTATTCTGCACCCTTTCTTTGGTGTGATCTTAGCACTCTGCTTTCTTGTCTTAGTGGCACGGGTATGGAAAGACAACCGCATCACCTCTGCTGACTGGCAATGGTTCAAACATCTGGGTGAGTTTCTGCGCAACAGACCAGCAGGTATTCCGGCCATCGGCAAGTACAACTTAGGTCAAAAACTCCTCACCAGAGTGCTGCTGTTGTGCATCCTCGTGCTGCTGGCTTCCGGATTTCTTCTCTGGCAGCCGTGGTTTGCGCCCGAATTTTCCATTGAGATGCGACGCATAGCAGCTGTGGTACATGCCTTTACCGCCTTTGTCATCCTGCTCTGCTTCATCGTGCACGTGTACGCCGCCTACTGGACCCGTGGGGCCATCCGTTCCATGACCAGGGGCTGGGTGACCGCTGCCTGGGCCAGGCACCACAGCACAACCTGGTACCAGGAGATGGCTGAGACCGGGAAAAAATCGCAGGGTACGGCATGAACAGGAACAGTTCAGTATACAACAAAGAGGTGACAACCATCCCTGCTTGCAGCAATCTGCAGTTCCGCCAATGGGCAGGTGACAACCTGTGACAGGGGGCTCTGTTCTACAGCCTGGTCAGCTTGAAACAGCTGCGGGTTCCATTGTTGAACTCTGTCTGCCGGCGGAGGATCTTTTCCTCCGCCGCTCCCGGCGACTCCAACACCTGGCAAAAAACCATGCGTTAGAGAACTATCTTCTGTTTCTGACGGAACTGACCAGGTGGCAACACGACGAGCTGCTCAGTTCAACGCAACTGCCCCCTGTTGATAACCATCTGCTTCTGCAGTGTAAAACCCATCGCCTGCCACCACTGGCACCGGCCGGATGGCCTCGGCATGCATCCTGGCGTACAGCTGTTCAACGGGCGATAGCAGCAACTGATTCGTCGCTGCCACAGGAAGGAAAAACTGCTTTGGCACCGCTTAGAAGAGGCGATACAGCCTGGATGGAGAGACAGGCTGATCTGCTGTTGCACAACCCCGGAGAAAAGAGTCTTGATGTGGCGGCCGCCCTGTTTATCGGTGCTGCCTTACAGGTGCATTGGGCCTTTTGGGCACGAAGTCTGATCGGCCTGGACCTTGGTTTCTCAGGCCACTCACCACATTGCCCTGTGTGCGGCAGTGCGCCGGTCAGCGCCATTGTTCACGCTGGTGGTGCCTCCAGCGGGCTCCGTTACCTGCAGTGTTCCCTGTGCAGTTCACAGTGGCACGTTGTCCGTGCCAAATGTTCCCAGTGTGAAAATACGAAAGACATCGAATACTACGGCCTTGAAAAGATGTATGAGGCGGTGCGTATTGAGATGTGCCCTGCCTGTCGATCTTCGTTAAAGGTGGTGTTCCAGGAAAAAGATGCAGCGGTTGATGCGGTTGCCGACGATATAGCCTCGCTGGCTGTGGATGAGGAGATGACAAAGGCTACCGAACATACACCCATTAGCATCAACTTCTTCATGTTGTAAGGCGTGTTCAACCGACAACTGCGCAGCCTCTCCGTGCAACATCTCTTTACACCTGCGTAACGCACAGTACCGGTCAGTATACCTTCCACTCACGATCAAGCTCTTCCGGGTGAGCAAACCTGACCACCCGCACTTTTCTGCTGCGTGGAAACTCCCGCTTTATAAGTGTTTTAAGTTCTCTGGCCAGACGAGCTCCGGAAAGATCAAACACCTGCTGTTCATAGCCGTCCTCACGGATCTCAAAAAGTATGGCATCTTTTTTAATGATGGCAATACTCCGATTACGTTTATACGAAAGCAGTAACACCCCTCCCGGCGGCTCAGCATTTTTCAACAACCGCAACGTATCAGTGAGCACAGTATCAATATTGACAAGAGCCATTCCCTGCAGCTCCACAGTCGGCAAAACAATCTCTGCCGCAACGACGCTGCCTCACAGCATCTTCAGCGTCTTCATCATGAAAAAAACGAGCGGCAACAGGGTTGATCCCAGATGCCGTCCCCCGGTGTACAGTGCGAGCGTCACTGATCCAGAACAAACCATGGAAGCAGGCTTTCCCTGTCAGATGCTCTCTTCAAAATAATCGTTGTCCACCTTTTTGACCGGATACAGGGAGACCGTTGATACACCGATAATCGGGCACAGGGTTGGGCTGTTTTTTTCCCGTCATTCACTCGCCTCCAGTTGAGCACGCACCGTCCCCTCTGCATCAAGGAGTTCCAGATGGCTGCCACGGATGCGATAACGCTGCACCTTGGCCAGTGTTTCCACAAAAGACCTCTCCTGCTCCATACCATCGGCACAGGCCTTCATGGTTATTGCCATCTGGTCAAAACGTAACCGGTCCCCCTGCAGCTCGAAGTTACCCGCCAAACCGTTACACCCCCCGCTTCCGGAAACATGTAACGCATCAACGGCAAAGAACAGGTACGGAGCAGCCTGGTGTTCGGCAACAGCCACCGGACTGTCCCCCAGACGGACAAGCTTCCAGTGGATGCCGCGCAGGGCACTGTCCACTGCTGTACTGCCGCAACTCTCCTGCGGCCGGACACTGATAAAACGCTGCACAACAAGCGTTGGTTGCGGTGGTAAACTCTCCTCCATTGACGGTCGCAGGGTGATCAACCCCTCCAGGCTCACCAGTAAAGGTTCCCCTGCCTGCGGACCTGTCTTGAGATAGGCAACTTCAAGTGATCTGTAATCGCCTTCCATGGCCACAGGGAGTCTTCGACCGTCAGCACAAAGGGTGATGACGGCGGCATCAGCCATGTAGATAAACATGCCGGTGAGCTCCAACCGGGGATCGATCGGTCTGTAGAACAGCAAACGGGTCAACCGATCATCTGTTGAAGGATCCACAACCTTTCCTGGAGCCTCAAGTCGCTGTACTGTTGAACCGTCTTCAACAACACTGAAAAACAGTGGTAAGTCGTTGCTGCCACGTAAGACAAGATGGTTGTTCCTGTCGAATGTCCAGCGGCCGATATTGTCTGTACCACCTGGTACGGTCCTGCCGGAATCAATGCTGCGCAACTGATACCGGCCGTCAGGCAACAGGTCCAGATGCATGGTCGTGCGCTTACCGGCAACAGTAAACTCCCCCTCATACGAGGCAGGTAAAAGACCGATACCCTCCACCTTTGATTCGGCATGCGGCTTGTCCTGTACAGACACCAGCAGCATATCCAGCGGCTCATTGTGGCTGTTCAATGGCCTGTATATCGCTTCTGCGGCAAACAGTACCTGCCCCTGATGTGTAACAGCAGCACGCACCGTGCAGGTGCGTTCCGGCTGCACAGCAGTGTCATCATAGGCAATGGTAAATCGAAACGGCGGCTGGCCGGCGGGCTCCAGCTTGCTGCGGCCAAGCACTGCTGCCGGAGCATCTGCCCTGGATGCCTCCTGCAGCAGCTCAACGGTAAACACCGCGTCTACGGGCAGGGCAATACGCTCCCGATAGGTTGCCGTCCCCTGCAAGGTGCCTGCGCATGCGACGCTGGAGAACAACAGTCCCGCCACAACGAGCATCCAGGCAACGACCTTGCCGCACACTGAACAGATCATCTGTTGCTTCCAGCCGCTACACGCCTGATCACCCATGCTCCCCTCCTTTTGTTCCCGGACAACGATACACCACGCAGAGTTCAAAGCAGGCTGCTTGTTCCATGGTGTATCGCACCGCATGCCAAGCCGGTACCAGCTGACCGGCAAACGATCATTGCTTCTCAGGCACGGTTATCTTAATTTTCAGAGTTGTCGATAAGGCGGTAGATAAAGGCGCCTAAAACACCACCAACAAGCGGGGCCAGCCAGAAAAGCCACAGTTGTGCAGTTGCCCAGTCACCCACATACAGGGCAACGCCGGTGCTTCGGGCCGGGTTAACCGAGGTGTTGGTCACGGGAATACTGATCAGGTGAATCAGGGTCAGACACAGACCAATGGCGATCGGGGCAAAACCGGCCGGAGCACGCTTGTCCGTGGCCCCCATGATGACAACGATAAAGATCATGGTCATCACAACTTCAGAGATCAACGCCGCCTGCATCGTATATCCACCCGGTGAGTGCTTACCATAACCGTTCGAGGCAAAACCGGCAGCCACATCAAACCCTGCTTTCCCGGTGGCAATAAGATACAGGACACCACCGGCAAGAATACCGCCGATCACCTGGGCGATGATATAGGGAACAAGATCCTTTGCCGGAAAACGCCCGCCTGCCCAGAGCCCCACAGAGACGGCCGGATTCAGATGGCATCCGGAAATATGCCCGATGGCGTACGCCATGGTCAGCACGGTTAACCCGAATGCCAGGGAAACACCCAGGTGGCCGATACCGAGCTCCGGAAAGGCGGCTCCGATCACTGCACTACCACACCCGCCAAGGACCAGCCAAAACGTACCAACAAGCTCTGCTGCATACTTTTTCATGTCTTTTTCTTCTCCTGTATTTTTTTATTCTTTACTGTTTCCAGGCAGCGGTGCCGACCTGGCAATTGCTGCATTATCTTTCCGCTCTGGTATCCTGAGCAGTGCACAGCTCAAGAAGATCTCCACTGCTGCCATCGCTATTGTGTCGGAACAGTGAACCTGTGGACCCTTTTCCCGAGCCCTTGGTCCACCATTCAACCTGTTCATGCACGTAACGCGCCCCACTGGCTGAAATAGCGATCCGCAGAGGATAGACCTTCCCCCTATACGTGATAACAGCAGAGTCAGTGTCAGGGTACGAGGCAACAACAACTACGCCGCTCTCACAGAGATACGTCTCTTTCTCAGAGGTCGAATCGACCGCCCGGCCATCAGGGTGGGGAGCTGTACAGGCTGTGATAAAAAAGAGTGCCGCCCAGACGGCCAGTCTCAGACTGATTTTTCTCATGGGTGCGTGTTCGTTGATGTCCATGTCATGCATCCTCCTTATCGGGTGTATACACAATCAGATAGTCTCTTCTTCAGTCATCAGATGCTGCCGGCCCTGCTGTCCAGCTGGTGAGTGCCCGGGTTCTTGGTTTTCCATACACCATCATGACAAACAGTTCAACAAGCTGGAGGACAGGCGTTCCTGTCGGCCCGGTTCTCCACAATAACCGACAGCAGCGTATACGCTGCAACTCTGTTCTATCCTGTGCCGGGAAGTCCAAAAACATACCACCTTCCCCTTCCCTTGGCAGCCGGTAAGGTGTATCCTGATGGCCTTTTCTCTGTACGATCTGCTGTCTTTTACTGTAATCCGGTCCCACACTGTTACCGACAATACCCTTGAGGAAGAGATGCAATGAACAAGAAGGTGCTTGCCCTCCTTGGTTTCGGCCATGCCATCACCGACATTATTCAGGGAGGGCTGACCATGATGCTGGCCTTTCTGCAGCCTGTGCTCACGCTCAGTCAGCTGCAGGTGGGTATGGTTATGCTGGCCTTTAACCTGAGTTCTTCAGTCATTCAACCGGCTTTTGGAATCTTCAGCGATCGGTTTCGTGCTGCCTGGCTCATCCCCACCGGTTGTCTGCTGGCCGGGGTAGGGATGTCGCTGACCGGGTTTATGCCCAACTACACTCTCCTGCTGGTGGCATCCTTGATAGCCGGCCTGGGCGTTGCCGCCTATCATCCGGAAGGATCCAAATATGCCCGCTGTGCCAGTGGTTCGCGTAAGGCTTCCGGAATGGCCATCTTTTCTGTGGGAGGCAACTTCGGATTTGCCATGGGTCCGATTCTGGCCACGCTCCTGCTTGCCTGGGCGGGCCGTGAGGGTACCCTGGGATTTCTTGTCATCAACGGCGTGATGAGTCTGCTGCTCTGGTTTTATCTGCCAACCATTACCAAGACAGAAACCACCAGACCTCTTCCTCCACCGAAAATCGTCAGGGAGAGCCCAACCTCTGAAGGGCGGGGACTAAGCCAGGGGCAGATCATCGGTGCTGCGATCATGCTGGTGCTGGTCATTATTATGCGCACCTGGATGCACTTTGGTATTGTCACTTTTTTACCGCAGTACTCCATGCACCACCTGCAACACAGTCAAGCTTATGCAGCAGGTATGACCTCTATCTTTCTTCTTTTTGGTGCTTTTGGTACTGTTTTTGGTGGGCCGGCCGCCGACCGATGGGGCTTAAAGACCGTTATTGTCGCATCCATGGCAGTGACGATACCGCTGCTGCACCTCTTTCCGTACACAAGCGGCCCTGCCTCCATGGTCGTGATTGCCCTGTCCGGATTCGCCCTGATCTCAACCTTTGCCATCACGGTTGTTTTAGGTCAGGAGCTCCTGCCGAACAATGTGGGATTAGCCTCAGGGCTGACTCTTGGATTCGGCATAGGGGCCGGCGGCATAGGCGCAACTCTTCTTGGTTGGTTTGCCGATCGCTGGGGGCTGCCCTCTATCTTTCATATTATGATTATCTTTGCGGTGACAGGTCTGGTACTTTCGTTCTTTCTACCGGGCAGAGAAAAACTGCTGGCCACCAGGACAGATAGCAGTCAGAGCCGGTGCTAGCACGGTCTCCGGTACGGTGCAGGCAAGGTGTCGACTATGGCTGTTGTGGCGGGTCGGCCAGCCACTTGTGCATCACATAGGCGGCCACCAGACCATGTTGCGGATGTTGAAATGCCCGAGGTACGGTGCCGACAATCTGAAAGCCGAGGTGCTGCCACAGCGCCACAGCGCGGGTGTTGGTGGCAACGACAAAGTTGAACTGCATGGCAAGAAATCCTAACCGTCTTGCCTCCTGTTGCGAGTGTTTGCACAGACGAGTTGCAATGCCCTGTCCGGCAAAGGCGGCAGGTACCACATAACCGCAGTTGGCGGTATGGGCGCCGTTGCCCATCTGATTTGCCTTGATGTAGTAGGTGCCGACCAGCTGATTGTCTTCCGAGACAGCAACAAAGGTTGCCAACGGCACTACAATCCAGGCCTTTTGTGTTTCTTCGGCAGTCCAGTCCGTTGGAAAGGCATAGGTATCGCCCTGTGCAAAGGTTGTTTCAAGAACAGGCCACAAGATCGGCCAATCTGCCGGGGTATACGGACGAATGAGAACTTCCACAGTGCACTCTTCCAATCTGGTTTTTGAACTGCTTATCATGGGGTGTCGTTGATACCGGCTGGCTGCAGTACTGAGGACAAGGCATGAATACCAACAGCAACAGACACGTTTCAAGTGAGATGTAAATCGATAGTATTACTCGAAAACCGTCTGCTCAGGCCTGAGCGACCTGAACAGACGGCAAAGATCAGACAGGCTCAGGATGTACGAACCAGCTCACGCACAGTGGCCGCAACCGTCTCAGCAGAAGGCCGGTAGAAGTCTTCCTGCGGCGGGGTAAAGGGAACCGGAATATCCGGTGCCGCAACACGGCGCGGGGGCGCCTTCAGCTCACCGTGACAGGCCTCAGCCACAGTAGCCACCAGCTCGGCACCAAAACCGCAAAACCGGGTGGCATCGTGCAGGGTGACAAAGCGGCCGGTCTTGCGTACTGAGGCAAGTACAGTGGCTGTATCCAGCGGCAGCAGACTGCGCAGATCGATAACCTCCAGGGCGATTCCCTCTTCAGCCAGGACATCAGCCGCCTGCAGAGCCACATGCACGGCCCCGCCATAAGTGACCAGGGTGACATCCCGGCCCTGGCGGGCAAGACGTGCCTGCCCCAGCGGAACACGCACATCGCCCTCAGGCACCTCATCATGGATGCTCCAGTACAGAGGCATCTCCTCGATGATCACCACCGGGTCCGGATCAAAGACAGCCGACAGGAGCAAACCCTTGGCATCTGCCGGATTGGAGGGATACACCACCTTGAGCCCGGGCACATGGGTCAGCCATGACTCCAGATAGTGTGAGTGCTGGCAACCGGCTGAAAACAGACCGGACTTGATGCGGACGGTCAGCGGGAAGCTGGACAGCCCGCCGCTCAGATACCGCAGCTTGGCCGCATGGTTGATTATCATGTCTGAGGCCAGGGTGAAAAAAGGAAAGTACATGATCTCCACCACCGGCTTAAGCCCCATACAACTGGCGCCGACGGCCAGACCGGCAATGGCGGCCTCGCTCACCGGTGTATCACGCACTCGGCGCGCACCGAAACGCTCAAGCAGCTGATGTGTGGGGAGATGCGGATTAATATTGATAGAGGTACCGATCCCTTCACCCGCCAAAAATACGCCTTCATCCATTTCCAAAGCCAGGGACAGAGCCTCTGCTATTGCCTGACCAACGCTTTTTACAGTCATGTCTTATCCCTCCTGTCCGATGGGCTGAACGTAGATGTGCTCCAGGGCCTCCTCCGGTGGAGGATAGGGACTGGCATCGGCAAAGGCCACCGCCGCATCCACGGTCTGTACGGCCTGCTGTTCTACCGCATCCCGTGAATCCAGAAGGCCCTCTGTCTGCAGGACCTCGATGTACAGCTCAATGGGATCGCGCTTGTCCCAGGCGGCCAGCTCATCCTTGTCCACATAGTGTTGCACATCCATCTCGCCGTGACCATGCATACGATAGGTCAGACATTCCAGAAAAGCAGGTCCCTTACCGGCCCGACACGCCTCCAGCAGCCGGTGAGCAGCGATATACACAGCCTCCACATCGTTGCCGTCCACCACAACACCGGGCATGGCATAGCCTGGAGCACGGTCGGCGACCCGTTCAATGGGACAGTGTTCGTCATGGCCCTGGGCACCGGCCCAGCGATTGGATTCGCAGACAAAGAGCACCGGCAGTTTCCAGACAGCAGCCATGTTCATGGCCTCGTGTACACTCCCCTCAGCCGCAGCGCCATCGCCGAAAAATACACAGGTGGCAGCCTGTTCCTGTCGATAGTTCTGAGCAAAGGCAGCTCCCATTCCAAGCAGCGGTGCAGCTCCGACCACAGTAGAGGTCATCAGGACGTTACGGCCGGGATCGGCCAGGTGCAGAGTGCCGGACTTGCCCCGATTCAAACCATCACGTTTACCCATAATCTCGGCCATGAGTGTCTTGGGATCCACACCGCGGGCCAGCATGTGCCCATGGCTGCGGTGGTTGGTCACAATAACATCCTGTTCAATCATGGCCCGTACCACTCCGGCGGCGATGGCCTCCTGACCGTGGCAGGTGATCTGCATGCCGGGCAGACGGCCCCTTTCCCGGGAGAGTTCTGAAATACGATCTTCAAAAGCCCTGATAAGAACCATGTCGGAAAGCAGGGTGAAACGCAAATGGCGATCAAGTTGCGGTTGCATGAGACGACCTCCTTCAAAGATAAAAACCTGCTGCTTCAAGATGAGAAAGCAGACTCACTATGATCGTTCCCGGCCTGATTGTCCAGAAAAAGCTGGCCTGGCAGCTGCGGACCCGTCTGCCGGGTGATCCTGATCAGGTGCGAGTGCGTTTGGAATGGCGGCGACCCGTTTTCAACGGGTACCCGGAACAGCAGACAAAAAAAGAAAACGTGCAGCCGGATAGAGATCGCACACGTTTGGCAGCCTTGGGAAAATGCTGCAAGTCGACACGTATAAGGAAAACGCGGTTCTTTTTATATGCACAGGCAACAGGTAGACCTGTGATCCGGGTGTGCTCACCGCAGGCGAGGGGCCGGCTTAACATCAACAGCCTGACAGGCCCGGCGAAAGTTCTGCAGGGTCGTCTGAGCAAGACCGAGAATGCTTCCCGGCGGGTAAAGGCCATTTTTGTCAGCCTGGCCGGCAGGCACACCGGTGAGCAACTCCAGACCTTCTGTTACCTCCAAAATGGTGTAGATGTGAAAACGCCCCTGGGCGACCGCCTCAACCACCTGCCGATCAAGCATCAGATGGAGACGGTTACGGTGCGGGATCACGACCCCCTGGTCACCGGTTAAACCGCTGGCCGCACAGATGTTGAAAAATCCTTCAATCTTTTCATTGATCCCTCCCACCGGCAGCACCTCACCGTACTGATTCAGTGCGCCGGTCACGGCAACTCCCTGCTTAAGCGGCAGTCCGGACAGAGAGGAGAGCACTGTATACAGCTCGGCACAGGAGGCGGAATCACCTTCAACACCATGATACTCCTGTTCAAAAACAATGGAGGCACTGAGTGCCAGAGGTGTGTTGCGGACAAAGAGGCTGGACAGGTAATTGTGGAGAATCAGCATGCCCTTGTCATGGATCGGCCCTGACATCTCCACTTCACGCTCAATACTGACCAGGCCGTCCTCTCCGGCATAGGTCCGTGCCGTCACCCTGACCGGATAGCCGAAACTGTGGTCACCAAGATCAACTACCGTCAATCCGTTGAGCTGGCCGACCTGTGAACCTTCAACCGTGATGAGCACCTCTCCGTCAACTATGGCTTCGTGCAAACGCTGTTGCGGATAGTTATGCCGCTCACGACGGGCAGCCAGAGCACCCTCCACATCCGTCACTCCGACCAGTCGCCCGGAGCGTGCCCGGCAACAGGCCGCGCTCTCCATGACCAGCGCCCCGGTCTCTGCGAACACTGCACTCTGCCGGGAGCGATCCTCAGCCGCACGGTGCCCCTGTTCCAGCAACAGAGCCACAGCAGCGGCAGAAAAGTGCGGCAGGCCATGGTCCCGGCACATCTGCGCAACAAAGACTGCCGAGGCCCTGTAAGTGCCGAGGTCAGCACTGAAACGGTCGGCAAAGTCCACCTTTACCCGGAACCGACGGCTGAACTCAGGGTCGATCTCCTGCAGTTCATAGTACTGCCGGCGGGAACCGATCAGCACAACCTTCACCGTCACCTTAACAGCTTCGGGTGTAAGGGAGACTGCGGCAATGGGCGCAAAAGCAACTCCCGGTTCTTCTATCTGCAACAAACCGTTGCGCAAAAACCGGCGGAGCTTTTCCCAGACCAGCTCATCAGTCAGCAGATCCCGCAGATGCAGCAGCAAAAAACCACCATGGGCGCTATGCAGGCTGCCGGCCCGGATACGGGAGAAATCGGTCACCAGCACATCGTTTTCAGACTGATACTCAATGCTGCCAAACAGCGGACGGAACTGGGGATTGTTTTCAACTATCACCGGTGCACCCTGCATGCCGTCGTTATCAACCACCAGATTCACCCGGTACCGTGACACGACAGACAGGAGGGTTTCGTTGGACGATTCCTCTGTTTCAGAAGATCTGAACACCTCAAGATGGGCAAGGATATCTTCCATAACCCGGGAGAGATACGCCTCGAGCTTTTCCTGGTCGTTGCCCATCTGCTGGAAGCAGGAGCGTGTCTGCTGCAACTCACGGTCAAGCAGCGGTTTGATCACCCGACGAGCCAGCGTGGCCAGCGCATCGTCCAGTACACGTTCCATGCCGCGGATCTTCTCAAAATACTGGTTGATCCCTGTCAGCAGCTCCTGTTCAGCCCGGGCGATCTCCAGTCGACGCTCCTTTGGCAGGGCGAGCATCTCTTCGTCCGTCAAAGCACGTCCGTTCTCATCGCGTAAAGTGAACATGATCCGGCCGGATTCCCGGTGCATGGTAAATCGGCGGGCTTCACCAAAGGCCTCCAGTTCGACAAAGGCAAGCGTTTCCTGCTCCTTGTGCGCTTTGACAAGTTGTTCTCTTTCAATTGTAAAGTCCGGACCATCCAACTGCCGCGGGATCTCGGTCAGCAGGGTTTTCACCAGGCGTGCCATGCCCAGACGGAACTTTCGCCCCCACCCTGCCGGCAGGTAGAGGGCCAGGGGGCGCTCCGGTACCTCAAAATTGTGCAGATAGCAAAGATCCGGCGGCGTCGGTTGCCCGGCGGCAACGGATCGCATGGCCTCCTCAAGTAACGAAGACCGCCCGCTGCCGACCTCACCCAGGACAAACAGGTTGTAATCGGCCTGCGCCATGCCCAGACCGAAATAAGCAGCGGTTTGCGCCCGCTCCTGACCGATCCATGGGACCATCTGGTTCAGGAGTTCAGAGGTATCGGAAAAGCCAAGTATGGCAGGATCGATGACAAGACAAAGTTCGGAAGCAGTCAGGGTATTCATCAGCTCACATCTTTCCATAGTGGTTGTCCCGGTTTACCTTGAAAAATCTGTGGCCATCGTGCAGCCTGAGCGCCACGCATGATCATCGCGTTTTACCAGAGCCGGTCGGCAACTAACGAAGATACAAAAGCCAGGACAGGAGCACCGTTGTCACCAGGGATAACAGTAACAGTGGGATTCCCACCTTGGCATAATCGGCAAACTGATACCCGCCCGGCTCACGGACAATCATATTGACCGGTGAACCCAAAGGAGAAACAAATGCCGCAGAGCAGGCAATGGCCACGGTCATGGCACAGGCCTGGGGAGAGATGTTAAGAGCGAGCCCGATATCTATCGCCATGGGGGCCATCAGTACCGCAGTGGGGGTGTTGGAAAGAAAGAGACCGATCACGGCAGAGATCAGAAAAAGTACACCCAGGACCAGCAGCGGTGAACTGGTGCCGAACAGGGTGAGCAGGTACTGGCTGATCTGGGCGATAATGCCGGTTTTCTGCAGAGCCAGGGCCAGGGGCAGAATACCGGCAATAAGGATAACCGTCTGCCAGTCAATCACCTTACAGCAGGTATCAATCTTGACACAACGGGTCAGGACAAGAGCTGCCGTTGCACCAAGCACAGCCGTCACCGTGGGCAGCACATTAAACACCATCAGGCCGATCATGGTGATGAGGATACCGATGACCAGCGGAGCCCGGTTACGATCGGCAATCACCTCCTGATAATCCTGCGGCAGGGTGAGCAGCAGGTACTGATCCCGGTACTCACGCAAACGTAGAATATCTTCCCATGCACCGCAGATAAGCAGCACATCACCAAACTTGAGGGGGAGATCACTAAAGTCTGTGGTCTGTGTCGTGCCCTCGCGGCGAATGGCCAGGACAAGACATTGAAACTGATTGTGAAAACGAATTTCACGAATGGATTTACCGATCAGGTTGGAATCCGGTGTCAGCATAACCTCCCCGACACCGATCACCTGGGTAAACTCCCGGCGCACCTCCGGATCAATCGCCACTTCCACAACTTCCAGGGCATAGTCTGCGACAAAATCAGCGATCTTTTCGCGGGAACCGATAACCACGAGAAAATCATCAGCGTAAAAAACACTCTCCGGCCGGGCGGGCAGCACCTCGCCGCCACGCTCAGACGCTGTACGAAGGGCAATGAGATTGATCTGATAACGGGCTCCGAGCTGTATACGGGCAACAGATCGGTCGATCAGATCAGAGGTGTGCGTCACCCGCAGCACGGAAATGGACTTGCGCACATCATAGCGTTCCATCAGGTCCTCAATGGAGCGCTCTTGTTTTTGTTTGATAGCATTTCTCCGTTTGGACAAAAGATCCCGTCCCCAGAAAAGCATAAAGCTTACGGCCAGAATAAAGACCACCAGTCCGTACGGCGTAAAACTGAAAAAAGACAGGGGTGTCAGCTCTCGTTCACGCAAAGCATTGTTGACCACGATATTCGGGGTGGTGGCAACCAGGGTCATCATACCGCTGATCAATGATGCCACCGCCAGAGGGATAAGCAATCGCTTATGATTGATATCGGCTTTCCGGGCAACGGCCATAGTGATGGGGATAAAGATAGCGGCAGTGGCGGTGGAACTCATAAACGACCCCAGAAAACTTGCGGCCGCCATAATCAGGACCAGAAGCCTACCCTCACTTGAACCGCCGTGTTTCAGCACAGCCTCGCCTATCCGCTGGGCAATACCGGTATGCACAATAGCCTCGGAAATAATGAACATACAGGCAATAATGATCACCACCGGGCTGGAAAAACCGGAAAAAGATTCGTTCACATCAAGCACTCCGGTGACCAGCATGGTGAACACCACCAGCATGGCGACCAGATCTCCCCTGACGCGGTTACTCACTAAAAGGACAGCGGCCCCCATGAGAGTGGCCAGCGTGATGGACATATCAATATTGGGCATAGTATCGGCAGTGGTTGTACAGATTATTCAACAGCTGTGTTGATTGCTGTCTTTCGAGGACAATAAAAAAGCGTTTAACCCCTGTTCGAGTTAAACGCTGCATAAACGTGGCTGGGGGACAGGGATTCGAACCCCGATAAGCGGAGTCAGAGTCCGCTGTCTTGCCGTTAGACCATCCCCCAGCTGGCTTGAAGTGCAGTGAAAATAGATGGATTTGTACCTGTTGTCAAGTAAAAATCTGTGCCCCGGACGGGAAGTACGGCACCGAAAAAGACAGGGGGCTCAGGATACAATCAATCCGGCATACCCCACAACCTGACTGACATCACCGCTGGCCTCGCCGGAATCAGTATAATGCACCATCCTGGCCTGTTTGGCCCCCAGCTGCAGAGCAACCAGCAGGGCGATGGTTGTGGGGATCACACCGCACATGGAGATCCTGTTCCTGTGTACCGTGGCGTACAGCCCTTCAGGATCGAGCGCCAGAATCCGTTCAATGGCGAGCTGGTCCTTCTGTGCCGCCTGTTTCCGGGTTTCGTAATGACTCATGTCTGTTGAGGCCACAATCAGCACCGGGTTCCGGTACGCCTGCAGAACTGCGGCCAGATCAGCCGCCACCTTCTGACAGAGGGTGTAGGACACGTGCGAGACCATCAGCGGCACAATCTGTAACTGCGGCTGCACCTGCTGTAAAAACGGCACCTGCACCTCGAGCGAGTGCTCATGGCGATGGGCCTCGGAATCTTCACGTATATCCTCTGATTGTCTGAGAATAGCCCGGGCCAGCTGCTGATTGATCGGCA
Source organism: Desulfobulbus oligotrophicus (assembly GCF_016446285.1). Lineage (NCBI taxonomy): Bacteria > Pseudomonadati > Thermodesulfobacteriota > Desulfobulbia > Desulfobulbales > Desulfobulbaceae > Desulfobulbus > Desulfobulbus oligotrophicus. The sequence goes on from NZ_CP054140.1 coordinate 2,725,811, forward strand.
CCATGCCCATGGGCATGCGCCAATCCTCAGTACCTAAAGCCAGGGCAGCGCCCTGCCCCCGGTGGTTGGGCCCCATGATCAACACCGTCTCCGGAACCACGACACGACTGATGGTGGCTCCGGCAGTAGCTCCGGAGTAAACATACCCGGCATGGGGCATGATCACCACCATGGCCTGTTCTTTCTCCTCTGCAGTCGTCACCGGTACAAAGATGTCCATCGCTGAGCGCAGATGCTCAGCATCTCCGGGATAAAACCGATCAGCAACAGCAGGATTGCGTATCATGGCATACTCCTTTTTGATTGCGGCGCTGCCGGGCAAAGCCGGTCGATTATTTTTTCACTTCCCAGCTGGTGCCTTCCGGGCTGTCTTTCAGGACGATACGGTGCGTCAGCAGGTAATCGCGGATCTCATCGGATGTTTTCCAATCCCTGGAACTTCGTGCCTGATCACGTTTATCGATCAACTGCTGGATCTCCGCCTCGTCAAGTGTGAGTGCAGCCACCTCCCTGGCCCTGTTCTCGGCAACGACCACGGCAGGATCACGCTGCACCAGACCAAGCACCCCGGCCAAATCACGGAAAACAGTCACAACACCGTGCAGGAACTCCACATCCGCTGCTGCCGGTGTTTCGGGCAGCAGCCGCAGCACCTTGTTGAGCGTCTTGACTGCATCAAAAAGGTGCCCCAGAGCCTGAGCAGTATTAAAATCGTTGTCCATGGCCCGGTGAAATCTGGTCTGCAGTTCCTCAAGACTCTGTCGATCCTTTGCCGGTATGCTGCCTGCAGCATCGGCATCCCCGGCCGGCAGGGCAGTGACCTGTGCCAGGCACTCGTACATGCGCTCAAGCCCTGATCTGGCATCCTGAAGGGCTGTCTCATTAAAATCCAACGGGTTGCGATAGTGGGTGAAAAAGATAAAAAGTCGAAGGACCTCTGCATCATACTGCTTCAGCACATCACGGATTGTTAAAAAATTACCCAATGACTTCGACATCTTTTCGTCTTTTATCGTAACAAAACCATGATGCATCCATACATTGGCAAACGGTTTACCGGTTGCCCCACAGCTCTGGGCAATCTCGTTTTCGTGGTGAGGAAACACCAGATCTTTCCCACCGCCATGGATATCAAAGGTTTCCCCTAAATACTTGTGGCTCATGGCCGAGCACTCGATATGCCAGCCTGGCCGGCCTTCTCCCCATGGGCTTGGCCACTTCGGTTCACCGGGCTTGGCCCCTTTCCAGAGCACAAAATCCATGGGGTGTTCTTTCTTCTCATCCACCGCAACCCGTGCACCGGCCTGCATGTCCTCAAGTCCCCGTCCGGAAAGCCTGCCATAGTCGGCAAACCGTTCTACGCGAAAGTACACATCACCGTTGGCAGGGTACGCCAGCCCCCTGTCAACCAGCTGTTTGATCAGGGCGATCATCTCCGGGACGTGCTCAGTGGCTTTGGGTTCCACATCCGGTCGAACAGTCCCCAGAGCATCCATATCTCTATGAAATTCATTGATAAAGCGTAATGCCAGGCTGGCACTGTCAATGTCCAGTTCCCGAGCGCGGTTAATGATTTTATCGTCAATGTCTGTAAAGTTACGGACAAAGGTCACTCTGTAGCCTCGATGACGAAGATAGCGAACCACCATATCAAAGACCAAGGCTGAACGGGCATGCCCGATATGGCAGTAGTCGTACGAGGTGATACCGCACACATAGAGTTTGACATGCCCCTCTTCGATGGGACGAAGCGGTTCTTTGGTTCGGGTCAACGTGTTGTAAAGACGAATCGACATTTTCGGTTCCGAAGCAGGGTTCTGGTGTAAGAAACAGGAATGATAGACGTATATACTACAAATAGGAATGATTTACCAATGTACTACAGCTGGACAAGAACTCAAACAGCTAATCCATATCCTGGCGGTATTGCCTGGCAACCAGCGGCAAAAGTAGCAGGCCGGGTATCGCCGCCAGGGTGCATCCCAGGAAAAACAACGGCCAGTTCACCATCTCTGCTATCCATCCGGCCGGAGCGGCAATGATGACCCGGGGAACGCCCATGCAGCTTGACAGGAGCGCGTATTGGGCGGCAGTGAACCGTTTATTGGTCAACGATGCCATGTAGGCCACATAGGCACAGGTCCCCATGCCGCTGGTCAGCTGTTCAAGCACAATAGCAATGATCAACCCGGAAACTGAATACCCTACCAGGGCCAAAATCGAAAAGCTCAAAATGCCCAGCGTCTGTAAAATACCGAAAACCCACAGGCTGCGTATTATGCCGATGCGCAGCATGACAATCCCACCCAACAGCCCGCCGATAACAGTGGACCAGAATCCAAAGAGTTTCGCCACCACACCGATCTGCGTCTTGCTGAACCCGAGGGCCAGATAAAACGGGGTGGTTAAGGTTGAGGCCATCTGGTCACCGATCTTGTACAGCAGGATAAACAAAAGTAATGTTATAGCCCGGTCACGGCTGAAGTATTCGACAAATGGCTCCACCACTGCCTCGCGAAGCGTGCGTGGTGTCGCTACTGTCAACGGCGGCTCTTTGCAGAGGAGCGTGGTAACCACACCCACCAGGAGTGAGGCGGCCATGAGCAGATACACCTGATCAAATGTGAAATGATCGGCAAGAATCAGGCCCCCGCTGCCGGACAAAAGCATTCCGATCCGGTACCCGTTCACATAGAGTGAACTGCCGAGTCCCAACTGATTGTCCTTAAGATCTTCACGTCGGTACGCATCAACCACAATATCCTGGGATGCGGAGAAAAAGGTGACAAAACAGGCGGCCAGCGCCACAAGCCAGGGCGTCTGGCCCGGATCGGTCAGACCAAGGGAGGCAACAGTCAAAATCAGGATCAGCTGGACGATCAGCAGCCACCCCCGACGACGTCCCAGAAACGGAGGAATGTATCGATCAAAAATCGGGGCCCAGACAAACTTGAGGGTGTACGGTAAACCGACCAGAGAAAAGACTCCGATGACTGAAAGGTTAACCCCCTGTTCCGTCATCCATGCCTGGAGAACCGTGGAGGTCAGCAGCAGCGGCATGCCGCAGCTGAACCCCATAAGAAAGGCGACCAGCATGCTGGGTGTGAAAAACTGACGAAAAAAAGATGCTGCCATAACAGATCCGATGAGAGGAACAAAACAAAAACAGGCCAGCAGCTTCTACCATAACCGTGCTGTTTGCACAGTAAATTGTTAGCTGTTGATAATTGGTGTGCAGTAAATATAGACCGTGCTCCATGTACAGACAGGGCGACCGGTCATACACGACAGCCCCATCCGGAGCACCTGCCGGCAACCGGATGTTCACCCTGCAGACATGCGCCCACCCGGGGCATCGCCGATAGCCGCTGTGATCCATACGGCAGGAACAGCCATCTCGTGTTACCGTCGGCAGAAGTGAACAGCACATGTCCTTGCCGGTACCGGCTAAAGAGCAACTGAGCAGAAAGAGTATACGCAGTGATTGATATTGAGTTCATCCACCCGCACACCGTCAACGAGATCAGAAACCGGCTTCTTGCCTGGTTTGCACAGTATCAGCGCCCACTCCCATGGCGCACGACCTACAGACCGTATCATGTCTGGATTGCCGAGATCATGGGGCAGCAGACACAGATGGAACGGGTTGCCATGTACTTCCTGCGCTGGATTGAACAGTTTCCGGATCTTGCAGCAGTGGCCGCAGCGCCGGAACAGAAGATCCTCAAGGCCTGGGAAGGGTTGGGCTATTATACCCGGGCACGCAACATTCACCGGACTGCGCTGCATCTGGTTGATAACGGTGCTATGGATATCCCTGCTGATTATCAGCAACTGCTTGCTCTTCCGGGTATCGGTCCGTATACGGCTGCCGCCATCCTGTCGATCGCCTTCAATCAGCCCTACCCCCTGCTTGACGCCAATGTTGAACGGGTCTTTTCCCGTTTGGCTGATATTGACAGTCCTCTTAAAAAAGCCTCGACAAAGAAACAGCTCACAGCCATGGCCGATACGCTGCTGGACCGGGATCAGCCGCGGCAGTTCAATCAGGCCCTGATGGAACTTGGGGCACTGATTTGCACGCCTAAAAGACCTGCTTGCATCTCCTGCCCGTTGCAGGTATATTGCCGGGCCTATCAGGCCGACACCGTTGCATACAGACCACTCCCAATTGCCAGAGATAAAAAAACAGACATTCTCATGGCCTGCGGCGTTCTGTACAAAGAGGATCGCATTTTTATTCAGCAACGTCTGCCCGATGACATCTGGGGAGGACTGTGGGAATTTCCCGGCGGACAGCTCAAGGAGAGTGAAACACCTCTGCACGGTGCTCTCCGGGAAATTCATGAAGAAACCGGCTGGCTGCTTGAACGATTGGACGTTCTGGCAACCGTCACCCATTACTACACCCGATATCGGGTAACCCTCCACGGCTTTTATGGCACACTGCATCCTTCCTGCCCGGAACCGATACTCACTGCCGCCAGTCAGTATGCCTGGGTGCCTCTCAACCAGCTCCACCAGTACCCTTTCCCTGCAGGACACCGGCAGTTAGTACATATTCTCTGCTCTTAATGACCCGGGGATCTTTGTCAACGTCTCTGTTCTCTCCGATGCAACATGCGCTTTTCCAGGATATTGAAAAATCCGAATTATCGGAATACGTTTGTCGGTCTGTCCGGATAATGCTAAGATAAAGAAGGCCGTTTAAACAACACTCACATCATTTCATGCCGCATGTCTGACCAACCAGCCCCCATCGTCAACGCTACAGCCGAAATCCAGCGTCTCAGCACCAACTGGCAGACACTCCTTGACGTCATGCCGGAAATGGTCTTCCTGCTTCAAGAAGACTATCGCATTGAATATATGAACAGAAGTGCCAAAGCATGTTTCGGTGCCCCCTGTTCAAGGCCGGTGGCCGAAAGTTTACGGATTATCGGTGCTAGCTGTCATGAGAGACTGTTACGCTCCCCTGATTTTTTCGTTGATGATAAAGTAATAGAAGCCATGGTCGACAACACGCCCGTGGAATACTCGTCAATGTCTTTTATCGGCTACACCGGGGAAAAGCTGCTGATGTTGATCATGCGGAACATCACGCAGCGCAAAAACTTCGAGCAGGAACTCCTGCAGTTCAACACCAGCATTGAAACCATTCTTGAACAGAAGATTGGTGAACTGCAGGCAAGTGAAGAGATGCGCCACCGCCTCTCCCGACAGGTCAACAGCTTAAAAAACCAGTTAGGCCACTATCATAAGGCAGACAAGATGGTGGGGCGCAGCCGCAAAATGCGAGAACTGCGAGAGATGATTCACCAGGTTTCCGAATCAGATGCCACCATTCTCATCACCGGTGAATCCGGAACCGGCAAAGAACTGGTGGCCAACCTCGTTAAAGCCACCAGTTCACGAGATGACAAACCCTTCTTAAAGATCAACTGCAATGCCATCAACGACTCCCTTCTTGAAGCTGATCTGTTCGGTTATGAAAAGGGGGCGTTTACCGGTGCGGTACAGCGCAAAATCGGTAAATTCGAGGTTGTGAACGGCGGCACTATTTTTCTCGATGAAATCGGTGACATCAGTCCGCGAATGCAGGTGGCCCTGTTGCGAGTGCTGCAAAACGGTGAAATTATCCGCGTGGGCGGCACTGAACCGGTAAAAGTTGATGTCCGGGTCATTGCCGCCACCAACGTTGATCTGGCCCAGGCAGTGAAAGAAAAAAAATTCCGACTCGACCTGTACTACAGACTCAACATCATCAACATTGCCATTCCATCACTGCGTGAGCGAAAAGAAGATATCGTCGAACTGGTTTCACACTTTGTGAACCATTACCGGGAGGCATTTAAAAAAGAGATCGATTTTGTCCCCAAATCAGCCATTAACCGTCTCCTTACCCACTCCTGGCCAGGTAATGTACGAGAACTGGAAAATCTTATCCAGCGAGCGGTTCTCGTGGCAAAGGACAAGGTGATCACAGAAGCCGATTTAATTTTTGACGACGACCCCACGGCTGAGCAGGCTGAAGGAGCTGTTTTAAATATCGACCAGAAACTGGGTGCACAGCCGCTCAAGGATATACTGGCGGAATTTGAAGCACTCATCATTGAACAGGCGTTGTCCAAGTACACCGGCAACGTTGCCACTGTTGCCGATCAACTGCAGATCGGCAAGACCTCCCTGTACGACAAGATGAAGCAGTATGGTCTTTCTGCCAAAAGCATCAAAAAAAGCCGGAAAGCCAGATAATCCCTCCCTGATTTTTTCAGTCCATGCACATCTTCTTCAAACGTTGACCGGACAAGGATGGCATTGCTCGTTGCATCTGCCGGAACAACACCTGCTAAAAAAACTGCTGCACTGCTCCTTTCAGCTTAACCACCAACAGTGAATAGGTTGCAGGCAGACGTGCAAAAGAGTACATCACCTCTGATCAGACATACCCGGATGACGAGATCCTGCTGCCGACCGGCGACACGATCCGTCCTGAACACTTCCGCCTCCCAAAAAAAAAACCGCGTAGCTGCAATGGAACACCTAACAGAGTATCTTGACGACCTTTTTGCCTTTATCCGACACAGCCCCACTGCCTATCATGCAACCGCCGGTGTTCTTGATCACCTGACGCAACAAGGTTTTAAGCGCCTTGATGAAGCTGTTTCCTGGAGCAATCTTCCCCCCGGCTCCTACTCTGTTGTCCGCAATGGGGCCAGCCTGATTGCTTTTACCCTGAGTCAGGATCCACAAGCCGGCATGCCGATGCGCATGGCCGGAGCGCATACCGACAGTCCGAGCCTGAAAATCAAACCAAATCCCGTGCAGGTTCGCCATGGATGCGTGCAGTTAGGTGTGGAGATGTATGGGGGGCTTCTGCTTGCCCCCTGGTTTGACCGTAATCTTTCCATTGCCGGCAGAGTAACCTGGAGCTGCGACACCGGACCCATGCGGTGCAGCCTGATCGATTTTACCAGAGCAGCAGCCATTATCCCGAGCCTTGCCATTCATCTGGATCGGGAGGCCAATGAGAAACGACAGATTGACAGGCAGACTGATCTTGTTCCGATCATCATGCTCACCGAGACAGCCGACCCGCCTGACTTTAATGAACTAGTACGAAAAGAGCTGGTGCGTCTGCATCCGGAAGCGGCCATGGCAACGATACTGGCCTTTGACCTTTTTCTCTACGACCTTCAGCCCCCCTGCCGGGCAGGTCTGAACGGCGAATTCATAACCGGGCCGCGGCTTGACAATTTGCTTTCCTGCCATGCCCTGGCCAGGGCGATGACAGCAGCCCCGGACAACAACTGTAACCGGCTGATCGTTTTCAATGACCATGAGGAGATCGGCAGTCTGTCCAGGTCCGGTGCCCAGGGCCCTTTTCTTAAAAGTGTTCTGCAAAGACTCTATCCGGATCCGGATCTGTTGCAGCGTGTTGTTGCCCGTTCACTGTTCATCTCTGTTGACAACGCCCATGCCGTGCACCCGAACTTCGCAACCAGGCACGACCCAAACCATTTAGTGATGCTCAATCAGGGGCCGGTTATTAAAGTCAATGCTGCTCAGCGCTATGCAACCGATGCGATCACCGCCGGTCTGTTCCGTCAGCTCTGCACCAAAGCAGACATCCCGTACCAGGAGTTTGTCATGCGCAACGACCTGGCCTGCGGTTCAACCATCGGTCCCTTAACCGCCGCAGAAATCGGTATTCCCACCGTGGATGTCGGCGTACCTCAGCTCGCCATGCATTCAATCCGTGAAACCATCGGTCATCTTGACGGTTGGTACCTGTTGCAGGCGATGACAGCCTTTTTTGCTGCAGAAGACACCCAGATCCATTGTCCTGATCCGGGCTTCTGAACACACGACACCGTCCACTGTCTGATAATAAGAATAAAGGCCTTCTATCTGCTAGAGCACTACGAAATGGTACATTTATTTTTCGATCCGGTGAACAAACGTATTTGACAAGTATCAGGGTGTTCAGTATTGGTGATCATCCGTTAGTCTCCGTCATTTTCCCTGTCTTTTAGAAAAGGAACTTCCCATGCCAAGCCCGCTCATCCAACGGACAGCTTCAGCCTATGCATACCCTCTTCTGATCAAAAACCTGTTTCTTGCCCCGGTTGTCGACAACCCTGATCAGGAGATCGTTTATCGCGACCAGATGCGCTACACATATCGGGAAATGCGTCTGCGTATTCATCGACTGGCCAACGCCCTCTCTGCCTTGGGGGTCAAGCCGGGAGACACCGTGGCGGTGATGGATTGGGATAGCCACCGCTACCTTGAATGTTTTTTTGCAGTACCGATGCTGGGAGCTGTGCTGCACACCATTAATGTCCGATTGTCACCGGAGCAGATTCTCTATACCATTGATCATGCTGAAGACGATTTTCTGCTGGTCAACGACGAATTCCTCCCGATCATCGAACAGATCAAGGGCCGTATCGATACAATCCAGAGCTACGTTTTACTGACCGATCTCGATACTCCACCGCAAACGAACATACCGCTGGCCGGTGATTATGAAAGTCTCCTGGCCATGGCAGGTGCTGAATTTGACTTCGAAGATTTTGATGAAAACACCCGTGCCACGACCTTTTACACCACAGGAACCACCGGCATGCCCAAGGGTGTCTATTTCAGTCACCGTCAACTTGTACTACATACACTTGGTAACTTAGCAGCCCTCGGCACCCCGTTTCAACAGGGACGCCTTCATCAGCGGGATGTCTATTTACCGCTGACCCCCATGTTTCATGTTCATGCCTGGGGGATACCCTATGTGGCCACCTCACTTGGTGTCAAACAGGTCTATCCGGGGAAATATGCACCCGGGCCGATTCTTCAGCTTATTGCCCGGGAAGGCGCCACCTTTTCCCACTGTGTGCCAACGGTCATGCACATGCTGATGAGCCATCCGGACTTCGAAGAGTTTGATCTGTCGAACTGGAAAGTAATGATCGGCGGCTCAGCTCTGACCAAATCCATGTGCCAGAAGGCCTTGAGTCGCGGCATCGATATCTTTACCGCCTACGGCATGTCCGAGACCTGTCCGATTCTCACCATTGCCCATGTTGACCGGGATGACCTCAGTGAGGAAGAGGAGATCTCGATCCGCTGCAGAACCGGTCGCCCCATCCCGATGGTGCAGCTGCGACTGATGGATGACACAATGAATGAAGTGATCCATGACGGCGAGCATGTGGGTGAGATAGTCGTCCGTGCCCCCTGGCTGACTCAGGGATACCTCAAAGATAAACGCAACTCGGAAAACCTGTGGAAAGGCGGGTACCTGCACACCGGTGATGTTGCCAACATCAATCGACAGCGCTATGTGACCATTACCGATCGGATCAAAGATGTTATTAAAACCGGTGGTGAGTGGCTCAGTTCACTGGAGCTGGAAGATGTTCTTGGCCTTTATTCCGGGATAGCGGAAGTTGCCGTGATCGGTATGCCTGATAAGAAGTGGGGTGAACGTCCCCTGGCTCTCGTCGTGCCGAAAGATGAGGCATCCCCCCCTACTCCCCGGCAGCTGATCCGTCATATCAACCAGTTTATTGAGAAGGGACTGCTTTCTAAGCAGGCCATGTTGCTCAAAGTGAAGATCGTTGCAACCATTGATAAAACCAGTGTCGGCAAGACCGATAAAAAGACACTTCGTCTCAAGTATCTGGAATAATCCTCCACGCACACCGTCAACCCGGAAGGCCGGCACAGCGTGTCATCCTGAGATCAGCGGCACCGTTGTGAACCGGCCCGGATCTTTTCCCTGCCGCCTTATGGTTACGACCTGAACAGTGCACAGGCATCATCTTCCTCACCCAAGCGGCAGGATATGGCCAGAAGTGCCTGATTTTCTGTAGAGAAGATATTCTGCTCTCCGATGACTCGGTACAGACCCGTTGCCCGCATCACATCAAGAACCTGCTTTTTCAACCCGGAGAAAACCATCTCTATTCCTGACTGCTGTAACTGTGCCACCAGGTTGTGAAGCATCTCTTCACCTGAAGAGTCGATGAAGTTGATTGAATCGCCAACCACAAGAAGAAACTGAGCCTCATGGTTGTCAGCCACCGCACCCAGCACCGCATCTTCAAAATGGGCAATGTTGGCAAAGTAGAGCGAGCCGTCAAAACGAATGGCCACCACTTTGGTTGAGGTTGCCAGATCAGGATGGTACTTCACATCGCGAAGAGTACCATCTTTGTAACGCCCCAGGATCGCTACCCGGGGAGCCATGGTACGATACAGATAATGTCCGATGGCAAGCAAAGCTCCAACCATGATCCCCTTGTCAAGGTGAGGTGCGGCAAGCAGAGTGACTGCAAATGTGACCAGTGCCAGCAGGCCATCGGCACGACTCGCCTTCCAGATATGACGAAACGCCCGGGGGGTGATCAGCCCGGTTACTGCCAGAACAATGATAACCGCGAGTACGGCTTTGGGTAAATGGTAGATGAGTGGCGTGAGAAACAGAAGAGTGACAGCCACAAAAAACCCGTTAAAGACCATGGCCAGACCGGTTTGTGCTCCGGCTTGCAGATTGATGGCAGATCCGGTAAACGAACCGCTGGCCGGATACGACTGGAAAAAAGAACCACCAATATTTGCCATACCCTGGCCAATCAACTCCTGGTTGGGATCAATACGCTGTTTTGTTTTACCGGCCATGGCTTTCGCCATGGAGATTGATTCCATAAAGGCAACCAGAGCGATGACCAGAGCGGCACTCATCAACTGTAAAACACCGTCTACAGTTATCGCAGGAATGCGTAAACCGGGCAAACCAGCAGGTACAGTACCGACCACCTCACCGCCGCCGCTCAACCTCAGCACATCCTGCTCAATTTTCCTGATATGCCACCGGCGACCGTCGGTCCTGTCCTCCGCCGGAGCCATCCCCATCTGATACAGTTGGGAAGACTGTCCTTCCATGGGAACGGTCCGCACGAAGTACAACTTATGAATCCCGCGCATCCGATGGCGATTTTCCTGTTCAGCCGTCTTGATGTCAAGGCCCATCAGCTCGATTCTATAGCGTAAGTTTGCGGACTTACGGTGATCACCCTCTTTTTCCGCCTGCCTTAACTGAACGGAGAGTTCAGCAATCCGGCTGCTCATGCTCTCGATACGCTGAGCAGTGGCACCGTACTCTTCAACAAGCTCCCGGGTCTCCGGCGTCACAACATCACCTATCCGGCCGGTCTCTTTGTGTTCAAACCCGATGAGAGCACTGATCAGAGTCGTCAGGGCGACCACCACCAGCACGCCGGATTTGGCGAGAAAAGCCACCCGTTTAACCGCCAGCATGAGGACCAGACTGAATATCGACATCGCAAGGGTCGGCAGATGTGTCAGAGGTATGTACCCAAGCATCTCCCACACATCCACAAGGAAAAAATCACTGCGTCCTTTGGGAATACCAAGGAGCATATCCAGCTGGGAAAGGCCGATGATAAGAGCGGCCGCATTCATGAACCCTAAAATAACCGGATGGGAGACAAAATTAACCGCACTGCCGAGTTTAACCACACCAAGAAAGAGCTGAATACAGCCGACCAAAAGGGTCAGCAACAGCACCAGACCGATGTACTCCTCAGATCCGGGTACAGCCATCGGAGTAACAGCAGCTGCGGTCATGAGAGAAAGAATAGCCACCGGGCCAGTGGCAAGTTGACGGGAAGAACCCCACAGAGCGCCGATAATAGCCGGTACCAGCGCAGTATACAGCCCAAATTGCAGTGGCAGACCCGAGAGTTGGGCATAGGCCATGGCTTTGGGTACCAAAATCAGAGCGCCGGTGATACCGGCCACCAAATCACCACGGAAAATGAGCCAGGACAATGGGAACCAGGAAAGAAAAGGAAAAATCCGCAGCACCTGTTGACGAATCATGGAAAACTCCGAGAATGAAAAAGAACGACCGGCTGCAACACTACCTCAAGCCGTCACTACCAAAACAGAGCACCGGGACCGGCCGATGATATTATCAGCAATGTGCCCTTTAAACACCTTGGGCATGCCGCCTTTACTCCGGTTACCGATCAGAATCATATCAACGTCGCGGGTATCGGCTGTTTTCAGGATCTGTTCCACCGGGTCACCAACTTCGAGAAGAAATTCGCAGGGGACCGGTGGCGCCGCCTGCTCTGTCAACAGAGAAACTTCCTCAAGCAGCGCTCGGGCACTCTCGCCCTCTTCCTCTGAAGGTGCCACTGCCAGCATAATAATCTGCTGCAAGGTGGTACAGGTGTGCCCCAGGCTGATCGCCTCCTCTATCGCCCTTCGGCTGTTGGCCGAATTGTTGATCCCCACCAGGATCCGGTTGCCGCTTATTATAAAATCCTTGGGCGCGACCAGTACCCGGGGAAACCCCTGTTCCATCACCTTGGCCGTCATCTTCCCGACAAGCAATGACAGCCGGCCGGCCTTGCCATGCCTGCCGATGAGAATAACATCGGCTCCACGCAACCTTGCCTGTTCAACAATGGTTTTCTCCGGACTGCTGGATCCAACCACCACAACTTCGAGGGTGACGCCGATATCTCTGGCCATGGCCCGGATATAATCAAAATGCGGTGTGAGTTTTTCGCGACCTTTCCGCACTTCAAAGTTAGCAGCTGTGATCGATTCAACCTGGGTATGAACGACATGAAGAACAATCACTGTCGCCTGACAGGCCTGACCAAAAAACATAGCCTCTTGGATGGCTCCATCACTGAACGGGGAACCATCGGTGGCGAGCAGCAGGGTTTTAGCCTCGCCAAGTAAACTGGTGGAGAAACGATCCATAACAACTCCTCGAACAGTCGATGAGTGAGGGGTGACTATACGATGACAACAATGATGTACTGCTCTCTTTCCGAAACAGCACCAACTGCTGTATTGCAGTGATGCTTGCCCTTTTGAAGCGATCCGGTTGTTTCATTGAAACAAAGGTGATGCTCTACCTTCCAGAGTATCTCTGGCAAACCAGCCGATAAAAGTAAAGCTCCCATTTTCTAGCAAGATCAGGACGTTATTCGATAATTTCCTCAACTGTTTCTTGATAGTGTACAAACAGTGTCATCGTCAAGCTCTTTTCATAACCGTACACAGCGGGTTGCTTCAGACAGCATGCCTGAGGTGTCGAGGTAAACAGTCAATATCCCTGCACATTCCCTTGTTGCCCGGGCAGATATGACCTATCCACAGGGACATGGCACAACCAGCCGCACGAACCATGCAGCCTCCTTTGCCCCGAGCTGTTCCCATCAACAGGATCATGGTGAGACAACATTGTCCAGCCGCTCTGTACAAAGCGTTGACAGAATTTGATGTTAATTTCAGAAAACAGAATGGTTTTCCCAAAGGCAAGACGGTCTGTACGGATCAGGATGGAGTATCGTGAATAAAACCAGGTCAACCTGTACAGCCGCACCGGGAAGTGAGTTCTTTTTTCCGGACCTTCATCCACCAGACGATGGCAGTGGATATGCTGTGCAGAGTCTGGGATGCGGCTATGACGGAAATAAAATTTTTGGTGATACCTCAAACAAAACCCGATCGCTCAAGATCAGACCGATAAAAACAGCACGTTTTTATCAAAAATCCTTATCATCGGGATTTTTCTGAACACCCCTTTTTACCGTTAGCCCTGTCCCCCGACACCGGCTCCATCAAAAAGACAGAGCCGGTTCGGTGCCGGAAGAGCGGGAGGTCTGCAATCGCCGTGCATACCAGCCATTCTCTTGAAATCACTGTATTTTCGCAGCCAGGACAGATGGTACCGCGTCAGGATCATCAAAGGATTCGCCAACAGCCTTGCCGGCTCCATCCATACACTGATAGGGAGGGATGACTCTGTGAACCTCTTCTGTTCCAGACAACAGCGAAGTACCGATGACCAGAGTCTCCCATTCAAAGACAGCGCTTTCCGTCACCGTCAATGCTGTCCCTTTGCTTTTGCCGCTGAACGGTTCAAGGCACTGAGCAGAGATTTAATGGAGGCAACGATAATATCCGTATCCACACCCGCACCCCACCAGCCTTCATTATCCTGGTCGAGAATTTCAATATAACTCACAGCCTTGGCAGAACTTCCCCGGGTAAGGGCATGTTCATGGTACGAGTGGAGCACAAAACGCAAACCAAGCCCATCGCGCAAGGCGGTGCAAAAGGCATCCAAAGGACCATTGCCACTGGCCCGGATGCTCTGTTCCCCTCCTTTGGTCACCACCACGGCCTCAATTTCGGCTATGGACTGTTCCTCATCACGATCAAAATGACGTTTTATCACGTTAAAGGATTTCAGGGCATACCCGTTAACGTTGAACAGGTACTCCTTTTCAAAGGTCTGGAAGATCATCTCCGGTGACAGCTCATCACTGCAGGCATCGGACACCTCCTGTATCACCCTGCCAAAGCCCGGCCGCATGTCATTGGGTAACTTAAACCCGAACTCATGCTCCATAATGTAGGCTATCCCGCCCTTACCGGACTGACTGTTGATCCGGATGATTGACTCGTAGGTCCGGCCGACATCCTGTGGATCGATCGGCAGATAGGGCACTTCCCAAAGCCCGCTTTGCGTCAGTTCCAAAGCGGTCATCCCCTTGTTGATCGCATCCTGATGCGACCCGGAAAAAGCAGTATAGACCAACTCCCCGGCATACGGATGGCGGGGATGAACCTTCATTTTAGTACACCGTTCATAGACATTGATCACCTTGTTAATCCGGGAAAAATCCAGTTCCGGATCAACACCCTGGCTGAACATGTTGAGGGCCAGTGTAACAATATCGACATTACCGGTCCGCTCACCGTTACCAAACAGGGTCCCCTCAACCCGATCAGCACCGGCCATCAGCGCCAGTTCAGTGGCAGCCACAGCCTCGCCCCGATCATTATGGGCATGCACACTGATCAGGACGCAGTCACGATTTTTCACGTGCCGACAAAACCATTCAATCTGATCTGCATAGATATTCGGAGTTGACATCTCAACCGTGGCCGGCAGATTGATTATCATCGGTTTTTCAGGAGACGGTTCCCAGACGTCCATGACAGCCTCACAGATCTCCAGGGAAAAATCCAACTCCGTGCCGGTAAAACTCTCAGGTGAATACTCGTAACGGATGATGGTCTCTGCTCGTTCTGCCTGTTCCCGAATGAGCTTTGCTCCGGTGACTCCAAGTTCTATGATCTCCTTCTTATCTTTTTTAAACACCACATCCCGTTGCAGGATTGATGTGGAATTGTACAGATGCATGATAGCTTCACGAGCTCCCTGGATCGAAGCGAACGATCTCTTGATCAGATGTTCACGGGCCTGGGTCAACACCTGCGGGACAACCCCTGTCGGAATATGGTTGCCTTCGATTAACAAACGGAGGAAATCGTATTCAATCTGTGAGGCAGAGGGAAAACCGACCTCGATCTCTTTGAAGCCGATCTGTACAAGTAACTGAAACATCTCCAGTTTCTCCTCTACATTCATCGGCTGAATGAGTGCCTGGTTCCCATCACGCAAATCCACACTGCACCAGATCGGGGCACGTGTGATCATCTGATCGGGCCATCTGCGGTCCTGCAATGGTACCTGTGGGTACGGTCGATACTTACGCAATTTTTCCTGATTCATCTCTTTCCTCCATCATCAGGCAAAAAAAAAAGCCACGGTTCGAAAACCGTGGCTTATAAGGGGCGAATGTCGTGAGCTTGTCAGAACACACCTTTCTCCTCTGCCACGGTTGATCCGTGTAGTCGGCTAAGAAGAAGATGTGCTAGTGTACAAGTCATAATTCGTTGCATGATTAATTTGCTCACATACTAAGAGTCTCCTGCTCTGTTTGTCAAGCACGAAAACAAGAATAAACAGTAGAGCTCAATATTACATTTCACCACGTAAAAATTTTTCAGCAAGATCAACATCCCGCCTGGAGCCAATGATCAGCGGCACTCGCTGATGGAGGTTTTTCGGCTCAATGTCCAGAATACGACGGCCATCATCGGTAATAGCACGCCCTCCCGCCTGTTCGACAATCAGGGCCAAAGGCGCTGCTTCATAGAGAAGCCGCAACTTGCCTTCGGATTTTTCTCCGCTCTTCTTGTCGCGGGTATAAAGGAAGATGCCGCCCTTAATCAGGTTCCGATGAAAATCAGCCACCAGTGACCCGATATAGCGCAAGCTGTACGGTCCATTGCCACCATCGGCTCTTTTTAAGTAATTGATGAAGTTCCGGGTGCTATCAAACCAATGGTCGGCATAGGCCTCATTCACGCTGTAATAAAGCGATGTTTCCGGGATTTTGATATCAGGATGACTGAGGAAGAATTCGCCGACACTTGGATCAAGAGTAAACCCATGCACCCCGGAACCGGTGGTGTACACCATGACTGTTGACGAGCCGTAAATAATGTATCCGGCGGCAACCTGTTGAGTGCCCTTTTGAAGCAGATCTTGAGCGTTGCCCTGGCCGGAAGGGCTGATGCGCCGATGAATGGAAAAAATAGTGCCGATGCTCACATTGACGTCGATATTGGTCGATCCGTCAAGAGGGTCAAAGGCAATGGTATAGTTCCCCTCGTAACCGTCAAGCACAGGAATAATATCGTCCTCTTCCTCTGAGGCCATGACACAGACATGGCCGCACTGCTCCATGCGCCGCTTGATGGTCTGGTTGGCAAAGACATCGAGTTTTTGTACGTTCTCACCCTGAATATTGGTCCGCCCGGACTGCCCGAGGATATCGGCCAGGCCGGCCATGTTCACCTCGGCACTGATTATCTTACCGGCCACAACCAGATCATTCAGCAGACTGGTCAACTCACCGGTGGCCTCCGGATGCAGGCGCTGATCGTCCATAATCTGGCGACTGACGGTGATTCCTTTTCTCTTGACGAGCATATCGTTCTCCTTGAGCTGTTATGGGACAAAGGCGGGTGCCGGATTACGGTTTAATGCCCGCTGTCAGCAGACTCCAGAGGTTGCCGGAGTTCCAGCCAGGCAACCAGCGTCCGGACACCCGTCCCTGACGGACCTTTAGGGACATAGGATTTTTCAGTAAAATCCCAGGCCGTACCGGCAATGTCAAGGTGAGCCCACGGGATTTCACCAACAAATTCCTGTAAATAACTAGCGGCAGTGATGGTGCCGGCACTGCGATCACTACCGGCATTTTTAATATCCGCCACCTTTGAATCGATCTGCTTTCGGTACTCCGGTCCCAACGGCAACCGCCAGAGAGGTTCGTTGACCCGAGCCCCGGCCTCTGTCAGTTGAGCAGCCAGTTGATCGTTGTTTGTCAGCAAACCGGTATAATGATGACCAAGACCAATAACCACAGCACCGGTTAGGGTGGCCAGATCCACCACCGCCTGCGGCTTGTACCTCTCAATACCGTACGCCAGTGCATCGGCCAGGATCAACCTTCCCTCAGCATCGGTATTGATGATTTCCGAAGTTTTCCCGCCATAATGACGGATAACATCACCAGGTTTAAGGGCGGCCGAACCGGACAGATTTTCCGTTGCCGGAATCAAACCAACAACATTGACCCCGGTAATACCGATCTCGGCAATGGCCTGCATGGCGGTAAGAACTGCCGCTCCACCGCACATATCATATTTCATGTCTTCCATGCCGGCGGAGGGTTTGGTGCAGATACCGCCTGAATCAAAGGTCAGGCCTTTACCGACCAGGAGGATGGTTGGATCTGCTTTGCTGGTCTGGTACTCCAACACAATCAGATACGGAGGCAGGGCAGACCCCTGGTTGACCCCTAAAATTCCGCCCATCTTCAATTCTTCTAAATCAACGCTGTCTAAAATCTCGCACTGAAGCGGAAGTTTTTCTGCCAGCTTTTGGGCGTAATCGGCAAAATCAGATGGAGTCCAGCCATTGCCGGGCTGATTGGCCATGTCACGAGCCGCATTGACAGCCTCAGCAAGGATACGTCCTCGTTCCAGCCCTCTGTGTGCCTCCCGGGACTCCGAATGATCGGCACCCAGTAAAAACTGCTCTACCCTCATAACAGCAGCAGCATCTTCTTTCGGGCTTTTATACACATCAAACTTATAACTTCCCAGTAACAGTCCCTCGCTCACACATTCGGCGATATCAGACGTATCAAGCTGATAATCTTTTGGTAAAACCACCAGCACGTCTTTCGCCTTCAGTACGCCTGCCTGTTTGGCGGCTGTACCGGCCGACAGCCGCAACTGTTCCCGACGGGTATTGGAGGCCTCACTCTTCTTGCCGAGTCCAACGAATAAAAGGCGTTTAGCATGAGACAACCCCTCTCCACCGCCACTGATCAGACCGGGATACATAAGAAAAACCTCCTCCCTAGCCCCCTTGAAATCACCGAGGTCACGAATCTGTAACAGAAATCTGCAGAGATCCTCATTGCATTCCGTAGTAACGGGGGCATCTTCCTCAACAAAATAAATGAGTAAATCGCCGGAGAAGGTCTCTACCGGAGCATCGAACAGTTGTATGGGTATTTGACGGGTATGCACAAATAATATCCTTGACGTAAAGAAAGCTCCATATTGCTTTAAAAGCACTGAGAACTGTTTATTATCGGTATTTACACTAAACTTAACTGAACCTCAATCGTCAAAACCATCAGCTTGATGGCTCTTCTGTAAAACACTGCTCTCAACGGAGATAACCGTGCTGCTTGTGTTCATTTTAGCTGTAACGACCGCGCTTCTGGTCTCTGCAACCTGTTCCCTTTTTGAAGCAATTCTTCTTTCTCTGACTCCGGCTCAGATCGAGATGATGATCGAAACCCATCCCCGTCGTGCCAATGGTCTTAAATATCTGAAGGAGCACATTGAACAACCTATTACCGCCATTCTCACCCTGAACACCATCGCCCATACCATTGGTGCATCTGTTGCCGGTGCCTCTGCAGCCGCACTGTTTGGTCCAAACGGCCTGATCTGGTTTTCGTTGATATTCACCCTCACCATTCTGCTGTTAACAGAAATCCTCCCTAAAACCATTGGGGTCAACTTTGCCAAACAGCTGGGCCCTCACATAGTTCTGCCGCTACGGCTCACGATAACTGTACTCCTTCCTCTGATCTGGCTGGCCCAATGGATGACCCGTCTGGTACCCAACAGCCAGGGAGCCCATCATATTTCAGCAGAAGAGCTGAAAACCATTGCCAGCATGAGCAGAAAATCCGGGGAAATAGAGGCGGATCAGGAAACGGTTATTGCCAATGTGCTGCAATTGGGCAAAAAAACTGTCCGCCAGGTCATGACACCGCGAACCGTCACCTTTTCAGTCGAACAGAGTCTCGCCATAAAAGAAGCGGCTCGCATGGAAGAAAAGTGGCGTATGCACAGTCGAGTACCGATTTACGATGGTGAGCCGGATAATGTTGTCGGCGTTGTTCTCAGTCAGGATGTACTGATGGCAGCAGCAGTTGGACAAAATTCACTCAAGCTGTCTCAAATTATGCGCCCCGTCCATTTTGTGCCGGAAACCGCACCTCTTGACGCCATTTTTGTCGAATTCTTTGAACGACACCAGCATCTTTTTGTGGTTGTCGACGAATACGGCAGTGTAACCGGAGTTGTGAGCATGGAGGATATTCTCGAGGAAATCATTGGCCGGGAGATCGTTGATGAATCGGACAAAGCCCGCAACATGCGAGAGCTGGCAATGATTCGCAAGAAAAGGTTGCATACTGTGTAATGCAGCGTAAAAAAATGATTGCAGCGATAAACCATACTTGGCAATCACGGACATTTTGTGCTAGCGTGCCCTCGACTGACTGTACTCCGAACGACCAAGGCCTTCTCAATACATATCGACAACCCCGTGCCCGGATATTACTCACCAACTGTCTCCACTTTTTCCATGACATTACCTATATGATCCGTCTCTAGCAGGTTGCTTTTTCCTTTCGGGATAGCTGTATGAAATGTTTTCCATGTATTTTCTCCAAAGTATGGATCGTCTTTTTTGTTGTGCTTGTGCACCAGACAATCACGCCGGTCTACGCTGAAATCCTCTACATCAAGCCAAGCCTCGAAGTATTCATGCGGAAGAATCAGGGTGACAATGCCAGAATCGTTGCCACCGTTCCCATGGGTACGGCTGTGGATCTGCTCCAGGGTGGGAAAGAATGGTCACGCATTCGGCTACAGGATGGGAGAACAGGATGGGTACGAAGCCGATTTCTAGGGACGTCGCCGTTGATTCCCGTGGTCAACATCAAACCCGGAGTGGGACCGGACGGCTCAGTCATTGACCCGCAGGCACGATTTCGCGATATTGTGAATGAGAACGATCGATTGCGCAAGGAGTTGACTTCCTGTACCACGGACCGCAGCACCTTGGCTGATAAATATCAGGCCCTGGCTGCCGATCCCAACAGTACGCTCTACACACAGACACATCTGGGAGAGGCCCGGAAGGAGATCGAAGAGTTACGGAACAAACTGACGGCAGCTGAAATTGAAGTCACCGTGCTTCGCAAAAATCAGTCGATCAAATGGTTTTTTACCGGTAGTTTAGTTATTCTACTAGGATGGCTGCTGGGCAAAATGACCGGTAACGGCAAGAAGAAATACTCCTCTCTCCTTACCTGAAAGCCTGCTCAGCACTACTGCATTGCCTCCAACGTGACGTGTACCTCAACCGTTGTCTCATCACGCAGCAGCGTCAACAGCACACTCTGGCCGACCTCGTACCTCTCGATCTCGTCACGAAATGCATTGTAATCTGCAATCTTCTTGCCATTAACGGTCAGAATAATATCACCAAGCACCAGACCATCCCGGACTTGAGTGGTGCCGCGCAGTCCTGCTTTGGCTGCGGATGAACCGGGCTGCACTTTCAGAATCAGGATCCCATCCAGGCCCAGACCTTCTGTCAGACGCCGATTTGCCAGAGTTATACCCAGACCGGGGCGTATCACCTTTCCCTGACTGATGATCTGCGGCACAACTCTGTTGACCTCACCAACCGGCACAGCAAATCCAATGCCGGAACTGGCCCCGGACGGACTGTAGATAGCAGTATTCACTCCGATCAGGCGACCGGCGCTATCCAAAAGGGGACCACCGGAATTACCTGGATTTATGGCCGCATCTGTTTGAATAACATCATGGATGGTGCGCCCCGTGACCGCTGTAATCTCCCGCCCGAGGGCACTTACAACTCCAGTGGTCAAGGTCTGATCCAATCCAAAAGGATTACCAATAGCAAACACCTTCTGCCCAACCAACAGGTCTGTGGAGTCTCCGACTGTGATAGGCTGCAGTTTTGCCGCCGGAGCACTTATCTGCACCACTGCCAAATCACGATCCGGCGCTGCCCCAACCAGTACCGCTTTCCAGGTGGTATGATCCGCCAAAGTGACCTCTAACCGGGAAGCATCGGAAATTACATGAAAGTTAGTGACAATTCTCCCCTGGTTGTCCCAGATGAAACCGGATCCTGTTCCCTGAGGAATCTCATACACATTGAGATTAAACAGATTTCGACGCAGCGCGATACTGGTGATGTACACAACCGATGGAGCAGCATTTCGAAAAATCTCGATGGTATTCTGTTCGTCCGCTGCCAGATCACCACGAGCCGCCACCGGCCGTGACATTGCTTTCGGATCCAGTAACGGTGGCTGGACAGTTTGATAAAACAGCCAACCGATGACCAGAGCAATAACAACAAGTACCCATGATCTCATAACATATCCTGCACAGTACGTATGATTGCAGACCTGTTCATCCCGACAACACCCAACCGACCAGTCAGGTTATTTTGCTGAAGAGACTGTTTTTCTGAACCACGCCTCAGCTGAACAGACCGGTCTTTTGCGCAAGGTAGCAGAGCAGAAATCCGACTGCCATGGCCACTCCCCCAAGCCGGCGGAGTTGGCGAGGCGACAAGACCAGAATCTGACGAAGCCAGCGTTGCATGGATTCAGGTGCGGCCACATACGGCAACCCTTCAAGAATCATGACCAGCCCTATAAGGGTGACAAGAAGTTTCATATTGGTCGCTTTACCAAAAAGCAATCAACTGCGCAAGAAACCACAAAGGTATTGACAAGATCTGATGAGAAAAAGTACCGTGCATCTTCTTATGAAACGTTGACTCCTTACGATAAGAACTATTTATCGACACTCCTGCTCACCACCTGGTCGTTTAAACCGGACACAGATATCCATGACTCAATCTTCCTCAAAATACAGCGAAGCCGGCGTCGATATTGACAAAGGCAATCTTTTTGTCTCCAGGATCAAAAACATTGTTGCCGAAACCCATGGCCCGGGTGTCCTTTCGCATATCGGCGGGTTTTCCGGATTATTTTCCCTCAGCAATGAAAAACTTAAAGATCCGGTGCTCGTTGCCTCAACTGATGGTGTCGGCACCAAACTGGCAGTGGCCAAGCTCTGTAACAAGCACGATACCATCGGCATTGATCTGGTGGCCATGTGCGTTAACGATGTGGTTGTGAGCGGTGCCAAGCCATTGTTTTTTCTTGATTACTTTGCCTGTAACGCCTTAGATCTCAAAGTGGCTGCCGATGTGGTGCGCGGGATTGCCACAGGCTGTAAACAGGCAAACTGCTCGCTCATCGGTGGCGAAACAGCCGAAATGCCAGGCTTATACCAACCCGGAGATTACGATCTGGCCGGTTTTGTGGTCGGTATTTGCGACGCCGACGCCATCATTGACGGCAGTAACATCCGTGCAGGTGACAAGATAATCGGTCTGGCATCTTCCGGTTTTCATTCCAACGGTTATTCACTGGTGCGCAAGGTCTTCTTTGAAGAGCTTGGTAAAAATGTTGACGATTATATCACCCCCCTGGGTTGCACTGTCGGTGAAGAACTCCTGCGTCCGACCAGAATATATGCTGACAGCATGATGAGTATTGTGCAGCATTTTGCAGTCAAAGGAGTCATCCATATCACCGGCGGCGGATTTATCGATAATATCCCCCGTATCCTGCCGAAAGGCTGTACTGCCCGCATCAATGCGGGCAGTTGGCCGATCCTCCCCTGCTTCACGTATCTGCAGGAAATGGGAGGCATAACTCCTGGCGAGATGTATCGGACCTATAATATGGGCATCGGTATGATGGTTATCGTTTCTGCCAGTGATGTTGAGAACATACAGCGCCAATTTCGTGACCATGGTGAGCAGCCTTACCTGATTGGTGAAATCCAATCAGCCGAAACCGGCAGCGACCAACAGATATTTATCGATGGTGTATACTGATCCTTCCTGATTCTTGAAAAAGATGCAACAGCGCCTTCTGCCTTCGGCTGACAGGGTAACCGCTTGCAGACTGATCAGTTACCTAGTCGGCCATGAAAAACTCTCAACGAGTTGGAATATATGGATAAAAATTGAAAAATATAGCACTGTAAATTGCAGGATATTGCACTTTTCCCCTTCAATTTCTGGTGATTTTCGATGCAGCCGAAGAAGCAGATTTCCAGCCCCCAGTTGGACATGTTCCGTAACCGTCGGGAGAGTATTCTCAACCATCGTCATGAGTTGTACCAGCTAAGCAGACTGATTGACTGGGGAGTGTTTGAAAGCGAGTTTGGCAAGCTGTACTCTGAGGAAGGCCGGCCGGGGCTCCCGATTCGTTTGCTCGTAGGCCTGACCTACCTGAGTCATGCGTTCAACACGTCGGACGAAGAGACAGTACGGCGGTGGGTGGAGAACCCGTACCATCAATATTTCTGCGGGGAAGAGTACTTTTGTCATGCGTTACCGATCGATCCGTCTTCGTTGAGTCGCTGGCGGAAGAGGATAGGTGAGCAGGGATCGGAATTGATCCTGAAGCTGACTGTGCAGGCGGGCTTGGCGAGTGGAGCGGTTGCACCGACGAGTTTGGCGCGGGTCATTGTTGATACGACTGTTCAGGAAAAGGCCATTGCGTTTCCGACCGATTCACGATTGTACAACCGCAGTCGGGAACGACTGATCAAGTTGGCTGCGGTTTGGGGCATTCGTCTTCGGCAGAGTTACTCCCGTCTTGGACGTCAGGCCTTGTTGAAGGCCGGCCGGTATTTTCACGCCCGCCAAACCCGAAGAGCCCGTCGGGAGGTAAAACGGCTGAAGACCTATCTGGGCAGGGTGTATCGGGACATTGTGCGCAAGATCGAAGGGCAGCAGGCGCTTGGCCCTGTTTTTCATCCGGAGCTTATGCTGGCGGGGCGGTTGTTGACGCAGCAGAAACAGGACAAGAACAAGCTCTACAGCCTGCATGCACCGGAAGTCGAATGCATTGCCAAGGGCAAGGCACACAAGAAGTACGAGTTCGGGGTCAAGGTGAGCGTGGCCACCGCCAATCGAGACAACTTCGTGGTGGGCATGTTGGCTGAACCTGGCAATCCCTATGATGGCCACACCCTGGGCAGGGCCATTGAGCAGGTGCAGCGGATCACGGGTTGTTTGGTTGAGCGCAGCTTTGTTGACCGGGGTTACCGTGGTCACAACCTCAAAGACCCGCAGGTCTTGATCTCCGGTCGCAGACAGGGGATGACGCCGCAAATGAAAAAAGAACTGAAGAGGCGCAGCGCTGTTGAGCCGGTGATCGGTCACATGAAGACGGACGGCAAGCTTGGACGCAATTACCTGCTGGGTACGTTGGGTGACACCATCAATGCCCTGCTTTGCGGCGCAGGGCACAATATCCGCCTGATCCTCAAGAAGTTGAGGGAAAGGTTGTTTCTTCTTTTTACCGGATTGCTTTTGGCCCTCTGGTGCCGCTTCGATGGGCAAAAAAAGGGTGCCGGAGCGATCGTCCCGGCAATATGAAAAAAGGCTTTTTCAAGGACGACTACCTATGCCAGCCTATCAGGTGTTCACACGGCAAAGGATCAAAGGTGCGGCAGAACATCACAAGAAATCCGTGCATTATGGATGGTGGTATTCCGCACATCCAGAGAGCCGAGCCATCGACTGCCTGATGGCCGACGCAATTGCGTTTTCTGATCAGCAAGACCTGTGCAAAACACCAGCTCTTCTGCAACCTCCAAGAACTGTTTTCGACTTGCTATTATCGCGCCACTGAGGGCTGCAACAAGTGAAGGCATCGAACAGGCCGGCAGTTCGCAGCCTTTCCACCCTCCCGGCAGCTTCATGAAAAAGCGAATGCCCTGACACTGCACTCTGTTACCCATCACCACCTTTTGTTGAATATCTTGCGGGCGAATGGGTGGACGTGAAAAATCAATGATGACCGCTGATCCAGGAATCCGTTCATGTAGCTGACATTCCATGAAATCTTTACCCCGCGGGAGAAGATTAATGACAATATTCACATCGCTGAGCTGTCTGTTTGCTGCCTGCTCATCACTCAGTTTGACATCACCGTTTCTCGCATACCTTACATCAACCATTGTCAACTGATACCCTCCGCAACTGAGATAGTGCTGGAGTTCCTCTCCAAGCTCGCCCCCCCCCACTATTGCAACGGATACCTGCCATGGTCTTTTCTTATCTGCAGACAGGATGTGATCCATTGCCGCCTTAATGCTGAACAAGTTGCCATTCATGCTGCTGTAAAAGGGGTGCACCATGGGAATGCCGTGTCTTTTTTCAAATATAGGTCCGAGCTGGCCGGCCAATCCTATGGTTTTTGCCCCGGAAAGCTTCTGGACCCAGTGCATCCGACGCATAATCCGTTCTACGATGTAGCGGTTTTTTTTACGCATCAACTCCAAGGCCTGATCCGGAATAACAAGATACACTCCCATGGGAAGCCACCCATTCATGATAAGTCCGGCCGGCGTTGGTCGTCCTGAGAGAAAATTTCGTAACATCTTAATATCAGGACAGAAATCTAAACATTCACTTTTGTCGGTCGGATAGATTAAAAACAATGTCTTCAGCAGACCGCTGCGGCCCACCAACCAGATCAACAACCAGATAGGCCACCGTAAAACAACTGCAAACATCATGAAAATGAACTGACGAAAAAATCGAATCATACCATCCTCCTCGTGAATTTGTTGTAAGCTCCGGTCTGCTGCTGAAAAACATCCTGTGCAAACCCTATCTTCCTTATCGGTACTTTAACGAAAACACCTTATCCCGGATTCTGATCAGCACTTTCTTCAATTCGGAAAATCAGTGACACCTTGGAACAATGACCTTGAAATGCAAAAAAAAAGCCGCAGTGTCTTCATGACGCTGCGGCTCGGCCTTACCAAAATACCAAAAATCTTCTAACTCTGTATAGTTCCATAAATTATGGTACTCAAATTCTCAAGTGTATAGGGTTTTTGTATGTAACCGTTCGCCCCCAGATCCATTGCGATTCGTGTTCGTTCAGTTTCGGCGTAACCGCTGACAATAACGACTTTTTGTTCAGGTCGAGTTTCAAGAATACGCCGATAGGTATCTAAACCGTCTAATCCTGTTCCCATGATCATGTCAAGAAGGACAAGGTCCACAGCGTGGTCTTTCAAAAATTCAAGCGCTTCTTCTCCACTGGAGACCGTCTCCATTGTATACCCAAGAATACTCAGTAACTTCTGTCCGAGTATGCGCTGCTCCGGTTCGTCATCAACCAAAAGCAAGGTCTCTCCATTGCCTCGCATGATCGCAGGCAACTGTTTTGTGTCTGGTTCGTTCTCAACACCTTCATGAACAGGCAGGTAGAGTGTAATGGTGGTTCCCCTGTCGGCCTGACTCACCACATCCAGGTATCCGTCCAGGTCTTTTACCGTCCCCCACACCACGGTCATCCCCAACCCGGTTCCACTGTGCCCGATCTCCTTGCTGGAATAAAAGGGTTCAAAAATCAGATTCAAGCTTTCAGCGGGAATGCCGATGCCGTTATCCGTGATGATAAGCAACACATATTGACCGGGTTGAACAGTCTCAAACCCGTAAACAGGGTGATCAACATACCGGTTTTCAGTTTTCAACAGTATTTTTCCTTCGTTCGTCACCGCCTCAAAGCTGTTGACAAGAAGATTCATAATTACTTTCTCAAGGTGGACAGCAGAGCCGAAAATGTTGTGTAGATCCGGATCCAGATCAACGGTGAGAACAACATCAGGGTACTGATTCTGAAGCGAAATATACTCAAGGCTCTGCAGGTGAGTGGTGATGATATCATTTAAATAAACATTCTCTTTAATGGTTATTGCCCGTCGCGCTAATGCCAGGAGATCCTGAACGATTGCCGCGGCCTTCAGGCCGGCTCGACGGATGCTTTGCAACGGCCCTCGCATTTCATCATCCGGGGGCAACTTCAGCAGAAGTAATTCGGGATAATTAACAATTCCTGATAACACATTGTTCAGATCATGAGCCACACCACCGGCCAGCCGACCTAAAGTCTCCATTTTCTGGGCCCTGAGCAGATCAGCTTCCAGCCGGGCCTGCTCCTGTTGTGCTTCCTCACGCTCTTTAATCTCAATGCGAAGCTGTTCATTGGCCTGCTCCAACTCTTCTGTTCTCTGACTGACCCGCAGCTCTAAATTGTTTCGACTTTCCTGCAGTTCTGCTTCCTTTATCTGAAGTTCCTGTACAGTTTGAGACAGCAGCTGCTGTTTATCAAACATTGCTTTCCACGATTCATAGCGACTTTTTTCCACAAGAAATGCCAAAACACAGACGACCAGATAACTGGGAATAAAACGAATGGCAAAATCCCGTGTGTACACATTCAGAAGATCAGAGGACAGATCAACGGCAAGAAAACCCGCGCAGAAGGCACAAAGAACCAGAGCAGCAGCTATTCCCTGCAACATACCAAGCAGGTATAAAGAAAGCAGAGGGAAGGTATAAAGCCACATGAACGCAGTTGCACTCACACCTCCGATAAAAAACAGGACACAGAAGAATACGCCGATAGCAAACACTCCGACCCTGGATGCGGTTGGCTCATCACCGGTTTTATACAGATAAACAAGGAGAAGAAAAACAAGGGATGCGGTAACAAAATCAGCAAAGGCGAGCCACACTGCATTCTGAACAAATGCAACCACGCCCATGGCAACGAGAAGAAAAATACCGAGACCGAGAAAAACAGACAGAAGCAGAACCCTTCGTATGGTTTCACTATCACTGTCTTTATGCATTTTATTGAAAGGGAAAACATGCATCACTGTTATCTCATACCTCTTGAAGAAAAAGGGATGTAAACGCTCCGGGTCAGGAAACTCATCTCTTACACTGTCTCATGTGATACAACGTTTTGAAAACAAATGTTTTTTATTTGTACATGCTACTTTCAGCCTGTGACGAAACAGCGCTGATAAGATCGTTTAACATCTCCATGTGCAGTGTTTTACGGATTGAGAAGCCCATTGACCGCTTCAATCCCTGGAGTGTGTGGTCGGCATCCTGACAAGCAATCTGCCCGGTTCGATAGACAGTATCGTATTGGAACATCATCAATAACAGGATATTTTTTTTGATTCAGCTTTTGCTTGTGTCTCTCTGTCGTTTTTTATCGGAAAAATTCAACAAACAGGTGCCGATAAAACAGTTTACTGTGAAAAATCATCTCTTTACCTGTACTCTTTTTTAGATAATTCTGAAATATCGAAAGACTGGCGGAAATTATAAGACAAGGGCTTATTGTCTGCCCTTCGACAACTCGTCAACAGCGGCCAACTGGATCTTTTTGTCATGATGCGTTGCTTTTTTCATCTTCCGAGGCGCATCAAACTGTTCTGATAAGGTTCTCCTGTTTATCTGGAGCAGGGACTTCCAACCCAGGCTGTCTATCCAAACTATGTTCTATGGTATAGGCAGCGACCGATCCGGTCAATCTTCTCCTCCCTCCTGTATTCGGTTTTCTGTGGCCTGATAATGAGCCTCATCCAGCCGGATATCTGTTCTACTCGTTTGCGTTTCTACTGGTTTTCAACAGAACGCTTCAGCCGTGGACAGGTGGAAAATCGGCAGAAAAAGTATTGGGATTAAGCTATTGCGTCAGTATCTGATGATCGCACTGAATCGTATAGAGGATTTGCAACAGCAGGGAACAAAGCACTTCTCCGGATGGAATCGAAGGCATTTTATTTGTGAGCTGAGCCCTGGAGAGGACGAGAAGAGTTTGACCAACCACCTCGCCCCAAACCTTACCTGCAGAGAAAGCACGAAAAGGATCTATGCTTACAGGTAACGCTTTCAGTGCATATTTTTTTCTTTGCCTCAGATCAGGTTATCACTGTAACAGGTCGTTTTGCTGTATCACCTTTTGGACAGTTCTTGTATGGCCTCCCTTAAACCGTGACGCATTTGTGCTGCCGGCACTGAGAAGGATCATGCATACTGTGTCCAATCAAAAGCACTCCTGAAAAACTCTTTATCCATCTGGCAAAGAAAGGCTGGCCGGAAACATGGTCTCGAATAGACGGTGTCTGTTCTTTTAAATACAGGCCGGACTTTGTCTCTATGGTATATTGAAGAAACAGTATAAAAATCCATGGCAAACAAGTAAACACCAGCTCCATGAAACGGCCGGGAAACTTAAAGCTACTCATATTGAAAAATTTCACAATACCGATGCCAAGAGTATATGCATAAGAGCGAATTAACATTGTTTATTGAGATATATGAAAATGCAAGCATTCCAATTGCTTTAGCTCAAATGAGCAAAGAAATACCTGGAATAAATGAAGGTGTCTATATCAACAAACATGATATTGATCACAAGGAGACAGATAATATTCTTATCTGGATCAATAAATCATTTAATAAGTTATTTAATAACGAAGATCATATATCAAAAGAACATAATAAAAACGAAAAAATTATTATATTCAGTCGCTACTTATCTGATTATATTAAATATAACAAAAATTATGTATCAGAAAACATTTCGTTTGAATACGTCTTAAATGATGAGAATCATATCCGTAAGCTTATGGTAACGGCAGATATACTCGATGCAAAAAAATATATATATCAAATATATATCTTCGATATAACAAACTATTTCAACACAGAAGTAATATTTAATGAATTTATCAATAAACACTATCTATTATTAAAATATATCAGTGATTCTATAGTATTATTCGATACAAATGATTTCAATATAATAGAGGTGTCAGAAAAACTCTATTCATTGATTGATGAACAAAGATCATTTGCTGGTGTTCACATATCTTACCTTTTTGACACAGATAACTATAATCTGTTCACAGACTTTTTATATAAAAAAAAGAAAAATATATACAAAGACGATGAAAAGATAAAACTGTTTATATCCTCTAAAAACGGAACACAAGTTCCTGTTGAGCTGAATATATTTCACTCAACATTTGATAACAACAATGTAGCGCAACTGGTAATCAGTGACCTTCGAGACATATTTAAACTCGAAGAGGGGAAAAAATTACTGGCAACAGCTATTGATCAATCTGCAGAATCGATAGTAATAACAGATGTTAATGGAAATATACAGTATGTCAATCCATGCTTTGAAAAGATAAGTGGTTATTCAGAATATGAGGTGTTAGGAAAAAATCCGAAATTTCTGCAATCCGGGCAGACGCCTCATGAGACCTATAAATTGATGTGGCATGAAATAAGTCATGGACGGGTGTGGCGCGGGATATTGGAGAACCGGGCAAAAAAAGGAACGATCTACAAGGAAGATGTCACTGTAACTCCAGTTAAGGATCATAACGGAATTATAACAAACTTCGTTGCAGTGAAAAGAGATATCACACAAAATCTCATGCTTGAAGAACAAGTCCGTCAATCGCAAAAAATACAGGCCATTGGAACTCTGGCAGGCGGGATAGCTCATGACTTCAACAACATCCTCACTGCTATTGTCGGCTACACTGAACTCTCCATGGCACTGTGCGAAAAAGACTCGTTAATGCACAATAACTTGAATGAAATAATAAAGGGAACCGACAGAGCAGCGCATCTCATCTCTCAAATAATGACCTTCAGTCGTAAGAGTGAAAAAAACATCTCAACCATTGAACTGGATGCAATCGTTCAAGAAGTTGTCAGTCTGATGAGGGTGCTTGTTCCTGACAATGTACAGATACTGTACAAAAATTATGAGAAATTCCATGTAAAAGCTGATCCGACCCAGATGCATCAGGTGATAATGAATCTCTGTACAAATGCATGCCAATCTTTAGAGGGTACCCCTGGAACCATTTCCATAAAACTTTCCAAAACAGAACTCTCCCATAAGAAGGGTGTTGAAATAGGCAATTTACCGAAAGGATCGTACATCTGTCTGCAGATAGAGGATAATGGGGCCGGCATACCTAAAGAGTATCTGCATAGAATTTACGAACCATTCTTTACAACAAAAAAACTGCATCAGGGCACAGGATTAGGCCTTGCTGTTGTTTATGGCATTGTTAATGATCATCGAGGTGCAATACATGTGGACTCAACTCCCGGCAAAGGAACTGTTTTTACAATTTACCTTCCCGAAACAGCTGCTCCAAATGGAGTATCCAGAACTCTTACACGTCCTGCGGGTAAAACTCACCAGGGCATCATTTTAATAGTTGATGATGAAGAATCCAATGTTAAATTTATCTCCCAGATATTAATACACCTCGGATACAAGGTCATATCTTCTCATTCATGTGCAGATGCGCATCAATTATGCAAAGATAATCAGTATAATTTTGACCTTGTCATAACGCATCAGGGAACAACAGAGTTCAGCGGCTCCGATCTTATCCAGCACATTACCCACTTTAATCCGAAAATTCGCGTTATCTTCTGTCTTGGTTATGGTGAAGACATTTCCACAGATGATTATCCCCACCTGGATATCGTTGGCTTTCTACGCAAACCTTTAAATGCACATCAGTTAGTTCAAGAAGTTACAAAGGTTATGCAGATGGATCGACAGTAATTAAAATTTCTCCAGACAAATACGGCTTTCCTGCTACAGACAGCAAAAAAAAAATCTAACAGGCTGTTGAAAAACAGGAAAACATGAGACAAGAGTTGTTTGTTTGCCCTTCGATAGCTCTTTGACAGTGAGCACTTGACCGTTTTTCGTCATGGTGTGTTGCCATTTTTTGTTTTCTGAGGCGCTTCAAGCCGCTCTGATGAGGATTTCCCCTCCTACCCGGAGGCAACTACCCCCAGATTACGCATTCGGACCATGTTGTAGGCTGCCGCTGAGAGCGTGAAGAGCCAGTCAATCTTTTCCTCACCCTTGTACCTGGCTTTGCGCAACCAGGCGACGGTCTTCATCCAGCCAAATATCTCTTCCACCCGTTTGCGTTTCTTCCGACTCACGGCATAACCTGCATGACGGGTGGTCCGGCCATCGATGGCGGAGCCTTTGACTTTCTGTGCTACATGTGGAGTAACGGTCAGGCTGCGCAGGTCATCGACGAACTCCTTGCAGTCATACCCTTTGTCCGCGCCGATGGTGACTCGATGTGTGCCCGGAATATCCGAAGCCATGGAAAGGGCGGCCTCGCGCTCCGCCGTCCCGGTTGCCTGGGTCAGGCGGGTATCGACGACCAAACCGTTCCGATTTTCCATCAGCACATGCCCCATGAAGCAGAGCCTGGCCTCCTTGCCTTTTCCTTTTCTGAACAGCCGGGATTCTGGATCGGTGACCGATGCGTGCGTGTCATTGCGACGCTTTTTCCCGTGGAAATCCACTGCCGGATTGCGGTTGCCGCCGGTAGAGACCGGAGGCTCCTCATCTTTGGGCCGAAAGCTCTTCAGCGATGCCCACGTTTCGATCAGTGTGCCGTCAACGGTGAAATGGTCGTCAGACAAGAGTCCGGCTGCCTCGGCTTGGGAACAGATGGATCGCAAGAACATCACCGCAAGATCACTGTGCAGAATGCGCTCCCTGTTTTTGGAATAGACGGAGTGATCCCAAATTGCTTCATCCATGGACAGGCCGACAAACCAGCGAAAAAGAAGATTGTAATCAAGCTGTTCCACCAACATCCGCTCGCTCCGGATCGAATAAAGGATTTGCAGCAGCAGGGAGCGAAGCAGTTGCTCGGGCGGAATCGATGGTCGTCCTGTTCGTGAGTAGAGTTCCCGAAACACGGGAGAGAGTTCCTTCAGCGCTTTATCAGCCATGATTCGGATAGGGCGCAGGGGATGCGTTTGGGGAACCCGGGATTCGGGGGAGAGATAGCTGAACAATTTTTGTTGCTGAATGTCAGGACCGCGCATATTTCCACCTGTTTGTCAGTTATTCCAATTGGTTGGATAATACACGGTATTGTTTTACATGTCCCGTTGTTTATGAGTTTTTCAACAGCCTGCTAAACCATTACCAACAGACTCTCTACCAACAGGCGATTCATACAAAGACAGGATTTTTATTCTTGTTTAAACATGCAAATCCGGACAAACAGTCCGTCCATGCATCACATCACTTAGAAAAATCATATTTCTTTCCACCAAACGTGCTGACTCGCAGTCTTTTTTTATCACTTATGCACTCAACGGTCCCATCTTGTCCAGTGATCAGCACCTGGATGTCTCTTTGCCGCCAGGTGCGTACATGCTCCGAGTCGGGAAACCTCCCATACCGCCGCTGACTCGCTGAAACCACAATGAACTTTGGATTGACTGCCTGCAGAAACGCAGGCCCTGTCGAAGTTTTACTGCCATGATGAGGGGCCAGTAAAATATCCGCATCAAATTGAAGACGATTCCGCAGCAGTATATTTTCAGCAACCAGCTCAATGTCTGCTGGAAAAAGATAACTGTGGTCACCGGACTGCAAGCGAAAAACCAGGCTGCGGTTGTTGATACTCAACCGGGAACCGGTGCCTCGCAGGCCATTCATACCAAGGCAGGTAAAGGTTACGTCTGCACTGTGACGAATCACCTCTCCTGAGTTGGCTGTATGCAGGGGTATTCCCTTTTGCTCCGCCAACTGGAGAAGATGCGTGTAAGCCGGCTCCTCCCCTCTTTCACCGTTGACAATGAGTCGGGTTGGGGAAAACCGCTCTACAATAAACGGCAGGCCATTGTAATGGTCTTCATGGGGATGACTGATAATGACATCGTGCACACGCCAGATTCGCCTACCCCACAGAAAAGGAGCAATAAGGCTTGAACCGGGATTAAACAGATCAGACTGAGAACCGCCTCCGTCAACCAGGGTATTGGTACCGTCTGGAAACTGTATCAATGTTGCAGATCCCTGACCAACATCAAGAAAACTGACAGATAAGGGTCTGTCTTTTTCCTTCAACCATAAAGAAGAAGTAAAAGAACCCAGGAGAAGGAAGGTAAGGGTCATGGCGGCAAGACGAGGGACAACAGTTGACCCTTGCCGAAACCAAAGGATAGCCGCCCCAAAAAAGACTACAATCTCAACAAGGTGTGGAGTTATGGTCCACAAAGAGGTGTAAGGAAACCGCATTATTGCTTCGGACAACCACAGGGCAAGTGCAATCCCCGGTTGACCAGCCTCCAGGATCCATACGGCCACATCCGGGACAAGCGGGATCAACGGTACGGCCAACAGCCCACATGGCAGAGCCCACAGACAAAGCAACGGTTCTATGAGGAGATTCATGATCGGCCCAACAACAGACACTCGGTTAAAATGGTAGAGCATAAACGGTAAAGTCCCTATTGTTGCTGCAATGGAAACGTAGAACATGGACTGTACAAACCGTAAAGCAGTCATCATAAAAGCGGTGGTCGCTTGATCCGATGGGTTTTCTGCAAACAGGGGAAGTCGTGGATAGATAAGATTGATTGCCAGAACCGCAGCAAAAGACAGCTGAAAAGATGGGGTAAACAGAGCCAGTGGATTGAAGGCGAGTACAATAAGGGCAGCCGCAGCAATCAGATGAACGAGGGTTTGCTGTCGACGAAGAAGAACTGCATAAAGGACGAGAAGGGCTGTAATGAGTGATCTGATCGTGGGGATGTTGAATCCGGCAATAAACGTATACAAGATGAGTATTGGAGCCGTCAGAAGAAGCGCAACCGTCGGGACATGGGTATGCACGAGCAGCCATGTGCTGCGTTTCAGGACAAAGGTGAAGACTCCAACACAAAAAAAGCCGAGCAGACTAAAATGCAGCCCTGAAATAGAGAGTATATGAAAACAGCCATTTGCCTTGAATGCCTCCATGGTATCGGGCGAGATATTTGCCACAGAGCCGATCAAGAGTGCCTGATAGATCCCGGAAACCCGGCTGGGCAAGTGCTGATCAAGAAAGTTGGCGGTGTTCTGTCGCACCTCCTCCAGTCGGTAGACTATAGCCTGCCAACCGGAAATCCGCCCTCCGGACAGAGGTATGATCTCTTGCTGAGAGCCTATCCATCCTGAACAGTGAATCCCCCTGCTGGCCATCTGCAGACGATAGTCAAATGCGCCGGGAGTCTGATAGTTGCGGACTCGATCAACCGTTGCAATAACCATGACTTTTGTTCCCGGTACATATCGAGAGCTGATCTCTTCACGTATGGAAAGCAATACTGAACCGCGAACTGGTTGAAAGGCGGTATCCTGATCAGAGCTATGGAAGAGTACGGATTCACAATCAAGCGTAAACCTGGTGCGTTCGTTGTTGGTTTCCAGCATGGTCGCAATGTTACCGGCCAGGGTAACTTTGGCCGGTTGAGCAACAAGCTGTGCAATGTGATGGGAATCCGTGACAGGTTGCAGTGCCCCATGGGTGTGCAGAACCCCTGATACCATGAAAAAAGGGAGCGCAATAAAAAACCGGAATCGGGACTGGATACACAGCGCCAGAAGAAGGCAGAAAATCAGCAGAGCCGGAGCGATGACATTGACAGGCAGTGGAGAAAGAAAATCATTGAACCAAAAGGCACAACCAGCCCCGGCCATGTAGCAGACAACAACGCTTATCAGCAGGTTGTCAGAACAAAGACGGGCCAGCCTGTTCATTGTTTATCGGTTAACAGCACCGGTGTCCAGGACTGTTTGAATACTCTGCAGATGCCTGTCGACCACACCACGGTTCAGTTCGACATACCGCCAAGCGGACTGTGCCATTGATTGGTGCACAGCTGCACTGGTCAGGATGTGCTGCAGAGCGGTGTACAGTTCATCTGTGGCAACAACCTGCTGTGCTCCGCCGGCCTCAACCAGTCCAGCGGCCACTTCGCTGAAATCTTCCATATGCGGACCAAAGAGAACAGGAACACCGGCTGACGCCGGTTCAATGGGATTATGACCACCTTCGGCAACCAAACTGCCGCCGACGAAAACCACATCAGCCATAGGGTAGCATGCCACCAGCTCACCAATGGTATCAAGAATGAGCAGAGGTCCCCGGCCCGTCCTATCCTCACTCCAACAACGGGTTGAAAGCCCGAATTGGTTGGCCAGTGCAACGATCTCCTGTCTTCGTTCAATATTTCTGGGGGCCAACAGGAGCTGGAGATCGGGCAAAGAGGTACGAAGCCTAACCAGCACCTCAAAAATTACAACCTCCTCGCCTCGATGAGTAGATCCGCAGATCCATAGAGGGGCAGCCGGAGCAAACCCGTATTGTTGTTTATTATCACTAATATTTTCCTGAGCACTCTGCCCTGCTTGCAGATGACTGGTATCAAATTTAAGATTACCCAGACTCTTCACTCGGCCGGCATCCAGGCCGAGGCTGATGACAGCAGCAGCATCGGCTTCGGTTTGCATAGAGAGAAGGGTAAAGGTGGCAAACATTGGTCGAAAGAGCGCCGAAAAACGTTGATAGCGCTGAAACGATGCACTGGAAATCCGCCCATTGACCAAGATGGTTGGAATACCCTGCCGGGCCAGAAAGTGCAGCCAGTGGGGCCAGAAATCGGTCTCCACCAGGATAAAGAGATCCGGTTTGATAAGCCCCGTGAAGAAAGGCACAACAGGTCCCACATCAACAGGTGCGTCTACGATCAGAACACCGCTATCAGGGTCAAACAGTTTTCGAGCAATGTCCATCCCGGAGCGGGTGGTGACGGAAAAAATAATATTGGCGTCAGGATAGCTGTCACGCAGTCCCCTGACCAGAGGCAAGGCTGAGGTGACTTCACCGACCGACAGCGCATGAATCCAGAAATTACGTGCCGACGAGGACGATAATTGGGCCAACTGCTGCTTGAGCTCCCATCCCAACCGTCGCACAAGTCGACCTCTGTACTTTCTGCGGATGGCAAGACAAAGAAGCAGCGGTAATGCCAAGACTGTGAGCAGGCCGGTACTTATTTGGTAAAGAAGACACATGAAAGAAACCCTCCTGGTAGCATGGATACATTCTGGTCTTTTGATACCAGCATCCACTCTACCTGTCGAATACAACGTGCGCCACAAACCCTCCTGCTTGTTTATTCGCTGAATCCGTCAACATTCAGAACGTTTTCAACAGATATTGACACGATCCTGAATCATTCTCTTTTGACAGCCGGTTAAAACGCTTTTTATTCTTGTACCTCGACCCGGAACCGAGTAAGTTCCATACACTTCTTACTACAGTTTTTCTGACAACAGGGAGCAAGGTCTGCATGCTCGATGCAATTAGCCTGAAAATTTTAGAAATCCTTCAGAAAAAGGCACGGACACCCAATATTGACGTCGCTCGACAGGTAAAAATGGCTCCCTCAGCCGTGTTGGAGCGAATTCGTAAAATGGAACGTCAGGGGATCATCAAAGGCTATGAGGTCCGCCTTAATCCTGAACAGTTTAATCGTTGCCAGATCGCCTTTGTTCGAGTTCTTACCCGATCGGTTGGCGATCAACCACTGACCGGCGAGCGACTGGCCGCCATACCGGAAGTGATGGAAGTCCACTTTGTGGATGGTGAAGACTGTTATCTTGTCAAGATACGGGTTGCGGACACCGCTGAATTAGCCACTGTTATTCGAGAAAAAATTGCCAATATCGACGAGGTTGTAGCTACAAAAACCTCCACAGTCTTAAATACCTACAAAGAAACCACACGCTTCCCCATCCACAGTTCAGCCACATGAGGAAATACCATGCCCATGTCTCAAGAGTTCAAAAAACGACTTTTTCCTGTTTTGCCTGCCATCACCGCCCATTTTGGCACACCCTTTCATATATACGACGAAATCGGCATCCGCAAAACAGGACAACAACTGCAAGCAGCTTTTGCGGACATTCCTGTATTCCGCGAATACTATGCCGTTAAAGCACTCCCCAACCCAGCCATCTTGTCAATCATGCAGAACATGGGATTCGGGTTTGACTGCAGCTCGATCACAGAGCTTATGCTGGCCCGAAGCCTGGGCGCAAGGGGGCATGAGATCATGTTCACCTCCAACAACACCAGTGCCGATGATTTTGCAGCAGCAGCAGCGGCGGACGGTGGCTGCATTCTCAACCTTGACGATATCTCACTCATTGACAAAGTGCCGCAGATGCCGGAACTGATCTGTTTTCGCTACAATCCGGGCCCTCGCCGGATCGGCAACGACATCATCGGCAAGCCTGAGGAGGCCAAGTACGGGGTCAGTCACGAGCAGATCATCGAGGCCTATCGTCGGGCACAGATGAAAGGGGCTAAGCGATTCGGCCTGCACACCATGCTTGCCTCAAATGAACTGGACTACAGTTACATGGTACAAACGACCGCCATGCTTTTTGAGCTGGTGGAATCGATCAGCCAGGAACTGGATATTACCTTTGATTTCATCAATATCGGCGGTGGCCTGGGAATACCCTATCTTCCGGATACTGCCCCCCTGGACATCAAGGCCATGGGTAAAGAGATTGTCTCCCTGTTTGGTGGTTTTGCCGACAAACATGGCTACTGCCCTGCTCTTTTCATGGAGAGCGGCCGGTATATGACCGGTCCGCACGGAGTAATGGTCACCACCGCAATCAACCGGAAAGACATCTATCGAACATATATCGGTGTTGATGCCTGCATGTCGGCACTGATGCGACCGGCCCTGTACGGTGCGTATCATCACATTGACGTGTTAGGCAAAGAGGGGGGAGCAACCGAAACCGTCGATGTGGTGGGGTCACTCTGTGAAAATAATGATAAGTTTGCCATCCAGCGATCTTTACCCGAAATTGTTGACGGTGATATTCTGATCATCCATGATTCCGGTGCGCACGGTCATGCCATGGGGTTCAACTACAACGGCAGGTTACGCCCTCAGGAACTGCTGCTCCGTCAGGATGGCAGCGTTGCTCTTATTCGACGAGCAGAGCGGCCGGAAGACTATTTTGCAACCCTGCAGTTTGAAAACAACGTGTTGCAGCTGTAATGAGAATATTATACCGATGAATCTGCTGCTGATCGAACCACAGGAGATGAAGAACAATGAGGTATGGCTGACCGATCGTCGCGCCAGACACCTGATCCACGTACTCAAGGTGAACACCAACGACATTGTACGGGTAGGCGTTCTTCATGATCGGCTGGGCTTTGGGAAAGTTACGGCAATTGAGGAGGAAAAACTCTGTTTAGAGGTCTGCCTGGAGCAAAAACCGGTTATCGATCTCCACATTGAGCTGATTCTGGCCCTGCCCCGGCCGATTATGCTGCAGCGTATCCTCAAGCAGGCTACAGTGCTCGGAGTCCGTCACTTTCACCTTATCCGAACCAGACGGGTTGAAAAATCATTCTTTCAAAGCCCGGTACTTCGGCCGGACAAGATACAGACACTTCTCAAAGAAGGCATGGAACAGGCCATGGACACCTGGCTGCCCGGAGTCACCCTCCACCTTCAATTCAAACCTTTTGTTGAAGATGTCCTCCCCTCTCTTGAAGGTCAGGGGCTGATTGCTCATCCCACAGCCAGACACACCCTTCTCGATGCTCCGGCACCAAACAGCTCACAAAAACGCCTGCTGCTTGCGATCGGTCCGGAAGGCGGCTGGTCGGACTACGAATATCAGTGCTTTTGTGAAGCCGGATTCTTTGGCCTGACCATGGGTAAGCGTATTCTCCACGTTGATACAGCTGTGGTCACAGCACTGGCTCAGGTTCAGCTTCTCTACGATCTGCGGAAACGCTGAGCCAGCTTGCCGGTCAGCAGGATGAACTCCGGTAAACGCAACAGGTGTAGGCTAACGGCATAGATACACACTGCCATCACAATGACCAGGGCGATTGAAGCTATCTGGGTTGGAATCGAGGCAACAAACCACAACGGGAGTGCCCGCTCAAACGCGAATATTGCACAGCACATCAGAGCGGTTGCCAGCAGAATTTTACCAAGCCCCTTCCCCAGATATCTCAGCGGATAGCCGGAGAGCTTGTAATAAAGCACGACCCCAAGAAAAAGGAAATTGAGGATCATGGCGCAGGAGGTCGACAGCGCAATGCCCCGGTGTTGCAAGACATCAATCACTAAAAAAATGGTGATAATGTTGGCGGCCACACCAATAAAACTGCCTATGACCGGAAATCGGGTGTTCCTGATCGCATAGAAGACTGGTACCATCACCTTGATTGCCGAGTAAGCAAAGAGCCCGATCGCATAGTACCGTAAAGCACCGGCGGTTTGCAGCGTATCAGCAGCAGTAAAAGCCCCATGCTGAAAAATTAACCGGATAATTGGCTCAGACAGCATGATAAGGCCGGCAGTGGCAGGAACAGCCAGGGTGAACACCAGGATCAATGAAGAGGTAAAAGTTTGCTTGAGCTCTGATAAATTTTTTTCTGCCGCCTGCTTTGCCAGTACCGGCATCACCGCAATTGACAGGGCTACACCAAAGACGCCGATTGGTAACTGCACCAGTCGAAACGCATAATTGAGCCAGGAAACCGAGCCTTCAGCGCAGGAAGCGGCAAAGTTGGTGTTGACAAAGATATTGATTTGCGTGGCCGACAGGCCGATGGTTGCCGGCAACATCAACAGCAGGATACGCCGGAGTCCCGGGTCAGAAAAGTTACATATAAACCTGGGTTGAAAACCGACCTTCAATAACGTCGGTACCTGCATCAACAGCTGCAGAACACCACCGATCAAGGTGCCCCAGGCCATTCCGGCAATGGCCGGTTGTCCAAACCGGGGAAAGATCCAGGCCAGAGACAGGCCACCGACAATTGAGCCGAGATTGAAAAATGTCGATGACATTGCCGGGACAAAGAATCTTCCTTTCGTATTGAGGATACCCATCACCACTGCCGCTAAAGACACAAACAGCAGAAACGGGAACATAATTCTGGTCAGCATGACGGTCAGTTCCGTTTTGCCGGGTACAGCCTGAAAATCCGGAGCCAGCAGATTGACAAGGGTATCGGCCCAGTACAGTCCGACCAGAATCAGTGCACTGACCACCAGGGCGAAAAATAGCAAGACAGTATTTGCAAGTCGCCAGATGGCTTCGGTATCGCGATTCGTCGTGTATTCGGTGAAGACGGTGACAAAAGCTGCGGATAAAGCACCTTCAGCAAATAAATCTCGCAACAGGTTGGGAATACGGAAGGCAACGACAAAGGCATCAATCGCATACCCGGCACCAAAAAATCCGGCAAAAATCTGTTCACGGATGAGGCCGAGTACTCGGCTGCACATAACGGCAATCGAGATCGCACCTGCAGAACGGGCAATTTTTCCAGTGGAGCGTGAAGGCTCGGCGTCAGGTTGCACAGGCATGTGGTTGACCAGTTATTCAACAGGTTAAAGCTTGACTTTACAATCTTAATACGAATATAACGAATCGCTCATTAGTGGACTTGATGGTTACCATTCCTGCCCGGAAAGAGCGAGAGCTTTTCACCGCGTTTCAGGCAGGAATGTTTGCCGTAAACGTTGATACTGCATCCGTTATACTCACTGGAGGTCTCCATGCAAGATGTACAACACATCAGGAATGTGATTTTTCTTGGCCACGGCAACAGTGGTAAATCCACCCTTGCCGAGGCCCTTCTCTTTACTGCCGGCACCCTGAAACGAATGGGAAAGGTAGATGATGGCACCTCATCCATGGATTTCGAACCAGAAGAGATTAAACGGCAGATCTCCATCAGTACTGCTTTCAATAAATTAACCTGGCAGAAAAACGATGTGTTCTGCATCGATGCCCCTGGTGACGACAACTTCTTTAATGAAACCCGCCTCGCTGCTCTGGTTGCTGACAGCGCCATACTCACTGTCGGTGCCGAGATGGGAGTCCGTCCGCAGACTGAAAAATTCATCGATCTCATTAAAGAACACAATCTGCCATGCATGATCTGTGTGACTAAAATGGATCGTGAACGCGCCAACTTTCAAAAAACAGTCGACAGCATTAAAGAGGCAACCGACCTGAATCCTGTTGTACTCTACCTGCCTATAGGGGCCGAAGATCAGTTTAAAGGAGTTGTCGATATCGTGGCCGGCAAGGCACTGCTGTTTGCCGATGGAGGAAAAGCAGAAGCTGATGCAGTACCGGCTGACATGGTCGACGAGGTTGACAGTCTGCGCGAGGCACTGATGGAGAGTGTCGCTGAAACCGAAGACGAACTGATTGAAAAGTTCCTGGAAGAGGGGACCCTGACTGAGGATGAGCTCATGACCGGACTGGTAGCGGCCATCAAGGCTGCTAAAATCACCCCGGTTTGCGTCTGTGCACCATTGGTGAACAAAGGCTCCAGCACTGTCCTTGATGCCATTGTCAACCTTCTCCCTTCTCCTGACCAGCGACCTCCCCGAATCGGTATCAATCCGAAGACTAAAGACACTGTCGAGCGTCCAGGAATTACTGACGCTCCCTTCTCGGCAATGGTTTTTAAAACCATGGCCGATCCCTTTGCAGGACGACTCACTATTTTCCGTGTTGTATCCGGAACATTGAAGGGTGAAGCCTTTTACAATGCCTCCAAGTCCACTTCCGAACGGTATGGCCAGCTCTTTATCATGTCCGGCAAGGAACAAAAACCCGTTGAACAGGCAATCCCCGGCATGATCGTTGCAGTTGCCAAGCTCAAGGAATCCACCACCGGAGATACACTGTGCGATGAGGCCAATCCTGTTGTCTACCCGGCTCCTGAGCCCCTGCCC
Source organism: Desulfobulbus oligotrophicus (assembly GCF_016446285.1). Classification (NCBI taxonomy): domain Bacteria; kingdom Pseudomonadati; phylum Thermodesulfobacteriota; class Desulfobulbia; order Desulfobulbales; family Desulfobulbaceae; genus Desulfobulbus; species Desulfobulbus oligotrophicus. The sequence goes on from NZ_CP054140.1 coordinate 2,768,721, forward strand.
GCAGTTATTGCCTATGCGGTCAGTGCTAAAAAAGGTGACGAGGAGAAGCTGTTCTCTTCAATTGCCCGTCTCCTCGATGAAGACCTGACGCTCAAACTTACGCGTGAACAGCAAACTCATGAGACACTTATTTCAGGTGTCGGTCAGGTACACCTTGAGGTTGTCGGTGAGAAGATTAAACGCAAATTCGGCGTGGAAATGGAGCTGCGGCCACCACGAGTCCCGTACCGGGAGACACTCAAAGGCAAGGTTACAGTTCAGGGGAAACATAAAAAACAATCAGGCGGACGTGGTCAGTTCGGTGATTGCACCATTGAGATGGAGCCGCTTTCCCGTGGAGAACAGTTCGAGTTTGTCGATAAAATAGTCGGCGGGGTTATTCCTCAGCAGTATCGTCCGGCAGTTGAAAAAGGTATCATCGAAGCTATGGAGCGGGGGGTTATTGCCGGATATCCCTTTGTCGACTTAAAGGTAACCTTAATCGACGGCTCGTACCACACGGTCGACTCTTCTGAAATGGCTTTTAAAGTTGCCGGTTCGCTCGCCTTTAAAAAGGGGGTGATTCAGGCGAATCCCGTGCTTTTAGAGCCGATCATGGAGATTGAAGTACGCGTACCAAAGGATTTTGTCGGAGATGTCATGGGCGATCTCAACAGCAGGCGCGGTCGCGTGCTTGGCATGGACTCGAAAGACAGGTATGAGGTGGTTAACGCTCATGTCCCTCAGGCAGAGATCTTGCTTTACGCCTTAGATCTGACATCAATGACCGGTGGGCGCGGAACTTTTTCAACAAAATTCTCCCATTATGAAGAGGTACCGGGCCAGATTGCTGAAAAAATCATTGCTGAGTACAAGGCAGAGACAGCAGAGTAATGTCCGAACTGTTACGATCGTTTCGCTGCGGTGTGTTAACACTGAGCGATAAGGGAGCCTGCGGAGAACGGGAAGACATCAGCGGGCTCAGGGTTCAAGAAATCCTTCAGGAAAATGGGTACATGGTTGTCATGTATCAAATTCTACCTGATATAAAGAAACTGATCGAGCAGACCTTAATTGCCTGGGTGGATGACAAAAAACTGGACCTGATCGTAACCACCGGAGGCACCGGAGTCTCACCAAGGGATCAGACTCCCGAAGCCACCAGAGCAGTCATCGACCGGGAGGTCCCCGGACTTGGTGAAGCCATGCGACAGGCCAGCTTACAAAAAACCACTCAGGCAGTTTGGTCACGGGGGATTGGTGGCATTCGCAAAAACAGCCTTATCATCAATCTTCCTGGTAGCCCAAAGGCTGTTGAGGAAAACCTGCGAGCTGTTTTACCTGCCCTTGAGCATGGACTGGAAAAGCTGAAAGGGAGCGACATAGACTGTGCATACCCTTAAAAGAAGAATTAAAGAACAGACTGACTGAGGATGCCAGGTGTTGCCAAGGTTTTGTTTGTTCTTTAACTTTATGTCAGAAAACAAAAAAATGGCTGGACTGTACTTTTTGTCTCCCGATGATGGGGAACATGTCCGACAATACCGAAACATACACGAAATATTCAAAAGGTTCGCTCTGGTCAGATAAGGTCTGCTAACAACAGTATAAACTGCTCATCAGACCGGATCTGTTCGTGCCGGCCATAAACAAAAAAACGACAACAGACTTCCAGGCTACCCTGATACCCCTTTCCCGGAATGCATGAGTCTCAGAAGGATACACTCTTTTCGGCCCAGGTAATCCGACGTCCTCTTTTCTGTCATTTTTTCGAAAGAGCAGTGAAATGCCTCCTCTTTCCATCATAAAAGAGTTTTTGGAAACCACTCAAATGTATGAATGATCGCTCGGGATTATCCTGTTGATTCTCCTTTGATCTATAGTATTTTTTCTTTATTCTGATGTACCACAGACTATTCCATAGTTTCTTTTATGACCTGCAAAGACATCTCAGGTTGAAGGTTCAGGAATTACATGTTGTTTTTGGTGATAAACTCCATCAAATCAATGAATTGACTGCAAAACGAATACACCTTTGCAGATCAATATCCCGTGATCACCAAACGACATATTGTCGACTATACACTCAACATCTTCAGAAGAGTTTAACCCCGAAAGATATCAACATCATAAAAGAAAAGACATCAAAAGAGTCGCGCACAGAAAAAAAGATTGACTCTCCTTCCAGTATCACTTTTGTACAGGTCCTTCATGAACAGAATAGATAATCTGCTATCGCAATGCACCCATACCAGACAGAAGAGTCTGCTTACCTCTGCCTGCAAGGCTGCTTTAACCGCTGGAAAATTTATCTGTGGAAATCTAAATAAACCACATGATATCACCATGAAAGGAGCGATTGACCTTGTCACGGAAACAGATATTTCTGCAGAGCAAATCATTGTTCAAATCCTGAAACAAGATTTTCCTGACATTGCAGTCATGACTGAGGAGCAGACAGAAAGCCACCTTTTAGCCACAAAACAGCTCTGGATCGTCGATCCTCTTGACGGCACAACCAACTTTGCCCATGGATTTCCTTACTTTGCCGTCTCCATTGCCTTTCTCAATGAAGACATTCCAGAAATAGCGGTCATTTACGCACCCTTCCAGGACGAACTCTTCTCTGCTGTCAAGGGGTCAGGGGCCTGGTTAAACGATCGAGCTATCCATGTAACCAAAACCCAACAACTTATTGAAGCCCTCATTGGCACCGGTTTTCCTTATGACATCAAAAACTGTCTGCCCGAGGTGATCCAGCAGCTTCAATCACTGCTCCCCAATGTTCGCGATATCCGACGGGCCGGAGCAGCAGCACTTGACCTGGCCTATGTTGCCTGCGGTCGCCTTGATGGCTTTTATGAAGCCCATTTACAGCCATGGGACACTGCTGCCGGGTGGCTGCTTATTGAAGAGGCTGGCGGGATGGTGAGCACATTCACAGGAGACGCCTACTCTCCTTTTTATCCGGAAACCCTTGCCAGTAATGGAGAGTTGCACCCACAACTCCTCAAGCATCTCCAATGGCCCATTCCACATCTCTAACAACGACTTTTCCCTCTTGGATCGTCCATAGTTGCATGGTGCTTGCCGCAACTCTGGTTGCCACATCCTTTGTCGTCGGCAAAATAATCACACCGTTTCTCGATCCGGCAGTTTTAACTTTAATTCGTTTTTTTCTGGCCAGTGCATTCTTTATCCCTTACGTCGGCTTACGATATGGAATCCGCCTGCCGGATTGGCAAGCACTGGGACGATACAGTTTAATCAGTGGTGCTCTTGTTGGTTTTTTCTGGATGATGTTTTTATCTTTACGGATCACCACCCCGCTTAACACAAGTGTTATCTTTACAACTGTTCCGGGAATTTCCGGATGTTACAGCTGGTTTCTGCTTCGTGAACGACTGGGCCGCCATCGGCTGTTCGCCCTGCTGTTTGCCATGACCGGAGCAATCTGGGTGTTATGTGAAGGTGATGTGCATAAGTTGCAGGCGTTGAGTTTCAATCAAGGAGATGTCTATTTTTTCATTGCCTGCCTGCTGATGGCATTCTACACACCTTTGGTGAAACTTCTGCATCGGGGTGAACCAATGGCTGTTATGACGTTGTGGATCATGATAACCGGCTGCGTCTGGCTGCTGCTCTTCAACTTACCAAAATTGCCGACAATTTCCTGGCATACCGTACCCGTGGTTGTCTGGTTGGGTATCGGATACCTGGCACTGTTTACGACCATCATCACCTTTTTCATTTCCCAATGGGCCACACTTGAGATCGGACCAACACGCGTTATGGCCTACTCCTATCTCTATCCTCCAATTATTGTCCTTATTGAGTGGGCCCTATATCAGACTTATCCGGACACCCAAACCCTGTTGGGTATCGTCATCATTCTTTTCGCCATGATCATCGTACAAAAAAACAAGTCGATCCACTTACAACGCGTGAATTGACCAACAGATATCTCACCTGTATTACAAATGGTATCTCTTGAATCGAGATCCACGGCTCTTTATCTGAAAAAGGAGTTGATCGCCGCGTCGAACAGTCACGATGATTGTATAGACAGGATCAAAGAAGTCCCCGGACAAGAGGAGTTTGTTTCGTGCTTATAGGGTTCAACAACCTGCTAATCCGACTTCTTCCATACCGCGAGGGCACGTTTATACACAGAAGAGCGCGGTATATCCAGATCTGAGGCGATGTTACGCACCGTATCTTTAAGGCTCGTCTGAAGTTCATCGCGGTGCCACAGTATAAGTTCCTCTATACTCTCCGGTTTTTCAGAAGCTGTGGGCATCGCACCTTGAACAACAAGGACCAGTTCACCTTTTACACCTTCCCTGACCCGCTCAGCCAGATCAGTAATGATTCCCTCCAAGTGCTCTTCATGTATCTTACTTAACTCCCGAAACAGCTGTATGCGACGTTTTCCTAAAACATCAGCCATATCGAGAAGGGAATCATAAATCCTGTGGGGCGTTTCATAAAAAATGAGTGGATATGGCAATGAAGAGACGTTCTTTAAAAATTTTTTCCGATCAGTACTCCGGGCAGGAAGAAAGCCGCCAAAAAAAAATTGAGGATCCGTTAAACCAGCAATTGAAAGTGATGCCGTCAATGCAGAAGGCCCGGCTATGGGCACAACTTTGATACCTGAGCCCCTGGCCTTGTTCACTAAAATCGAACCAGGATCACAGATAGCCGGGGTGCCTGCATCGGAAACAAGAGCAATATCTTTCCCGGCAGCAAGCAAATTGATAAGTATTTCCGACCGCTCTTGTTCTCTTTCACGATAATAACTAAAAAGAGGCGTCTCAATTTTACAATAATGGCAGAGTTTACGAGTGTGTCTGGTATCTTCACATGCTATCAAATCAACCGTAGAGAGGATTTGAACAGCACGCACACTTATATCTTCCAGATTACCGATTGGAGTGGCAACAACATACAGTGCTCCAGGAGTATTTTTCTGCGATGTTTTTATATTTTTATTCGTCATAACTCATTGATGAATGTATTAACCAACAACTGAAAGATTATATGACATAGTATTTAATTACAAGGACACGATGCATTAAAGAATATTTTCCATTTCTATCAGGTACAATAAAATAAAGGTACTGTATACCTGTATTCCATCAGATAAAAACTTGTACATAAAGCTATCACAGGTAAACTGTAACAGCACGATTATTTATAAAAACGTCTCCAGTCTCTCCTTTTGAATGCAGAATTCATCCGTATTAGGTGCTTAAACGACCGTGGAACTGAAACTTCAGGAAGATTGACTCCATCTGTGTCCTTACAACATCCTCAACAGGGCCTCTTGAATTAATCTCATTCAACATTCTGTTTTGACTATAAAATCTATTGACAGAAAAAAAATGACCGTTACGATTCTGTATGTGAGTCATGGATGAGATGTGATTTTGAGGCCGCAAACGTAGAGTAACCTATTTTAAATAATTGATATCTGCAGGGAGATTGTCATGTATACACAAAAACGAATGCACTTGCTTGGACTGATATGCGCATTTTTTATCTTCAGCTCGCCTGCACTGGCGATCGATCTTTACGGTTTTGCCAGTTATTGGGACAAAGGTGATATTGACGGTAAGGCCGGCTTTGGAATTGGTCTGGGAGTGCCTGTTTTTAGCGACTATATACGACTCGACAGTCGCATCCACTTCGTCAAAGACAGCACATTTGACGGCAACGATGAGCTTACCTTGATTCCGTTTGACGTCGGCCTGCAGGCGCATCTAATGCCCGGAATGAGCATAGATCCCTATGCCCTCGCCGGTGTATCTTTTGTGTATGCTGATGCTGATAAAAGTGATGTGGACTCCAGCTTTGGTGGATATCTCGGCGGGGGAGTAGAGTGGACCCCCTTTCATATTGCTTCATTTTTTGGAGAGGCTGTGTATCGGTTTCATGAGTTAAGCGGGAGCCGGGGTTCTCATATCGATCTCAGTGGCATGACATGGAATATCGGTGTACGATTTTCCTTCTGACGTCCCCGGACACCATCAAGTCTGTTCGCTGCTCCATGCAAAGCGATCAATCAGCCGCGCATCAGCCTATGACTGCGTGCACTGGTGGCCAGATCTCAAGGTAAAGTACGCATCCGCAAAATGCTAAAAAAATCCTTTTTTGGGATTATCCTCAAGGCTACCTTCGCCCTGCAGTAACTGCGGAGCCGACAGAAGAAATGCAGCGTCTGTTCTTCTTTCTTTATACCTGCACCGTTATTCTCTTGAAGCAGATGTCAGGAGACTGTCTGTCTGTGCCAATCATGAAACTGGCTGCATGTTCAGCATTCGCTCTTGATGCCTGACAGTCTCACAGACAGCCTTACCTCCATTCCAGCAAATCATTTTCAAGAATTAACACATTTCTGAAAGCACTGACTGGCTCAGGCCTCTGAGTTTGATTGAGGTTCTGGTAGAAAGGGGAGTGAGGCGGGAGTGTGTTGGTGCGTTTTTGCAATGAGGGGGTGAAGGAGGATTGTATTTTCATCACCGCCTGATCAAGCTGCGGGGGTTTTTTTCATTTAAGTGTTTTGATTATTGGTTGTATTCCATAAAAAAAGCCCCCTTTGTTTGAGCAAAGGGGGCTTTTGCATATGCCGGCGGCGACCTACTCTCCCACACAGTCTCCCGTGCAGTACCATCGGCGCTGAAGAGCTTAACTTCCGTGTTCGGAATGGGAACGGGTGGGACCTCTTCGCTATGGCCACCGAAAAAACTATAACAATTGAAATAGCAGGGTAAACTTTGTTTAAAAAAGATATGGTTAAGCCTCACGGCTCATTAGTATCGGTAAGCTCCATGCATTACTGCACTTCCACATCCGACCTATCAACGTTGTCATCTTCAACGAGCCTTCAGGTACCTTACGGTACGGGATATCTTATCTTGGAGTGGGCTTCCCGCTTAGATGCTTTCAGCGGTTATCCCTTCCGAACTTAGCTACCCAGCGATGCCCTTGGCAGAACAACTGGAACACCATTGGTTCGTCCATCCCGGTCCTCTCGTACTAGGGAAAGCTCTCCTCAAATATCCTGCGCCCGCAACAGATAAGGACCAAACTGTCTCACGACGTTTTAAACCCAGCTCACGTACCACTTTAATCGGCGAACAGCCGAACCCTTGGGACCTGCTTCAGCCCCAGGATGTGATGAGCCGACATCGAGGTGCCAAACCTCCCCGTCGATGTGGACTCTTGGGGGAGATAAGCCTGTTATCCCCGGAGTACCTTTTATCCGTTGAGCGACGACCCTTCCATGCGGAATCGCCGGATCACTAAGACCTACTTTCGTACCTGCTCGAGATGTCTCTCTCGCAGTCAAGCTCCCTTATGCCTTTACACTCTACGGCTGGTTTCCAATCAGCCTGAGGGAACCATCGCGCGCCTCCGTTACACTTTGGGAGGCGACCGCCCCAGTCAAACTACCCACCAGACAATGTCCCGGATCCCGATAAGGGACCGCGGTTAGAGTTCAAAGATAACAAGGGTGGTATTTCAAGGGTGACTCCATGGACACTGGCGTGCCCACTTCAAAGTCTCCCACCTATCCTACACATGTTATCCCTAAACACAATGCCAAGCTATAGTAAAGGTTCACGGGGTCTTTCTGTCTTGTTGCGGGTAACCGGTATCTTCACCGGTACTACAGTTTCGCTGAGTCCCTGGTTGAGACAGTGGGGAAATCGTTACGCCATTCGTGCAGGTCGGAACTTACCCGACAAGGAATTTCGCTACCTTAGGACCGTTATAGTTACGGCCGCCGTTTACCGGGGCTTCGGTTCAATGCTTCGCTTGCGCTGACATGTCCCCTTAACCTTCCGGCACCGGGCAGGCGTCAGACCCTATACTTCGTCTTACGACTTCGCAGAGTCCTATGTTTTTAGTAAACAGTCGCTCCCCCCATTTCACTGCAACCCAACTAGGCTCTAGATTGAATAAACTATCACCATGTGGGCACACCTTCTCCCGAAGTTACGGTGCTTTTTTGCCGAGTTCCTTAACCAGAGTTCTCTCAAGCGCCTTAGTATTTTCTACCTGTCTACCTGTGTCGGTTTACGGTACGGTCACCAATGTGAATGTATACGAGGCTTTTCCTGGAAGCATGGAATCAACCACTTTGCAGCCCTTAGGGCTTCGTATTCACGTCTCAGCGTTAACAAGGACCCGGATTTGCCTAAGTCCTCCGCCTACACGCTTAAACCGGGACAACCAACGCCCGGATGGCCTATCCTTCTCCGTCCCCCCTTATCCAATGCCCACACCAGCGGTACGGGAATATTAACCCGTTTCCCATCGACTACGCTTCTCAGCCTTGCCTTAGGGGCCGACTAACCCTGAGCAGATTAACTTGACTTCAGGAAACCTTAGACTTTCGGCGTGAAGGTTTTTCACCTTCATTTTCGCTACTCGTGTCAACATAAGCTCTTGTGATACCTCCAGCACACCTCACGATGCACCTTCTCAGGCCTACACAATGTTCTCCTACCATCGATTGCTCGATCCGTAGCTTCGGTACTGCACTTAAGCCCCGTTACATTTTCGGCGCAAATTCACTCGACCAGTGAGCTATTACGCTATCTTTAAAGGATTGCTGCTTCTAAGCCAACCTCCTGGTTGTCTGTGCAATTTCACCTCCTTTTCCACTTAGTGCAGTTTAGGGACCTTAGCTGACGGTCTGGGCTCTTTCCCTCTCGACCACGGAACTTATCTCCCGCAGTCTGACTCCCGCAATAGAACTTGACGGCATTCAGAGTTTGTATGGGGTTGGT